>JAQBQF010000048.1 GCA_028287115.1 Myxococcales bacterium
GTCGAAGCCGGAGACCGAGCGCGTGGTCGAGGCGACGCAGGTGCTCTGGAAGGACACCAAGGCCGCCAAGCACACGGTCGGCGCCGAATGTCGGGACGGTGCCTGCCGCGTGTTCGTCGTGATCGATCGTACGGATCAAGGAACGATCGAGACACATGGCGCCGACGTGACGATCAAGCTCGACGTCGATCTCGACGACGGCGAATCCGGGCGCATCTCCACCAGCCTCAGGGTCGGGCGGCCACTCCACGTCAGAGAGCTGCTGGTCGCGGATCGCTACAAGATCGCTGTGCAGGGGACGAAGGCGGTCATCGTAGCTCCTCGACGGACCGTCGACGATGGCACGGCCCAGTCGTTCAACGAGTGGAACCTCGACGACATGGGTCGGCTCGAACCCTACGATCTCGTGATGGGCCAGACGAAGACCGTCGTGTGGCACGCGCCGCAGCGATGAGCTTGTTCCACATCACGAAGCGCGTGGCCTGGGAAGCGGCCCAGCGAGCTGGTGAGTATCGAGCGCCGTCGCTCGAGACCGAGGGCTTCATCCATCTGTCCACCGATCGCCAGTGGGTCACCACCGCGAACCGGTTCTTTCGAGGGCAGCGCGAGCTCGTGCTGCTGACGATTCGCGAAGATCGGTTGCGCGCAGAAGTCCGCTACGAGGCGGCCGACGGAGATTCGTTCCCGCACCTGTATGGCCCGCTGAATCTCGACGCGGTCGCAGGCGCGCTCGCACTCCCGGTTGCAAACGACGGCTCGATCGGGATCCCGGAAAACTGATGCCATGGACGCACGACGACTTCCCGTGATCCGAGCCGATGTGGGGAGGTGAGTCCGTGGTCTTCGATCACCTCGCGAGCATCCTCGAGCGTCCACTCGTCGTCGGTGAGACGTCGCCCGAGGTGCGCGATGCGATCGTCGTGCTCGGTGCGCCGCTGTCTCGGAGCGGGTCACGAACGCCGGTCCTCGACGAGCGCATCGCCGCGGCCGCGGCCCTGTTCAAGTCGGGTGGGGCGCCGCGGATCGTGGCGAGCGGCGGCATCACGCAAGGTGCGCCGCGCGCGGAGGCCGAGGCGATCGCCGAGGGGCTGGTCGCCGCCGGTGTGCCGCGGGACGCGATCCTCGTCGAGGCTGCATCGCAGCGGACGAGCGAGAATGCATCGCAGACCGCGCGGTTGCTGCAGCCGCTGGGCGTGCGACGGATCTGGATCGTCACTCAGCCGTTCCACGGTCGCCGTGCGGCCCGGCTGTTTCGCGAGGCGGGCTTGCAGCCGCGCGTCTGGCATCTCGCCGAGAGTGTCGAGTACGCGGATCGCCGGCGTGCCGTGCGCTGGTGTCTCCGCGAATACACCGCCTGGGGCCGGCTGTTCCTCGGTTTGTAACGAGGTATTGCCGAGGTCAGATCGCGCGCAGGGGCAAGCCCGCCACGGTTCATAGTGCGCCCGATGCGAGTGCCGGATCAATTGGTGGCAGCGGCTTGCACGGGTTCTTCTAGTCGAGGCAAGCTCGACGGCAGCATGCTCACGTTCAGCACGAACCCAGACGTCGCCGAACAGCAGATGAACGCGATCATCTTCTACCTGACCGCGTTCGGGTACATCGATGGCGAGTTCGACTTCACCGAGAAGACGTTCGTCCGGATCTACATTCGCCAGCTCGTGACCGCGCGTGCGAAGGCCGGGATGCCCGATGCCGATCAAAAGACGCGCGATGAGGTCGTCGCGAAGTTCGTCTCGCACTTTCACGAGGTGTTCGAGCAGGTCGATCGCCAGGTCAAGAGCCTGTTCGACGAGGCGGTCGCCGACGGTGAAGACGTCGAGAAGTTCGTCTACTCGAAGCTCAAGCTACGCAGCTACGAGATCTTTCAGAGCTTCGGCCGCGACAACCAGAACGAGCTCCTCTCGACGATCGACGAGCTGATCTACGCCGACGGATCGGTTCATCCGTCGGAGGCGAAGTTCCGCCAGGAGATCGAAGCGCTGCTCGACAACCCGACGCCGCTCGCCGACTCGGACATCGAGCTGATCCCGACCGGCAAGGTCGCGATCGAGGGCCCATCGGCGCTCAAGCCGCGAGCAGACGATCACCCATTGCTCGCCAAGCTCGAGTCGCATTACTCGGCGGATCCGAGCCGGATCAAAGAGCAGATCGAGGCCGATCTCGACCTGATGCGCCGGTTCACCGCGCAGCTCCAGATCCAGCGCGACGCCGGCAAGGGCAAGCTCGTCGGCAAGCACACCGCCGGCGAGTTCGCAGGGCAGAAGCCTTTCCTCGACGGACACGTCTACGTTCATCCCGCGGCGCCGGACCAGACGTACGACCTCACCGTCCTCGGCGATCTGCACGGCTGCTATAGCTGTCTCAAAGGCGCGCTGCTCCAGGCCGACTTCTTCGCGAAGCTCGAGGCGTGGAAGCTCGACAAGCGCAAGCCCGAGCCCAAGCTCGTGCTGCTCGGCGACTACATCGATCGCGGCATGTTCAGCTACAACGGCGTGCTGCGCACGGTGATGCAGCTCTATCTCGCCGCGCCCGACCACGTGTTTCCGCTTCGCGGCAACCACGAGTACTACATCGAGTATCGCGGGCGCATCTACGGCGGCGTGAAGCCGGCCGAGGCGATCAATACGCTGATCGGCCATATTCCTGGTGAGGTGTTCCAGGAGTACATGAAGATGTTCGAAGAGCTGCCGAACATGCTGTTCTTCGACGACATGATGTTCGTCCACGCCGGGATCCCGCGCGACGCCGACATCAAGAGCAAGCTCGTCGACTTCAGCTCGCTCAACGATCCGGATCTCCGGTTCCAGATGCTGTGGAGCGATCCGTCGACGGCCGATCACATCCCGGACGATCTGCAGGCGCAGAACGCGCGGTTCCCATTCGGGCGCAAGCAGTTCGAAGCGTTCATGGCGCGCCTCGGCTGCTCGATGATGGTGCGCGGTCACGAGAAGGTCGACGCCGGCTTCAAGCCGCTCTACGGTGATCCCGCGTCGCTGATCTGCCTGTTCTCCGCCGGCGGCTCGGACAACGACGACCTGCCGCTCGAGTCGAGCTACCGCACCGTCACGCCGATGGCCGCGACGATTCGGCTCGAGAACGGCACCGCGCAGGTCACGCCGTGGCTGATCGACTACAAGCGCTTCAACGATCCCAAGCGCAACCGGTTCTTCGCGTCGCCCCCCGAGATCGAGCACAAGATCGGCTGATGGGCCGCTGGTTCGTCTATCTCGCGCGGTGCGCGGACGGATCGCTCTACTGCGGGATCACGAACGACCTCGCGGCTCGGATGGCCGCACACAATGCCGGCAAGGGCGCGCGCTACACGCGATCGCGCGGGCCTATCCAGATCGCGGTCAAGCGCCGGTGTTCCGACAAGAGCGAGGCCCTGCAGCTCGAGTACGCGATCAAGCAGCTGTCGCGCGCCGAGAAGACCGCGCTGATCGCCGATCGCCGCCTCATCGCACCGCTCGTCCGCATGGTTCGGGCCCGCCGGCGCGCCTGAACCCCCGGAAAGTCACGCCGGGCGCACCGTCGTCGACGTTTCGCGCATCACACCCCCGGTGTCGGTGTCATGAGATGAGACTGGCCCCAGGCGGATTCCCTCGTTACTCTGCAGCTATATGAGGCGAATTGCCCTCGGGGTCTTGATGCTCGCGGCGCTGGTCGGCTCCGCAGCCGCGAATGGACGTCCACCCGCGACATCGACGATTCACTTTCGAATCGGGCACGAGTCGGACATCTACGCCGGCATGACGTTCGGCCTGCTGGTGTCGCACGATAACGGCGCGACCTGGCACTGGATGTGCGAGAAGGCCGTCGGGTACGGCGGCATGTACGATCCGTACTACGCGTATACGTCGCAAGGCTCGCTGTATGCGACGACGTTCGACGGCCTCAAGAAGAACGACGACGGCTGCGTGTTCAACGCGACGCAGTTCGGCACCTCGTTCGTCTCCGCGAACGGCATCGGCTCCGACAACGCGGTCTACGTCGCACTCGCCGATCCGGCGATCCCGAATGCGACGCCTCCACATCCCGGCGACTCGCGCGTGTACAAGACGTCCGACAACGGCGTCACGTATCCGGTGTCGGCGATGCCCGGCATGGTCGGCGACTGGTGGCAGTCGATCGTAGTCACGCGCGCCAACGCGGCGCACGTCTATCTGGCCGGCTATCGCTACAACGCGCCCAACCCGAAAGTGTTCCTGCTGTTCAAGAGCGTCAACGGCGGGTCGACGTATACGGCGATGGGCACGACGGGGTTCACCACCTCGAACAACTCGCAGATCGAGATCGTCGGCGTCACGACAGCGGCAGGTGTCGACACGCTGTACGCCAAGGTGTCGCTCGAGAACGGCACGAACACCGAGGGCATCTACAAGAGCGTCGACGGTGGCACGACCTGGACGAAGATCCTGACCAAGAGCGAGCCGATTCATTTCGTCGCCCGCGCGAACGGTGACCTCATCGCCGCGACCCAGCTCTCCGGAACTCAGAAGTCCGTCAACGGTGGAGCGACCTGGACCACGGTCACCGGAGCGCCGCACATCAACTGCCTGTACGAGAACACGGCAGGTGAGCTGTGGGCCTGCACGCTCAACTACGACATTCCGGGATCGATGCCGATCACCGGAGACGGTTACGGCATCATGAAGTCGACAAACGAGACCACCTGGACCGGCGTGCTGAGGTTCCAGGACATCCTCGCGCCGGTCGACTGTCCCGCCGGGACATCGCAACACGACGACTGTGTGCCGACGTGGTGTGGCCTCGCGATGCAGCTCGGGATCACGTCGACCGCGATCTCGTGTGCCGCGCCGGTCGATGGTCCTCCCGACGCAGCCGGTAGCGGCAGCGGCCCGCCTCCGAAAGGTTGTTGTGACACCGGCTCGGGATCGGGTCCTGCCGCACTCGTGTTTGGCGTTGTGTGTGCACTCGTGATTGCTAGACCTAAGCGACGCAAGGCGCGATGAGGACAAGCCCATAAATGCTGAGCCGGATCGATCGTCTCGCGTATCACTCGCAGCACCTGTCGTTTCTGATCAACGCGACGGTGATGGAGGAAGCAGCGCGGCTGCTCTCGCGCAACAAGCGTCCAGCGATCGACTACGAGGCGTGGAAGCTCTTGCAGCATCGACGCACCGAGCTTCACCGTCGCGATCTCGCGAACGTCGAAGCCGGCGTCTATCCGCGCGAGCTGTTGTTCGACATTCCCGTTCGCCGGTATCTGCGAGAGCTCCCGCGCCTGCTGCGCGATGCGCCGCGGGTCGTCCAGCGCATGCGCAAGAACGACTACAAGGATATTCCGGACGTCGATAAAGACCGGTTCCCGCCGTACTACCGGCGCACGTTTCATTGGCAGACCGACGGTTACTTCAGCGAGTTCTCCGCCGAGGTCTACGAGCTCGGCGTCGAGTTGTTGTTCCGCGGCACCGCCGATGTGATGCGGCGCCAGATCATCCCGCCGGTCACCGCGCACGTGCGCGCAGCGGGCAGCGCCGGTCGCATCAAGTTGCTCGACGTCGGCTGCGGAACCGGTCGCACGTTGCATCAGTTCGCGCGGACGTTTCCGACGATGCGTCTCCACGGAGTCGATCTGTCGCCGGCCTATATTCGGCTCGCGCGCAAGCGGCTCTCCGATGTCTCGGAGCTGACGCTCGCCGTCGAGAATGGCGAGGCATTGCCGTGGGCGGATTCGACGTTCGACGTCGTGACGAGCGTGTACATGTTCCACGAGCTTCCGCGCAACGCGCGCCGCAATGTGGTGCGCGAGATGTTTCGCGTGTGCAAGCCGGGCGGCCTTGTCGTGCTCGAAGATTCGGCGCAGATCGCGGACAGTCCGCAGCTCGGCGAAGTGCTCCACGGCTTCCCGCAGGAGTTTCACGAGCCGTTCTATAACGACTACCTCGACGACGATCTCGCCGCGCTGCTCGCCGAGATCGGCTTTGTCGTCGACTCGAGCGAGCCGCACCTGGTCGCCAAGGTCGTCATCGCGCACCGTCCAGCGTAGGGCCTGTCTCACGGTGCGGCCAAGACACGCGCGCGAGTACGCACGTGCTCCCGAGCGCACTGTGGCGAAATCGCGCAGGTGCGATACGGAGTAACCGCGCGATCACGCTCGGGGTACCGGATCGTATGTAATTTGCATCGCCTCCGCCGCGATGGGTGAGCCGCGGATGCTGACCAGGCTAGGTGCCGAGACGCTCGTCCACCATGCAGAGGCGGACAGCGACCTCGATCGGTTCCTGTTCCAGCCGACCGTGACGGTAACCGACTACCAGACGTATCTCGGGCGCGTCTACGGGACGCTCGTTCCGCTCGAGGCCGCACTCGCGACGACACCGGGCCTCGCCGATGTGATCGACGTCCGCGCTCGCACGAAGTCGAGCTTCGTGTTGCGCGATCTATCGAAGCTCGGCGTCCCGCGCCAGGACATCGTTAGCCTGCCGGTGTGCACCAGCATCCCGGTGTTGCGCAGCCCGGCCGCTGCACTCGGCTGGCTCTACGTCGTCGAGCGACCGCTCCTCGCGAGCTCCGTGATCTTGCGTCACCTCGAAATGCAATTGCCCACCGACATGACGGGCGCTGCGTCGTACCTGTCGTGCTACGCGGGACAAACCGGCTCGATGTGGCGCGCGCTCGGCGTCGCGATGGATCGCGTCGCGACCTCGCTGACGGTCGGGGATGCGATCGTCGCGGCTGCCCACGACGCGTTTCGGACGCTGCAGCGTTGGCGTACGTACAACTTGCAGCGGCAGATCGGGATCCGGCGCGCGGTCTGAGCGTGTACCCTCCGGCGCATGTCGGACGACCCACGCGCACGGCTTGATCCCCTCCGCACCGAGCTCGGTCAGATCGATCGCGACATCCTCGCGCTCGTCTCGAAGCGTCAGGTGGTCGCGCAACGGATCGGCGCCGTCAAGCGCGAGATCGGCATGCCGACGCGTGACTACCGTCAGGAGCGAGATGTCGTCGAACGGGCCCGCGCGGCCGCGGTCGATCACGGGTTGCCGCCTTCGATGGGCGAGGAGCTGATCCTCGCGTTGATTCGCGGCTCCCTGACGGTCCAGGAGAAGGACATGGTCCTCGCGAGCGGCGAGGGTTCAGGACGTCGCGCGATCGTGATCGGCGGCGGCGGGCATATGGGCCGGTGGTTCGTCCGGTATCTCGCCGCGCAGGGCTTTACGGTCGAGATCGCCGATCCGAGCGACGGTCCCGCGGGTGTCACGAATCATCGCGACTGGCGCAAGGTCACGCTCGATCACGAGCTCGTGATCGTGGCCGCGCCGATGTCCGCCACGGCGCAGATCCTCGAAGAGATGGCCGCGTCGCCGCCGAAAGGGATCATCTTCGATGTCGGCTCGCTCAAGAGCCCGCTGCGCAAAGGCCTGCAGGCGTTGCGGGCGGCCGGCGCACGCGTGACGTCGGTGCATCCGATGTTCGGCCCGGATACCGAGCTGCTGAGCGGACGCCACGTGATCTTCGTCGATCTCGGGTCACCGGAGGCCACCGCGGCAGCGCGCGCGCTGTTCGAGCCGACGATGGCAACGCTCGTCGAGATGGATCTCGAGAGTCACGATCGCCTGATCGCGTACGTGCTCGGGCTCTCGCACGCGCTCAACATCGCCTTCTTCACGGCGCTCGCCGAAAGTGGCGAAGCGGCCCCGAAGCTCGCGACGCTGTCCTCGACGACGTTCGACGCGCAGCTCGGCGTCGCCGCGAAGGTCGCGGGCGAGAACCCTGATCTGTACTTCGAGATCCAGACGCTCAACGACTACGGCACCGAGTCGCTCGCCGCCTTGTTGTACGCGGTGGAACGCCTGCGCTCGGTCGTCCGCGCGAACGACCTCGAAGGCTTTCGCTCGCTGATGACCCGCGGCAAGAGCTATCTCGAAGAGCACAAGCGGCGTTAGATCATGTGGCGCGCGCGAAACCAGGCGAGCGCGTCCCGGATCGCAGGCTCGAGCGGGCTGACGTGGTAGCCGAGCTCGCGGGAGGCCTTGTCGCTCGCGAACCGGAACTTGTCGGTGTACGCGTACTTGATCTGGGTCGAGTTGACGACCGGCTCCTTGCCGCGTGACTCGACGAAGTCGCCCCACTTGCCGACGAGCTTCGCGATCGGCGACGGAATCCGAAATCGCGGAGGTTTGACGCCGGCGATCTGCGCGATCAGCTGGAACACGGCGCCGTACGTCATATCGTGACCCGCGAGGATGTAGCGCTCGCCGCGGCGACCGCGCTCCGCGGCCGCGATCATGCCGCGCGCGACGTCCCGTACGTCGACGAAGTTGTTGTAGCCGTCGGTCCAACCCGGGATCCGGCGCTTCACGACATCGACGATCATCTTGCCCGAGCTCGGCCGTGCGTCGCGCGGACCGAACATGAACGTCGGGTTGACGATCACGCAGTCGAGGCGATCCTTCGCGGCGTGCACGAGCTCTTCGGCTCGATGCTTCGTGATCGCATACGCGTCGAGCAGGCCTTCGCGATCGAAGTTCCACGTCGCGGTCTCGTCGCACGGCTTGCCGTCGGTCGATAGCCCGATCGCGACGACGGACGACGTATGCACGAGGCGCTTGACCCGTGCGGCGACACACGCGTCGATCACGTTCTGCGTGCCGGTCACGTTCGCCGCCGTCATCTCGGGCGTGACCTCGCGCTTGACGCTCACCGCGGCAGCGCAGTGGAACACGACATCGGCGCCGGCAAACGCGGTCGTCAACGCGCTCGGCTGCCCGAGCTCGGCATCGCGCCACTCGATCGCGAGATCATCGAGGTGTCCGACCTTCGAACCCGCGCGCCTTATCGCGACGACGGTGTGGCCCGCGGCACGCAGCTCGGCCGCGACATTGCCGCCTAGTAACCCACTCGCTCCTGTCATCGCGGCTCGCATACGGACGGTGTCCCATGGGTCTCACGCTGGTTCCAGCGTCTGCTGCGGCGTTGTTCAAGTTCTGAACACGAGGAGCAGCGCCGGAATCGGTGTCCCATCGGTGAGCCCGGGCAGCTCGGCCGCCTGTTCGGAGACGAGCGTGAAGCCCGGGAGCAGCGCAGCGAGTGCCTCGCTCGTCCAGCCGGTCGTGACACCCGGTACGCCGTCGCGATGACACTTGACGATCACGACGCCGTCCTTCGCGACGAGCCGGCGCATCGAGGTGGCCCAGGCTCGCGCGCGGGCGACCGGAAGGGAGTGCAAGCTCGCGCGATCGACGATCACGTCGAACGAGCCGGCGAGCGCCGAAGCGCAGATGTCGTCGCGGAGCCAGACGACTTGGTCCGAGAGCGAGCGCGCGAGCGACAGCGCGACTTCGGAGATATCGCTGGCGACGACGCGATGGCCCGATCCGGCGGCATGCCTGGCGACCTGGCCGAGGCCGCAACCAACATCGAGCACGCGACACGGCGAGGGCGCGTGCGTGGCCAGCGCGGCGGCAAGATCGGGATCGCAGGTGTCGCTCGCCCACGGAACGAGCGGCCTGCGATACGCCGCATCCCACGCGCTCGCCGAACCCTCACGATCGCGGCCGACGAGCACGTTCGCTTCGAGCAATGCGTCGAGCATCGCGGCGATCTCGCTCGGCGCCGGCGCCGCGCCCGCGATCGTGTGCCGCACCGTCGGTGCCTCGGCGACTTCTTGCGAAGGCACACCGTGGACGATCACACGGCCGTCCGCCCGCAGCAGCTCGAGGTTGCGCTGCACGGAAGGCGCTTCGAGCATCGTCTCGTTCATCGAGGGCACGATCACGACCGGTGCTCGCGTCGCGGTCGCGATCGCCGAGACGAGCTCGGAGCAATCGCCATTCGCGATCCGGCCGATCGTCGTCGCGCTCGCCGGATAGACGATGACGAGATCGGCCCATCGTGCCAGCGCGATGTGAGGCACCGGTGCATGCGGCGCGCGCGGCCACAGGGACGTGTGGACCTCGCGCTGGAGGATCGCGGTGAGCGCATCGCACGCGACGAATCGGGCGGCGGTCGGTGTCAGCGCGACCTCGACGGTGTGGCCGGCTCGCTGCAGCGCGGCGATCAGCGCAGGCACGTGGCTCGCGGCGATCGCGCCGCTGACCGCGACGACAATGTTCGCCGCGCGCCCACGCGGTGCGGTCACGGACGGATTCGCGATCGCGCCGGTCTCCGCGAGGTGCGCGAGCAACTGCTCGATGACCGCACGTCTG
Organism: Myxococcales bacterium; assembly: GCA_028287115.1. Lineage (GTDB taxonomy): Bacteria > Myxococcota_A > Polyangia > Haliangiales > Haliangiaceae > JABFXX01. Next base: position 10,176 of record JAQBQF010000048.1, read on the forward strand.
TCGCCGAGCGGACCGGCGAGTGCCTCGACATGCGCGATCACCTCGTCGGTCGTCCGCGGCCGGGACAGAAACGCGATCACGACCCGCGCGAGCGCCGCACTGTCGCCTTCGAGCCTGCGCACGATCCGATCGCGGCCGACGAGCGCGACGTCGTCACCGAGGTCGACGACCGCCGCACGTTGCGACCGCACCCAACGCAAGGTCATGGCGCCACCTTCGTCATCTCGTGTCCCGACCGGGACACCGTAGCTCATCAAACTTCCGGTGTGTCGATCGGAGCATCCGCGGGCACGGCGGCGTCGGCCGGCCGCGCGTCGGGATGTGCATCGGCTCGGGCATCGAGCCCGGCGTCGACGGGCGCGTCGCGACCCGCGTCCTCGCGACCCGCGTCCTCGCGAGCCGCGTCCTCGCGACCCGCATCGGCGTTCCGCGCGTCCTGGCGATCCTCCGACGAGCTCGCGTCCACGGCCGGGGCTCGGTTGCTACAGCCGCCGTACTCGGACACCGCGACGGCCGGCGCGATCCCCGCGAGCACCAGTGTCAGCGCGGCTGGAACGCGCAACGTGCGAGGTGCCCTCGAATCCTTTGCTCGCGTCATGTCTCGTGTATTCCACATGCGACGTCGCGCGCAGCTGTGCGAGACCGCCTCGCCCGTGCGCGGTTGCCTCCAGAGACGACAGGCGGCGCGCCAAGCCCTCGCGACAACACGACGAGGCGAGCCCGTCACCGTCGTGCGTGATGCGGTACGTGAGCCGAGCATCATGTCGCGCGGCTCGCGAACATCGACGCGCGAGCCGTGCGCCGTGCGCGACCGCTCGCGAACATCGACGCGCGAGCCGTGCGCCGTGCGCGACCGCTACGGTGTTGCAACCCGACCGGGTCGCGATGCCGCTATCAAAGGATCGGCGTGTCGACGCCGCCGTCACCGTGCCCGGCATCGAGGCGCGGCTTGTCGGTGCCACAACCGATGTTCGTCGAGATCGCCGCGACCGCGCTTGCGATCGAGATCGCGAGCGCCGCCGGAACCACGAGGCGTTGCCGCAACGAGACCGGTCGCTTGTCCATGCTTTCTTGTATCACGCGGCGAGCAGATCCGCGGTGTACCCGCCGATCGCGCGCGGCTGGGCGGGAATCCCGAGCAAGCGCCGGACCTCGGCGAGCGGCGTTGCCCAGTGGTCCTCCCATGGAAACACGGCAAGGTTATCCGCCGCGAGACCGAGCCGATACAGCTCGCGAACGTCGCGCAGGATCTGGCGCGAGTAACGGATCGTGCGCAGCGTCCCGAGCGCTGCGAGGATGCCTGCGCTCGGCGCGCGGAGCTGCGCGAACGTGAACGCTTGCAGCGCGATCTCGCCGGCGGGGTCGGTCTTCGCGTTCGTCACGACGTGCCACAGATCGTGGGACTGACGGACGCGCTGGACCAAGTACGCGGCGCGCGGCTCGTGAAAATGTTTCGGTGTTCCATCGAACACGTCCGGGGTGAGGCCGTTTTGCTTCATGAAGCTCGCATACGCGTGGCCGAGCGTGTCTGCGGGAAGCTTCACGAGCTCGTCCAGGTCGATCGTGTGAGAGTCGAGCGCGCGGTGCTCGTCATAGAGGCGCCGGCTCCGCGGATCGCCGTAGAAGAAGGCCATCCGCTGCTGTCCGCCGCCGGCGTTGGCGTACGTCGTGAACTCGAGCACGCGCTCGGTCTCCTCGGGATGTGCCAGGATCCGCGAGAGCGCGGCGAGTGCGCGTCGCCAGCGAACGGCAGCGGGCAACGCGGCGATGTCTTCGGTCGGCTCGACGGCGGTGGTCATCATGGCTAGCTCCTTGTTGGCGTCTTGCTCGGCGGCATGCTGGAGACCTACCTGCGCGATCAGATCGGGCCGTTGCTCACGACACCCCGGTAGCTACGGAGATCTCGCGCAGCGCACGCCGAAATCGAAGCTGCGGAACGTCGGCGCGAAGTAGCTGCGGTAGGCCTCACGAATGATCATCGCATCATCCTCGAGGTTGCCGCCGCGGACGGAACGGTACGGAGTAACGGTCAGATCAGCGCAGTTGGTGCATGGATTGCCGTAGGGGCTCACGTACCAGTCCAGCGTCCATTCGCGGACGTTTCCGGCGAGGTCCGCCTGGCCCCACTTGCCGTCGCCCTTCGGTGAATTGTCGCCGACACGGTGCATCTTGCCGTCGCACGGGCCGATGATGTTGTCGTTGTAGTTCAGGTACGAGCAGTCGATCGCCGTCGAGGTCGGCGGGCTCGACCACGGATACACGCGTTGCTCGCTACCGCCGGCCGCGGCGTAGTTCCATTGCGCTTCCGTTGGGAGAAAGCCGCCGTCCCAGGTGCAGAACGCCATCGCTTCGAACCAAGTAACGCAATCGATCGGCAGGCTCTCGTTGGCACCGGGCGCATCGGTCCACGTCGGAATGAGTGGGCAGTTCAAGGCAGCGGTCAGCGCAGCGGTGTCGGTCGTGAGGTTCACGTTCCAGCTCGCGTCCCAGCCACCTTGATTCGGTGATCCGTTGAGCGTTCTTGCACCCGCGCCTTCGGCCGGCGGATGTTGCCGTGTCCCCATTCCCGCCATCACGAACTGACGAAACCGGCCGACCGTCACCTCGTAGGTGTCGAGCCGGAAATCGGCCACGGTCGCGGGATGTGTCATGTCGTTGAACATCAGATCGGCTCCGACATCGAAGCTGCGCCTGAATGTTCCGCCTGGGACGAGCAGGTTGCCGCAGCAGGACGAGATCCCGGTGGGCCCACAACTCGCCGGCAGGCTCGAGCAACGGAGTGCCGCCGAGCCGTCGCCGGAGACGCCGTCACCGGAGAGCGCATCGGCGTCGCTCCTGTCCCGGGCCTCTTCAAAGCCGAACCGTCCGCACGCCCCCATGGCGACACAGGCCACCATGATTCGCCCCCAGACCATCCGGGGATTATAGGACTCAACGGTGCGGGCGGGCCTGGAATTGTCGATCCGCGACGCCGATTCCCACGCCGATCGCGTAGCAGAGAGTGTCTCCGCCGCGGCGACGGCGCGACTCGACGGCTTGCGCGAGTAGGCGCACACTCACCGCGTGTTCTCTGTAGATCTGTACACGGCGGCGCTGCGGTTCGCCGCGACGCAGCACGACGACCAGAAATTTCCGGGCACGGACTTGCCCTACCTCGTGCACGTCGTCACGGTTGCTTCTGAAGTGATCGCGGCATTGCAGGCCGCGCAACTCGCCGATCCGGATCTCGCGGTCCAGTGCGCGCTGCTCCACGACACGATCGAAGACACGGGTGCGACCGCGGGCGATCTCGCGGCGCGATTCGGACGCGCGGTCAGCGACGGTGTGCGCGCGCTCAGCAAGGATCCGCGCGTCGCGAAGCCCGAGCAGATGGCCGACTCGCTGACACGGATCAAGCTCCAGCCGCGCGAGATCTGGATCGTCAAGCTCGCGGATCGGACGACCAACATGGCCGAGCCGCCGGCGCACTGGGCACTCGAGAAGCGGCGCGCGTATCGCGAGGAAGCGATCGTGATCGCCGATGCATTGGGGTCGTCTTGCGCGGCGCTCGATGCGCGGCTGCGCGCACGCATTGCGGCATACGTAAAGTATTGTTAGCGAACCGATCTGGGTTGTCCGGCGCCGGAGGTCGGATACGCTCTGTGGATGCGGCTCGCCGACATCCCCTCTCCGTGGCGATACCTCGTGATCGCGCTCATCGCGTTCCTGTTGCTCGTGTTCTTGCGCTGGATCGATCAAGAACAAGAAGATATCGCGCCCCACGGCACCGTCTCGATCCACATCAAGCACCGGCCGGGAGCGCGCCCGATCGGCGCGGCGTTGTTCACGCACCTCCAGCCCGCGACGATGATGCCCGACGATCCGCGGCCTCGCTGGACCCACGTCGAGGTCGGCGCATCGCTCGCCGATGCATTGCTCGAGCGCTTGCACGACGATCCCGAGATCGAACAGGCGTTCATCGCGCCGGTGTACTCGCTGCCGGGAGTCCTCTCCGCGAGCAACGAGGATCCGAGTTGCCCGATCAACACGCCGTCGTTCGAGGCGTATCAGGGCTACGTCGGACCGGCACCGCAGGGCATCGATGCACCGGCGGCGTGGCGACGCGGCGTCCGCGGCCAGGGCGTGTGGTTCGCCGATATCGAAGGCAACTGGAATGCGGCGCACGAGGATCTTCCCGGCGATCGAATCACCCACGCGGGCGGCGCGCGGATTCCGGATCAGAGCTGGCGCGCGCACGGCACCGCGGTGCTCGGCGAGGTCGTCGGCCGTGACAACGGCAAGGGTGTCGTCGGCCTCGCACCCGATGTCGAACGCGTGTTCACGTCTTCGATCGGCGATACCTCGGTCGCCGACGCGATCGACACCGCCGCCGAGCAACTCCGTCCCGGCGATGTCCTGTTGATCGAGCTCCAGGGTGGCGGGCCCCGCGGCCGCTACTTGCCGGTCGAGTACTGGGACGACGCCTACGATGCGATCGCGATGACGACCCGCCGCGGCATCGTCGTGATCGAGGCCGCGGGTAACGGCGCCGAGAACCTCGACCACAAGGCGTACAAGGGCAAGCTCGAGCGCAAGACGCGCGACTCCGGCGCGATCATGGTCGGTGCCGGCGGTCCGGCGCGCGAAGGCTTCGTCGATCGCAAACGCCTCGACTTCTCGAACTACGGCACCCGCCTCGACGTTCAAGGTTGGGGTCGCAAGGTCGCGACGCTCGACTACGGCGACCTGCAGTCGTGCGACCACGAGGTCGATCACAAGTACACGGACCGTCATTATACGGACAATTTCTCGGGCACGTCGTCGGCGTCACCGATCGTCGCGGGTGCGGCCGTGTTGCTCGAGAGTTATGCGAAGGCCCATGGGACCACGTTGCCACCGGCGGTCGTGCGCGACTTGTTGCGCCGCACAGGCACACCGCAAGCCGCCGACGTCAGCCAGCCGATCGGACCGCGTCCCGATCTCGCACGTGCGATCGACGCACTGACGTTCGACACACCGAGCTGTTCACCCAACCCGGCGGATTAGCCGCCGATACGTCGATCGCGCTACGGACTTGCGAGCGTGGCGACCTCGCTTGCGGTCAGCGCGCGCGGATGACTTCGGGCGTTCGTGACACGGACGGACGCTACGCCTGGTAGAGCCAGACCCGCAGCAGCGAGAGCAGCTGGTCGGCGTCGACCGGCTTCGTGATGTAGTCGCTCGCGCCGGCCTCGAGGCACTTCTCGCGATCGCCCTTCATCGCCTTCGCGGTCAGCGCGATCACCGGTAGCGTCTTCCACTCCGGATTCTCGCGGATCTTGCGCAAGGCTTCGTAGCCGTCCATCTCCGGCATCATGATGTCCATGAGCACGACGTCGATGTCGGGGTTCTCTTCGAGCTTGGTGAGCGCGCGGCGCCCGTTCTCGGCATAGATCACGTTCATCTTGTGACCTTCGAGCAGCGAGGTCAGCGCGAAGATGTTGCGCAGATCGTCGTCGACCACGAGCACGCGGCGTTCGGCAAGTTGCGGATCATTCTTCGCGAGACGGCGCAGCACGCGCTGCTTGCGTTCGGGCAGGTTTGCCTCGACGCGATGGAGGAACAGCGCCGTCTCGTCGAGCAGGCGCTCCATCGTCGTGACGTCCTTGACGATCACGGTCTGCGCGAGGCCGTGCAGCCGCTCCTTGTCCTCGGGCGTCAGGTCGCGACCCGTGTAGACGATCACCGGCAACCGGCGATGCCGCGGCTCGGCCTTGATCCGCTCGATCAAGTCAAAGCCACTCATGCCGGGCAACCGGAGATCGAGCACGACGCAGTCGTACGGCTTCTGCTCGAGCGACTGAAGCGCGATCTCGCCCGACGAGACGGTGGTCGTCTCGACATCGCCGTCGCCGATCAGATCGCTGATCGCCTGGCTCTGGACCGGATCGTCCTCGACGACCAGGAGTTGCTTGACGCGCCGCTCGACAAAGCCACGCACGTCGTCGAGGCCTTCCTTGAGCGCCTCGTGGCTCACCGGCTTCTGCTGGAATCCGTGCGCACCGCACTGCAAGCTGCGGCGCTCCTCATCGAGACCGGAGACGACGTGCACCGGGATGTGCCGGGTCGCCGCGTCGTGCTTCAGCCGATCGAGCAGCACCCAACCATCGAGATCGGGGAGCCGCAGATCGAGCGTGACCGCATCGGGTTTGACCGTGCGCGCGAGCTCGAGCGCCTGATGTCCAGACGTCGCGACGACGCCCTTGAAGCCTGACGCACGCGCCATCTCGAGCATCGTCATCGCGAACGTCAGATCGTCCTCGACGACCAGCAGCACGCGATCTCCCGGCTCGAGCGCCTCGTAGTCGTCCGGAATCGCGCGACTGAGAGTCGTCGCGCTGATCCCCGAGACGATCGGCCCCGACCCCTGGATCTCCATGCGGGAAGGCTCGAGACGATTGAGAGTCTGCGTCGTCGACTCCGGCGTGTCGATCATCGGCGTCGGCATCGCCATCGCGACGCGACCCTGAGCGCGCGTGTCGCGCTGGCGGTAGACCGTCGGCAAGTACATCGTGAACGTACTGCCCTGGCCCACGGTCGAGTCGACGCGCAGGTCGCCGCCGAGGAGACCCGCGATCTCGCGCGAGATCGCGAGACCGAGGCCGGTGCCACCGTACTTGCGGCTGGTCGAGCCGTCCGCTTGCTGGAACGCCTCGAAGATCAACCGCTGCTTGTCGTTGGGGATGCCGATGCCGGTATCGGTGACGGCAAACGCGATCACGTCGGGTGTCGGCCGCGAGATCTTCAGCTTGACGCGTCCGCGCTCGGTGAACTTGATCGCGTTCGAGAGCAGATTGCGGAGCACCTGACGGAGCCGCATGTCGTCGGTCTCGATCGTCTGCGGGATGCCCTCTTCGAGCTCGACGCTGAACCCGAGCCCCTTCTCTTCGGCGACCTGACGGAACGTCTGATCGACGTAGTCGCGCAGGTTGCCGAACCGAACGGCACCGATCTCGACCGCCATCGTTCCAGATTCGATCTTCGCGAGATCGAGAATCTCGTTGATCAGCGTCATGAGATCCGTACCGGCCTGCCGGATCGTCTCGGCATACCGGATCTGCTTGTCGGTCAGGTTCGCTTCCGCGTTGTCGGCGAGCTGGCGCGACAGGATCAACAGCGAGTTCAGCGGCGTGCGCAGCTCGTGCGACATGTTCGCGAGGAACTGCGACTTGTACTTCGAGGTGAGCGCGAGCTGCTCCGCCTTCTCTTCGAGCTCCTGGCGAGCGAGCTCGACCTGGCGGTTCTTCTTCTCGACCTCGGCCTTTTGCTCGGTGAGCTGATGCGCCTTCTCCTCGAGCTCCTCGTTGGTCTGCTGCAGCTCGTCCTGCTGGCTGCGCAGCTCTTCCGTCAGGCTCTGCGATTGGCGGAGCAGCTCGTCGGTGCGCATCGTCGCTTCGATCGTCGCGATCACGATGCCGAGTGACTCGAGCATCTGGTCGAGGAACGCGAGCTGGATGCCACTGAACTTCTCGAACGACGCGAGCTCGATGACGCCTTTGACCTCGCCTTCGAACAAGATCGGGACGACGACGATCGCGTGCGGCGTCGACTCGCCGAGTGCCGACGTGATCTGGATGTAATCCTTCGGGACGCTCGATAGCACGATTCGCTTGCCTTCGAGTGCGGCCTGACCGACGAGTCCTTGACCGAACCGCCAGACATTCGCGATGTGCTTGCGCTCCTGGTACGCGTACGACGCGAACAGCCGGAGGACCTGACCTTCGTCGTCGGTCTCCGTCATGTAGAACGCACCGTGGTGTGCGTTCACGAGCGGTGCGAGCTCGTTCAAGATCTGACGAGCAACCGTCAACAGATCGCGTTGACCCTGCAGCATGCGAGTGAACCGCGCGACGTTCGTCTTCAACCAGTCCTGCTCTTGGTTGACCTTCGTGGTCTCCGCGAGCGTGCGGATCATCTGGTTGACGGTGTCCTTGAGCTGCGCGATCTCGCCGCGTGCTTCGACCGTGATCGACCGCGTCAGGTCACCTTGCGTCACGGCGGTCGCGACGTCGCGAATCGCGCGGACCTGATTGGTCAGGTTGCCTGCGAGCTCGTTGACGTTGTTCGTCAGGTCGCGCCACACGCCGGCGGCGCCGGGCACGTCGGCCTGACCACCGAGGCGGCCATCGACACCGACATCGCGGGCGACACCGGTCACCTGCTCGGCAAACGTCGACAGCGTATCGATCATGTTGTTGATCGTATCGACGAGCGTCGCGATCTCACCGCGAGCGGCGAGGTTCAGCTTCCGATCGAGGTCACCGTTGGCGACCGCGGTCACGACCGTCGCGATGCCGCGCACCTGCTCGGTGAGGTTACGCGCCATGACGTTGACGTTGTCCGTCAGCTCGCGCCACGTGCCGGACACGCCGCGCACTTCGGCTTGGCCGCCGAGGACACCCTCGAGACCGACTTCGCGAGCAACGCGCGTCACCTCGGAGGCGAACGAGCCGAGCTGATCGACCATCGTGTTGATGGTGTTCTTGAGCTGCAACAGCTCGCCGCGGACCTCGACGGTGATCTTTCGCGTCAGGTCGCCGTTCGCGACGGCGGTCGTCACGTCGGCGATGTCGCGGACCTGGTTCGTCAGGTTACTCGCCATCTGGTTGACGTTGTCGGTCAGCTCTTTCCACGTGCCGGCGACGCCGCGCACGGCAGCCTGACCACCGAGCTTGCCTTCGACACCGACGTCGCGCGCGACGCGCGTCACCTCGTCGGCGAACGAGCTCAGCGTGTCGACCATCGTGTTGATGACGTTCTTGAGATCGAGCAGCTCGCCGCGGACTTCGACGGAGATCTTCCGTGTCATGTCACCGCGTGCGATCGCGGTCGCGACGGCCGAAATGTCGCGGACCTGGTTCGTCAGGTTACTCGCCATCTGATTGACGTTATCGGTCAGCTCCTTCCACGTACCGCGGACGCCTTCGACCGACGCCTGGCCGCCGAGCTTGCCTTCGGTACCGACCTCGCGAGCGACGCGCGACACCTGATCGGCGAACGCCGATAGCTGATCGACCATCGTATTGACCGTGTTCTTGAGCTCGAGGATTTCGCCGCGCGCTTCGACGACGATCTTCTGCTGCAGGTCACCGTTCGCGATCGCCGTGGCGACCTTCGCGATGTTGCGCACCTGATCCGTCAGGTTCGCGGCCATCGAGTTCACGGCGTCGGTCAAGTTACGCCACGTACCTAAGACGCCGCGCACGTCCGCCTGACCGCCGAGGCGGCCTTCGATGCCGACGTCTCGCGCGAGTCGTGTCACCTGGTCGGCAAAGCTCGACAGCTGATCGACCATGATGTTGACGGTGTTCTTGAGCTCGAGGATCTCGCCCTTCGCGTCGACCGTGATCTTGCGAGTGAGATCGCCTCGCGCGACGGCCGTCGTCACCTCGGCGATGTCACGCACCTGGTTGGTCAGGTTGCGCGCCATGCCGTTGACGTTCTCGGTCAGCTCCTTCCACGTACCGCGAACACCTTCGACCGACGCCTGTCCACCGAGGCGACCCTCGGTACCGACCTCGCGCGCAACACGCGTCACCTCCGAAGCGAACGCGTTCAGCTGATCGACCATCGTGTTGAGCGTCGCCTTGAGATCCAGGACCTCGCCGCGTGCATCGACCGTGATCTTCCTCGACAGGTCGCCCGAGGCGACCGCACGCGCGACATCCGCGATGTTGCGGACCTGGTTGGTGAGGTTACTCGCCATCGAGTTGACGTTGTCGGTCAGCTCCTTCCAGATGCCCGACACGTCGCGCACCTGCGCTTGGCCGCCTAGCACGCCTTCGGTTCCGACCTCGCGCGCGACGCGCGTGACTTCGGAGGCGAACGCGTTCAGCTGATCGACCATCGTGTTGATCGTGTTCTTCAACGTCACCAATTCGCCGCGCGCTTCGATCGTGATCTTTCGTCCGAGGTCACCGTTCGCAACGGCCGTCGTGACCTCCGCGATGTCGCGAACCTGGTTCGTCAGGTTCTTCGCCATCTGATTGACGTTATCGGTCAGCTCTTTCCAGATGCCCGACACGTCTTTGACGTCGGCCGTGACACCGAGCGTGCCCTCCGTACCGACGAGACGCGCGACACGCGTCACCTCTGCAGAGAACCGCCCGAGCTTGTCGACCGTCGTGTTGATCGTGTTCTTGAGCGCCAAGATCTCGCCGCGTGCATCGACGCCGATCTTCTTCGACAAGTCACCGCCGGCGATCGCGGTGACGACTTCGGCGATGCTGCGTACCTGCGACGTCAGGTTGCTCGCCATCGAGTTGACGTTCTGGGTCAGCTCGCGCCACACACCGGAGACGTCGGCGACTTCGGCCTGACCGCCGAGCACGCCTTCGGTACCGACCTCGCGCGCGACGCGCGTCACCTCGGCGGCGAACGCCGACAGCTGATCGACCATCGTGTTGATCGTGTTCTTGAGGCTGAGGATCTCGCCCTTCGCTTCGACCGTGATCTTCTTGCCGAGGTCACCGGTCGCGACGGCGCTCGTCACCTCGGCGATGTTTCGCACCTGGAACGTCAGGTTATTCGCCATCGAGTTCACCGACTCGGTGAGCTCGCGCCACACACCCGACACGCCGCGGACCGTCGCCTGACCGCCGAGGCGGCCTTCCGTACCGACTTCGCGAGCGACGCGCGTCACTTCGTTCGCGAACGCGCGGAGCTGCTCGACCATCGTGTTGATCGTGTTCTTGAGCTCGAGGATCTCGCCTTTGACGTCGATCGTGATCGTCTTCGTCAAGTCGCCCTGCGCGACCGCCGTGGTCACGCGCGCGATCTCGCGGACCTGAGACGTCAGGTTCGACGCCATTAGATTTACGGAGTCGGTGAGGTCCTTCCAGACACCGCTGACGCCCTGGACGCGAGCTTGCGCGCCGAGCTTGCCTTCGCCACCGACTTCGAGCGCGACGCGCGTCACTTCGGAGCCGAACTGCGACAGCCTGGCGACCATGCCGTTGACCATGCGTGCGTGGCGAAGGAACTCACCGCGACGCGCACCGGTGCCGCCGTCTTCGACATCCATCGTCTGCTCGAGATCGCCCTTGGCGACGGAGCTAACGACGCGCGCGATCTCGTTGGCGTGACCGGTGAGGTCGTCGATCACGGTGTTCACCGCGGTGACGAACTGCGCCCAGCCGCCGGTCGTATTGAGACGGCGCATCCGGCGCTGTGCTTGACCGAACTTACCGACTGCCTCGCAGACATCGCCGGTCTCGGTGCCGATCGAGCGCACCATCTCGACGAGCTCGTTGAACGTCTCGGCGATCTGACCGTCGACGCCGGACAGATCCTCGCGGAGCTTGGTGTCGAAGTCGCCGCGCTTCAGGGCACGCAATACACCGAGGAGCTCGCGCTTCTCGATCACGTCTCCGATCGGCTTCTTGCCGTTCTTGCCGGTCTTGGCGGGCTTCGGGGTCGCTTTGACTGCTTCGTGCGTGTCGGTCATTGGTCCTCTGACTTGCCGTAGAGCGCGCGCATGATCTTGTCGGCACTTGCCGGTTTCACGATGTGGGCATCGAAGCCCGCCTGGAATGCGGTCGCGCGGTCGGTCGCCTGGCCGTAGCCGGTCATCGCGATCAGCCGCACGCGGTGGTCGAGCATGTCGCGGCGAATCGTCCGCGCGACCTCGTAGCCGTCCATCTCGGGTAGCCCGATGTCGATCAAAGCGACATCGGGTTTCTCGGCGCAGATCAGCTTCACCGCCGCTTTGCCGTCCTCGACGGTCGTCACGTGATGACCTTTCATCCGCAAGAGATCGGCAACGAGCTCGCGTAAGTCCGGCGCATCATCGACGACGACCGCTCGCAACGGCCGATCCTGTGGGCCGGTCTCGGTGCGGGCCGGCAGCCACTTCGAGAGCGACTCTCGATCCGCGAGCGGCAGCCGGACCTCGAACGTCGAACCCTTGCCAGGGCCTTCGCTCGCCGCGTGGACGATGCCGTTGTGCAACTCGACGAGCCGCTTGACGAGGCCGAGGCCGAGGCCGAGACCGCCGGAGCCGTCGCCGGTGACGCGCTCCTGGACGAACATGTCGAAGATCCGGGGCAGCAGCTGCGCGGGAATGCCGCGGCCATTGTCGCTGACGCGAATGAACGCGCTGTCTCCGACGACGCCCCAGCGCACTTCGATCTTGCCGCCCTGATCGGTGTACTTGATCGCATTCGACAGCAGATTCGCGAGCACCTGAACGAGGCGCGTCGGATCGCCGAACACGGTCGGTGAGCTCTTGCCCGGGATCACGGTGATCTCGTGCTTGCGGACCGAGGCGGCGGCTTTGCAATCGGCGACGGCCTCATCGATCACACCTTCGAGTGCGACGGGCTCGCGGCGTAGCTCGAGCTTGCCGGTCTGGAACCGCGCGACATCGAGCAGATCATCGACAAGGCGGCCGATGTGATGGACCTGCCGTTGGATGATGTTGCGGACGCGCTCGGGCACCGGTTTGTCGTGCTCGACAGCCATGATCTCGATCGCGGTCTGCAGGGGTTGCAGTGGATTGCGGAGCTCGTGCGCGAGGATCGCGAGGAACTCGTCCTTGCGCTTGTCCGCTTCGGCCATCTGCGCCATCTGGCGCTCGAGCGCCTCGGATTCGAACCGCTTGCGTTGCATCACGAGCTCTCGCTCGTGCGACCGCGCCTGCGCTCTCCGTAGCTCTTCGCCTTTTTCGTGAAGCTCGTGCGTGCGCTCCTGGAGCTCGATGAACACGGTCGCCTTGGCGCGCAGGACCTCCGGCCGGATCGGCTTGATCAAGAAGTCGAACGCACCGAGCTCGTATCCTTTGATGATCTCCTGGTCCTGCCACGACAGGCCCGTGATGAAGATGATCGGCGTCGACTTCGTGCGCGCGCGCGACCGAACGAGGCGAGCGGTCTCGAAGCCATCCATTCCAGGCATCGCGACATCGAGAATGATCAGCGCGAAGTCTTGTTCGAGCAGACGCGCGAGCGCCTCGACACCCGAACGGGCGAGCACCAACGGCCGGCCGAGCTGCGCGAGCGCTGCCTCGATGGCGATCAGGTTGGTCTCGTTATCGTCTACAACAAGGATGTCATGACCGAGGACGAGCTCGGGCTCGCTCTCGTCGCTGTCCTGTAGGAGGCCTTCGAGCATGGGTGGACGAGACACGCTGCCGGTTCTACCCGATGCCTCGGGTCGTTCGACACTCATCGCACGCACCGTGGATCGCCCACTCCCGTGCGGGAAGTCCGAAACTGACAGGAAGCAGCGCTTCCAACCCTAAGCTCCATCGGCGGCGCACGTTGCAGGAGCTATGCCCGCGGAATTATAGCGTGGTACGTAAGATCGCGAGGGTTTCCAAAAATCAAACCGTGCGCCTGCGCTCGGTGCGCGCATTCGCCCACCAAGGTGAGCGGCTATTCAACACTCGGGGACGCGATCGTAGCCGCCGAAGAACTCATCGACGAGTGATTTCCAAGCCCTGGCGTTCTCGGGCGGTCCGCACTTGAAGGCAGGTCGGGATAGTTTCTGCTTCGACAGGATTTCGGTCTGCTCTTTGAGGTAGCGGACCGCGAGCTCGGCCGCGTACTCGTGGACAGAGTTTCCGTTGTCTTGCTGAAACGCGTAGTACGAACCGGTCGCGATCACGCGCGTGTCGTTCGGTGCGTACGGCGCATAACAGCGGACGTGCTCGCCGCACTTCGCGACGATCGCGTCGTAGTCGCTCGCGAGGGTCTTGGCGGACCAGTCGCCGTGGTCTTCATCATTGAGATGGAAGAGCTCGTGGAACAGCGTCTCGCGGACACCGCGCTCGCTGGTCAACAACGACCCTTCGACGTTGTATTCGATCGACCATGCCGTCGCGTAGGCGCTCGGAGTTCGTTTGTTGATCGAGCGCACGAATCGAAATGCGAGCGCGCGCCAGCGGTACCTGCGCGCCGAGTCGCCACTCTGATCGCTCGCCAAAAACTCATCGATCGATTTCATGGCGGCCGCGACCCGAGCGAGGTGCTGACGATAGCGTCCGGTCGGCAACTGCGGCACGAGGTGGATCTTGCCGCGGTAACCGCCGTCCATGACTTCGTCCTCGCCAACGCCTGCGATATCGCCGCTGCTTTGATAGAGCGCGAGCGCGATCGCTTTCGCCTTCGGATCGGTCGCGTAACGATCCGCGATCATGCATTCGATCGGCGCCGCGTCGTCGGCGCACGGGTTTACGGATGGCGCGGCGGTGCCATATAGCAACGTGATCGCCGCGTCGTCTCCGATGTGCGGTGGTGCGGCGCTCACGCGCCCCGACAACGCGAGCAGGATCCCGAGCGCCCTACGCATGCCTCTATCGTAAACGACCTTCGACGCGGTGCCAGGTGGCACGTCGAATGCTCAGAGTCGTGACAGCTCCACGAGGAGGAACAAAAGATGACTTCAACAATCAAGACTCTTGTACTGGCATCATGCGTCGTGACGGCGTTCGCCGGGCGCTCGGCGCGCGCCCAGGACTACGACGGTTCGTACAGCAACGAGCGCTGGGACGACTATAGCTGGAGTGATCCGTCCATGCAGACGGGCGTCGGTGTCGGCGTCATGGTCGGCGGTGGTGTCACCGGCTTCACCAATCGAGAGGCGCGCAACGTGACATCGGACATCGGTGGTCTGTGGGACGCGCGCGTGTCGCTCGGTACTCACGTTCCGATCGGTATCGAGGCCAGCTACGTCGGTACCGCGCAGGAAATCCGCGGCGTGTTCGGCGGTCCGGAAGCGACGATGATCGGTACGACCGCAGAGGGCGATCTGCGGTGGAACATCCTGCCGCACATGATGTTCACCCCGTATCTGTTCGCCGGCGTCGGCTGGCAACGGTTCAGCATCGACGACAGGCGGTTCGTGTTCTCGAGCACGAGCCTCAACCGCCGAGACGACCTGCTCGAAGTTCCGCTGGGTGGTGGCCTCTCGTACCGGTTCGCCGGCTTCGTTGCCGAGGCGCGTGGGACGTTCCGCGCGACGACCAACGAAGATCTCATCATCAACCCGATCACGGGCAGCGCCGCCAAGATGCATAACTGGGAAGGCAGTCTCCAGGTCGGCGCTGAGTTCTAGATGAGGTAGGTTCTGCGGCATGCGTTTGATACCGCGTTGTTTGATCTTGATCGTGCTCCTTGGTTGTAAAGCCCGTCACGAGCCGGTCCCGCGCGAGCAACATGCTGGATCGGGGTCGAGCTCGACGGGCGTGAGCTCGCAGCCGCAGGCAAAGACCTACGATGCGATCGCGCGAGCGGATTTCAATCGCTTTGCGGTCCGTCAGAATGTGCCGGTTTATTGGGCGACCGACACGAATGCAAACAAGCGCATCGACCCCGATGAGGTCGCGGCGCTGTTGTTCTATCCAACTGAAGGCCGCTGGACGCAAGCGGGTGCCTTCACGCCAGAGTTTGACAAGGCGTACGAGCAGATCGTGACGGCGTCGAAGTCCCCGAATCCGACGGGACCCGATGTGCGGAGACGGCAGCTCGTCGCCGCCGATCTCGATCAGGGGCGGCCCACGCTCGTGCGCAGCGAGCTCGCGAGCGCGTCGGGAGAGGACAAAGCGTTTGTCGGTCACATGATGAAGCTCGCCGAGCTCATCGATCACTTGTACGCGAAGCAGAATGGGGCGGCAGCGCTCGACAGCAAGCTGCCGGCGGATCCCGAGAGCCGGAGCCTGTTCCGTCGCAATCGTGGGCCGAAGTGCGTCGCGCCGGCGACCGAGAAAGACCCCGAGTGTTCGGCGATTCCAGGCGCACCCAAACCGGTGG
>JAQBQF010000053.1 GCA_028287115.1 Myxococcales bacterium
GCCACGGGGCCGCCGTGATCGATCGCTCACCGGCCTCGCCGGCTCCCGTCGAGACCGCCCAGCTGCTGCAGAAGGGTATCGAGGCTTACGACGAGCTCAAGTTCGATGAGGCGGTCGCCGCGCTCGACCAGGCGCGCGATCTCGCGGATCGCACGGGCGCAGCGGGGCTGACCAAGACGCAACTGTCGGATCTGTTCCTCTATCGCGGCCTCGTCAAAGCACAGCAAACAGATGCGACCGCGGCCTGGGACGAGCTGATCACCGCGAGCGTCGTCGACCCGACCCGCGATCTCGATCCCGCACGGTTCCCGCCGAAGGTCGGTGTCGAGCTCGCGCGTGCACACGAACAGGTGATCCATCAGCGATCGGCAGCCTCGCTCGCGGTCGATGCGCCGGCCGGATGTTCGGTCACGGTCGACGGCACGGCACAGACCGGCGAGGTCAAGCACATCACCGGCCCACATTGGGTTCGCGCGGTGTGTCCCGACTACGCTCCGTGGGGCGTCCGCATCGATCTGACGTCACTCGGCGCGCGCGTGCTCGCGACGCCTACGTTGTACGCGGCACCTGTCGAATCGGATCTGCTCGTGCAAGCACGCGTGTCGGGTGCACGCTCGCTCGTGATCGCGGAGGTCCACGGCGACGTCGCGACTGCGCGTCTGCTCACGCTCGACGGGCGCGAGCGCGATCGCCGCACGGTCACGATCAAAGGCGATCTGTCGCCGCTCGCGGAGGCGATCAACACGCTGCTGATTCCGACGCCACCGCAGCACTGGTACCAGAAACGCTGGGCATGGGCCGCCGGCGCCGCGACCTTGGCGGCGATCGTGCTCGTACCGATCACGGCGGTGATCGCGCGCGACCGCAGTGCGACGGACCTCTCGGTGCGACCCGTGTGGCCCACGGGCGTGACCCCCCTATGAAGAAGCTCGCGTTGTGCATGCTGACGGCGTGTGGGACCAATGCCGCGGTGGTCTCGCCGGTGATCGACGTGCCCCTCAACGACAACGCTTCGGCGTTTCCCCTCGACGAGATCACGCTCGCCGTCGCGCACAAAGGCTCGACCGTCGACATCACGTCCGCCACGTTCAAGAAGGGGCAGGCCGTCGAGCTCTCTGGTGTGCCGTTCGGCGACGATCTCGTGATCCACATGACCGGCCGGGTCGGGACCAGCGAGGTCGCCTACGGCCGCACGTGCGCCTTCTCGGTCAGCTCGTCGAGCGACGTCCCGACACCGCACCTGTTCTTCTCGCGGTCGGTCAAGTTCGCGGATCTCTCGGGCTATACGCCGCGCGAGCGCGTCGGGGGAAACGCCGTGACGACGTTCGACGGCGCCGGGCTCCTCCTCGGCGGCATCGATCCGAATAATCAGACTGCGAACCAGGATCTCGAGCATCTCGATCCGCGGACCGGCGAATTCCGGATCATCGGCAGCGTGCAACCGCGGGTCGGAGCGATGGCGGCGACGCTGGGCACCGACAGCGGTAGCTCCCGGATCGCACTGGTCGGCGGACTCGATTCCACGACGATGCTCGGTGCCGGGTTCGTCGAGATCATCCAGCCCGAGGCCGCGTTCGATCGCCGCGTCGACAAGATCGATGATGCGCAGATCGCACGCGAGAATCTCAGCGCGACCGCACTCACGGACGGGCGCATCATCGTGATCGGCGGCCAGGCTCCGAACCAGCCCGTCTCGCGCGATGTCGACGAAATCGCGATCCAGAGCGGCACCGCAGCCGTTCGCCAGCTCCGCGCGCAACTCACGACCGAGCGGCAGATGCACACCGCAACGCGTCTCGGCGATGACGTCGGTGCATCGGTCCTCGTTGCAGGCGGACTCGATCACATGAACCTGCCGATCTCCGACGCCGAGCTCTTCAAGCCCCTCAGCGAGAACTTCTCGCCGACGTTCGTCGCGAAGATGAAGATCCCGCGCTACGCGCACAAGGCCGTGCTCATGCCCGACGGTAGCGTGCTGATGATCGGCGGCCTCGACGCAGGCGGCAACGCGATCTCGACGATCGAACGGTTCACGCTCGACGGCGGCTTCACGACCGTCGGCGATCTACCGCCCAACGCAGGGCGCATCGACTTCGCCGCGACGACGCTCCCCGATGGCCGCGTGCTGATCACCGGCGGCCGCCGCTCTCCACTGCTCGCACCCGTCGATGCGGCCTTCATCGCTCGCCTCGATCCCATCGACGGCTCGGTCGACATCGTCGGCACCGATCACCTCTCGGTCCCGCGCGCGCGCCACCAAGCAACGCTCCTCTGCGACGGCACCGTGTTCGTCGACGGCGGCACCACCGAGCCCGTCTCCGCCGAGCGTTACAACCCGCCGTCAGCGGGCCGGCGCTAGGAAGCAGGCCGTTCTCGAGATCGGCGTTGACGGTGCGAAAGACCGCTCCTCACACGCTCGGCCGGGCCCTTCGCGCAGCCGGCGAAACAGACGCGTATCTGCGGTCTGCGTGAAGTGCTCGCAGCTGGCGCCGACTCGAACGTGAATACCGTCGAAGGGGCGGCCGCGGGACGAGATCGCGCGTTCTTCACGCGGCACTGATCGGCTACCCGGCCGGTGACGATGACGCTAGCGCAGCAGCACGCGTTCCATTGCGGCGGGAAGGCGTTCTCGGCCACGATGTCGAACGAGCTGTAACGCAGCGAACCCGATCACGAGGTCCTACGGTCGGCCCGAAGTCGCGCACTCGTAAGCCTCCGTTCGTGCGGTACAGACCGTCGTCGCAGAACGCGCGGCTGGCCTGTGGATTTGATGACCGGCGACATTGCCTCCACGCATCGAGATTCGCCGGTCACAAGCTCCACAGGCCCTGGCCCACGCGCCCACGCTCCTCCCTGAATCAAATAAAATTTGATCCGGAGAAGGAGAGCTCGCGCGTGGGCCAGCGCGTGTGCGTTTTGTGAGCTGCCCGGGCTCGAAGTGCAAGCTGGGCGATGGGCAGGTCATAAAACCACATGCGTGCCTCGCGTTCTGCGACGCCCGTAGGTGTTGCAGTTTGAATCGATCCGGCGGTGATCACACGTACGCGAGCTCGACTGCATCACGCGCATGCGGCGTAGCAATCCGAATCGAGGTCCGAGGTCTCCGTGGCAATCGCATGAAAAGTGCGGGAATTTGGACGAAGGTGCGCGTTCCGATAAATATCGGCGAAATCAATCGATCTCGATTCCAACCCTTGGTAGAGGTTGAGGGTGGCGGGGAATCTCAACACGTGTGCGCGGAAGGTTCATGTTCAACAGAACCTGCGTTACCGCGACCGCAACGGTCAGAGACGCGGAGGTCCGCGCAACGGCGCAGGTCGTCCGCCGAAGGGGCCTCGCTCGAGTGAGCGACACGAGACGCGAGCCGAGCTCACGGGGCGAGATCCGATCCTCGTCACCGTTCGCGTGTCGAAAGAAGTCGGCAATCTACGAAGGCGCAAGGTGTATCGTGCGGTCCGTTTCGCGCTCGACACGGCGGCCAGGCGCATCGACTTTCGCGTCGTGCACTTCAGCCTGCAGCGCACGCATCTTCACCTGATCGTCGAAGCTGACAGCAAGCTCGCGCTGTCGCGGGGAATGCAGGGCTTCCTGATCTCCGCCGCGCGACACATCAATTCAGAGATCGTGATGAGCTCTGGGAAGACGCGACGTGGAGTCGTGTTCCCGGATCGGTATCACGCGAGCGTGCTGACCTCGCCGAAGCAGTGCCGCAACGCGATCTCGTACGTGCTCAACAACTGGCGACGCCACAAAGAAGATCGGGCGAGCTTCGCGAACGCCTGGGTTGTCGATCCGTTCTCGAGCGCCGTGAATTTCGGCGGGTGGGTGGAGCTCGAGGATTCGCCCTTCTTGTTTCCCGTCCGCAAGACGTACGAACGTCTGCACACGGTGACGCCCCAGACGTGGCTGCTCAAGATCGGTTGGGCGAGACACGGATCGATCGGCGCGAAGGAAGTACCCGGGCGACCCAGCTAGCGCGAGCCGAAACCACTCGCGGCTGTTTCACGATGCCTTTCGGCGCATCGAGCTCTCAAGGTCGAGACGTTCGAGCTTCTTAACGGCTGTAGTGCAACGCATCGATCTCTAGCGAGGACGCTGTCGGCGGGGAGAATGGTTCGCCAGGTGCGCCGGCTCCCCACGACCGCGTTCGCACCTCCGGGCGAATCGGCACCGCGATCGTTCCTTCGCCAGCGGGCGCGCCGAGGCGGACGCGCCCATCGTGGCGCTGGGCGACGCTGCCGGTGAGTCAGCGAGGAACGCCGGCAGGTCGCTTAGGTTCCCTCGTGAAGACCGCGTGTCATGAGTCCACGCGGCCTTACGAGCTAATCGCATGGACTCGCGGTTGCTACAGATGGAACGAGAGAACGAGGAGGGAATCACCGTGGAGATCAGAAAGAGGAGCGGCTTGAAGCCCTCGAGTAGGGCGCCGGCCGTGCATATCACCAGCACCGTGCGCATCGATGAGAAGGTCACCGATGATCGGGTGCGCAAATGAAGTCCGACAAGCCCGACAGTCCCGGACAGCAAGCGATCGGCGAGATCGCGCCGAAGCTCGCGGAGCTCACCGATGACGTGCTGTTCGGGGACGTGTGGGAACGTCCGCAGCTGTCGAAGCGCGATCGCAGCTTGATCACATGTGCGGCTCTCGTCGCGATGGGCAAGACCGAGCAGCTGACGTTTCACTTCCCGCGCGCGATCGAGAACGGCGTGACCGAGGAGGAACTGGTCGAGCTGATCACGCACCTCGCGTTCTATGCCGGTTGGCCGAGCGCGATGTCGGCCGCGGTGCGAGCGAAAGAGCTGCTGGCGAAGAAGTAGCGACTCGACAGGACAGGACGGAAGCGATGCAGAAGCGAAGACTTGGAAAGAGCGGCTTGGAAGTCTCGGCGATCGGCCTCGGCTGTATGGGGATGAGCTACGGCTACGGGCCGCCGGCGGACAGGCAGGAGATGATCAAGTTGATTCGGAGGGCGGTGGAGCTCGGCGTCACTTTCTTCGATACGGCGGAGGCATACGGTCCATACATCAACGAAGAGCTCGTCGGCGAAGCGCTCGCGCCGTTCCGCGGGCAGGTCGTGATCGCGACGAAGTTCGGCTTCAAGTTCGACGCGGCCGGCGGGCAGTCAGGGATGGACAGTCGACCCGCGCATATCCGCGAGGTCGCCGAGGCCTCGCTCGACCGACTCCAGGTCGAAGCGATCGACCTGTTCTATCAGCATCGCGTCGATCCGGACGTGCCGATCGAGGACGTCGCGGGCGCGGTGAAGGATCTGATCCGGGAAGGCAAGGTCAAGCATTTCGGACTTTCGGAAGCGGGTGCGCAGACGATCCGTCGTGCCCACGCGGTCCAGCCCGTGACCGCGCTCCAGAGCGAGTACTCGCTGTGGTTCCGAGAGCCGGAAACGGAAGTGTTGCCGGCGCTCGAGGAGCTCGGGATCGGGTTCGTTGCCTTCAGCCCGCTCGGCAAAGGCTTCTTGACCGGGAAGATCGACGAGCAGACCACGTTCGACAAGACCGACTTCCGGAACATCGTCCCTCGCTTCACGCCGGAGAATCGCAAAGCAAATCAGACGATGGTCGATCTGCTCCGCAGGATCGCCGAGCAGAAGCAGGCGACACCGGCGCAGATCGCGCTGGCGTGGTTACTCGCGCAGAAGCCGTGGATCGTTCCGATCCCCGGCACGACGAAGCTGAAGCGCTTGGAGGAGAACATCGCAGCCGTCGACGTGAAGCTCACGCCGGACGACCTTCGCGAGATCGAGAGCGCAGCATCACAGATCACCGTGCAGGGTGCGCGCTATCCAGAACATCTGCAGCGACGGGTCGGGCGCTGAGACGATGATCCTGCATGCGGGCCGGCGTTCGCTTGCGATCCAACACAAGTGGCGCTGCGGGATCTTCCACCTGCGGCTTGGGCAGCTCTCGTAGGTTTGGCAACCTCGAGGAGAACCTCTCGAAGCGATCGCTCACGACCTGCGCCACAAGTTCGCGTGGCATTGGGTGCTCGACGGCGGCGACATCTTCCGCCTGTCGAAGATCCTCGGCCACTCATCCGTCGTGGTCACACAGAAGACCTGCGCGCACCTCGTTCCCGAGATGTGAGAGCAGGACTATCGCCGCGTCTCATTCGTCGTGCCCGACCAAAGCGCCGTTTACGCACTCACGAAGCGAAGGCACGAGAAGCTCGCGTCCCAATCTCAAGGTTCTGTGCGCGTAGTGCACATGTGAACAACCTCACCAACCGCATGTGACAAGGGCGCGCGATCTACCCGATGGGTCTGACGTTACTCATCGTTTGAGTAGGTAGAACTACTAGCATTTCGGAAAATAGATCTAACATTATCATCAGTTACTTGAATTAGTTGCCCGCTGCGCCCATCCTATGGTCGTGACGCTGCAAGTGGCTGAGCTCCGCCCGCAGACCAAGTACCAGTATGGTGCTGCGGATCCGGTTTGTGCGCCAGGTGCACACGGATCGTTCCAGGATCGCATCGCTCGCAGGCGGGCACCGGAGCCGGTTTCGCAAAGGCCGCTGACCAAGGCTACGCTCGTGCGACAGGAGCCACTGCCTTACGAGTTGCGGCCTGAGTTTTCCGAAAAGGCGCAATCAGAGCATTCTCATCGCCAGACGATCCACGATCTCCTCACCCGTCTCGTAGGGCTGGTGGTCGCCTCGTTCGCGTCGAAGGATGGCGACGCGTGGGTTGATTATTGGGCCGAGCACCTTCACGAGTATCAGGAGCAATCGACTGCTCTTCGCAAACTGATGAAGCTGATCGGGATGCAGGACGAAACGGTCGAAGGCCAGGCTGACGAATGCGATCTGGCGATCGTCGATCGATTCCCGGATGCTGCTGGCGAATTCGCCTTCCTCGAGTACACAGTTCATCGATGCCGCAAGCGGATCGTCGGCTTCAAGTCAAATATCGTTGACGAGGAGAATCGGGCCGCAGACGCAGAGGCGGCGACACGGTTCAATTACTTCGCTGCCTGCTACAGCATGTGCCTGACCGCGCTGGCACTCATTGCGACGCCTCAGAGCTACGACATCACGACCGAGTTCAAGCCGTCCGATGATGTTGTCGAAAGCATCTGGACGATCGCTCGGTTTGCGGCGCTTGAAATGAATGATGCATCGACGCACGGCGCGAATTACCGTACGCCAGTCGCGCTACGTGAAGAGGACGCGCCCGCCGTGGCTCGTGCGACCGAGATTGCCGACGACTTCTCCGATGCCGAAGAGAGGATCCGACGGCACGAGCAGAGCGCTTGAGTGCTCCACAAACGCCGGGGACCAAGATTCGAATCGCCCCCGCCCCGGCGAATAGCGCGATCTACGTGCATCCTGGTGACGTTCTCTGGATGAGTATTCCCGGAGCGATTGCAGGTCACGAACAAGCATATGAGCGACCGTGGGTCGTGATTTCGGCGAATAGGGCACACAAGCGAGGGCTCGATCTCGTGATCGCGGTGCCTCTAACGAAGCAAGTCCAGACGGGCGGGATTTTCCGTGAAGCAAGGATCGATGTCGCTGCAGATGACATCGAGACGACAGACGCGCGGTTCGAGAAGGCGAATTGCCTCGCCTTGAGCGAGCACATCCGCAGCATTTCCGTCGAAAGATGCGGCGGGACGGTAGGCAAGGTCAACAAGCGGATCGTGAACAGCATCCGTCTTGCGGTCTCGTTCCTGCTAGAGCTTCCGCCCTGATTCCTGGCCGGGTACAACGTCGGTGCAACGCCGGCACCGGCCTTGCGCCTCGACTGCCTTAGCTACTCGCGGCTCGGCGGCGGCTTGAGGCCGTACTTCTCCATCTTGTAGATCAGCGCGCGGCGAGAGAGGCCGAGGCGGCGAGCTGCGCGGGTCTGGTTCTGATCGTCGGCCTCGAGAGCGGCGACGATCGCGGCGCGCTCGACTTCGGCGAGGTGGCCGCGCATGTCTGCGGCGGGTGCGACGGGACGGGTGCGCTGACCGGCGTCGCGGAGCTTGTCGGGCAGATCCGCCGCGGTGATCTTTTCGCCGCAGAGGACGAGCGCGCGCTCGACGGCGTTCTTGAGCTCGCGCACGTTGCCGGGCCAGGTGTAGGCCGTGAGCTCTTCCTTTGCGTCGTCGGTGATGACCGGCGTCGCGCGACCTTGCTCGTGTGCGGTGGTGCGAGCGAACAGCTCGGCGAGCGGAACGATCTCGGCCTGGCGATCGCGGAGCGGTGGCACGACGAGCGTGAAGCCGCCGATTCGGAACATGAGGTCTTGGCGGAAGCGGCCCGCACGGACTTCGCCTTCGAGATCGCGGTGAGTTGCGGCGATCAGGCGAGCATCGGTCGCAACTTCGGTGGTGCCGCCGACGCGCGTGATCACCTTGCGCTCGAGCACGCGCAGGAGCTTGGCCTGGAGCGCGAGCGGCATCTCGCCGATCTCGTCGAGGAACAGGGTTCCGCCATCGGCGGCTTCGAAGAAGCCAACCTTGCGGCGGTCGGCGCCCGTGAATGCGCCACGCTCGTAGCCGAAGAGCTCGCTCTCGAGCAGCGTCTCGGGAAGCGCCGCGCAGTTGAGCTTGATGAGCGGGCGTTCGCGGCGACTCGATTTCTTGTGGATCGCTTCTGCGACGAGCTCTTTGCCGACGCCGGTCTCGCCGAGGATCAGGACTGTCATCGGTGTGTCGGCGATCCGATCGACGAGCGTGTAGACGCGGCGCATCGCGCCGTCGAGAACGATCGGCTCCGTGCCGCCGGTCGACGCAACTGGGATCACCGGGCGTGACGCGCGACCGGTTCGCAGACCCGCGCGGACGCAGCCGATCACCGTCTCGACCGTCGTGCCGTCATCGGGACAGAGCGCGGTGGCGGCTTTGGCTTCGACACCTGCAGCGCGCGCAAAATCGAGCAGGCGCTCGACGGCACTGATGCCTTCACTGCGCGCGAGCTCGGGGAGGACGATCAGATAGTCGTCGCCCGCGTCTTCGGCGATCATGTCCATCGGACGCAGGGCGCGCGCGATCGCGTCGATCACCGAATCGTTCGGGATGCGCAGGATCGCGATCGTCAGCGGCCGGTGATAACGAACGGAGCGATCGACTTCAGCGACCAGTCGCGCTTCGCCCGTCACGGCATCGGCGACTGCGCTCTGGCGTTTGATCCCACTCGCGACACCGACGATCGCCAGGATGGGACCGATCGCGATTTCGTCGCCGCTCGCGAGGTGTTTCGGTCCCTCGATCTTGTCTCCGTTGACGCGCGTGCCGTTGCGCGATCCGAGATCCTCGACGGTGATCACGTCACCGGTTCGGCGGACCTTGGTGTGCATCCGCGAGACCTTCTCGCTCTCGACATTGACGGTCGCCTGACGCGAACGGCCAAATGTCACGTCGATCCCGTCCGGGAGCTCGATGACGCGCGAGCTCCGATCGGTGTCCTCGATATGGATCACCAGGAACGAGTGAGGGCCCCCGGGGCGGGCCAACAGCGTCCCCGCATCCTGGGTTAGTGGTTCGGTTGCCATTGGGTTGTACGAAGCGTGCACACTGGGCAAGCCTGGTGCACGTCCTTGATCCAGGAATACGCGATCTTGCGTGTGGTTTTCAATGGTCTCTCCATTGCACCATTCCGGCACGTTGAAGGGACGGGTCTATATGGTGTGGGCGGTGGCACTGGCTGCCTGCCATGTAGGCCAAGACTACAAGCCGGACGGCTCGGTTGCGCCCGATGGGAGCACCCAGAAGCCGGGTCTCAACGTGACCTGGTCGAGCAATCCCGACATCCCTGTGGACCTCGGTAACGGGATGACGATCGATAGCGCCACGTTCAAGCTCGATACGTTTCGCGTGATCGGAGATGCGGGCGATAGCCAGACGACCAAGAGCGACTTCGACATCACGTGGTCGTCGAACGGCGGCCCCAGCAGGATCACGTTCGCGAATGCACCGACAGGCCTCTACTCGCGCGTGTCGATCCAGGCGGATGGACACATCATCGATTACTCCTACGAGATCAAGGGCACCGTAAAGCTCGGAACGACGACGTACGACTACGACATCCACGATCGCAACGCGCTGAACGTGTCGTTGATGATCAACAAGACGTTGCAACCCGGAGGCGGGGCGACCGTGAGGTTGCAGTTGCAGCTCCAGGCAGCCGTGACGGCCGTCAATTGGGCGGCGTTCACGCCGGATGATCACTCGATCGATTTCGACACGTTCGACGCGCAGATGCCGGCGTTTCGCACGAATCTGCTGCAGGGCTTTGTCGTCGACCCTGTCGACGAATAGCTACGCGAGCGCGACGAGGTCCTCGAACGCCGAGTAGTAGCCGCGCCGGAACGCCGCGAGGGTCGCCGATCCCGCACTCGCGCGGTGGGTGACGAGGTTGCGCACGGCCGCGAGCGTGTGCATGCGATGCGCGAGCGCGATCATCTTCTCAGCGCTCTTGTCCTTGCCACCGAGCTTGAACAGGTTGCGGAACCCGCTGCCCGGGTGGTCGACCGCGAACAGCACCATGAGGCGCGCCCACTCGGTCACCGACAACACCGAGTCGAGGCGCTTGCGGCGGTGCTCGGTCAGCTCGCGCACGGCGTTGGGAATCGACCGCAGCGGCACTTCTACTCTCGCGGGCCCGACCTCGACCGGATCGCGCCACTTCGGCTCGATCCAACGTTGATAGCCTTGCCAGCCGCCACCGATCACGCGATCGACGTAGTCGAACAGCGTCGCGGGCTCGCGCTGAAGCCCGGCGAAGCGCGGACCGAGAAAGGCGTGCACGTAGTTCTCGAGGACCTTCATCCACAGCGTGATCGGTGGAGACAGATCGGAATCTGGGTTGGAGCCCGTCGTGTGAAATAACGATTCGGCCGTCCGCAGGCTCCTGACGAGCGTGTCGAAGCCGGAGAGCTTGACGAGCTGCGTGAAGCTCGGGAATACCGATGCGATCTCCCCGTCGACATCGATCGCCGACGGTGCGCTCGTCACGTGAACGCTCGTCGCGAGCTTGAGCCGGACGAGCGGCTCGAACGCGGGGTCGTTCGCATCGACCTTCGAAAGAGCCGCTTCGATCACGGCCGCGAGGCGATCGGCATGTGCGGGAGGCACGTGGAGCACGGTCGCGAGCTCGGCGCGTGTGGTCGGATCGCCATCACCCGCGACGAACGCGATCGCCTGCGCGAGTGCGTCGGGTGTACCGAGCCGCAACAGGCCCGCGGCGGCGCGTTCGCGCACGGCGGGATCGTGATCGCGGTACGCGAGGAGCAGGGCAGGCTCGGAGGCTGGATCGGCGAGCCTGCCGAGCGCCCATACCGCGGCTCCGCGCACGGAAGGCGTGTCGTCGGTCGCGAGCGGCGCGATCGCTTGCGCGGTCACGGCGCCACCGAGCAAGCCGGCGATCTCGGCGCCCGCTTCGCGCGATCGCGGATCGGTCGAGGCGAGCAATTGACCGGCGCGGCCGGCAAGTCCCGCGAGCGCTGCCGGATCGGGCGCCGCTGCGACGAGCGCGTTCGACGCGGCTCCGAGCACGCGCGGATCGTCTTCGCGGCGAATCGCGGCGACGACTTCGGCGATCACGCCGGGCATGCGCAACTCGCCGAGCGCGACGTAAGCAGCGAGTCGCAGGTCCGGCGGCTGCGTTGCCGCGCAATGCCGCACGAGCACGGGCGCGAGCTTGTCGAGCCCGAGGTTGCCGGCGACATAGGCCGCCCGCCGCTGCACCGACGGATCCGCGTCATCGAGCATCGGCTCCACGAGCTTCGCGATCGCGACACCGTCGTTGCGATCGTCGGGCCGGCGCGCGAGCTGGAGCGCCCATAGCAGCGCCCCGCGAATCGCCGGGGATGACGAGCTCGCGAGCGCGCCGATCCGGTCGAGCAGCTCCTTGCTCGTCGCGAACGCGCCGATCGCTTGCACGGCGGCCGCGCGCAGTGCTTCGTCGACATCGCCGCGGTTCGCGAGCTTCGCGAGCGCGTCGCGTTCCCACGGTTGATCGGCTTCGATGGCACCGATCGCGCGCGCGCGGATCGCTTCTGGAACATCCTTACGTTCGGCCATCGCGAGCAGATAGCGCGTGATCTCCGCCTCGCGCAGCTCGCCGAGGATCTGCACGACGCCGGCCGCATCATCGTCGAGCATCACCTCCGCGTGCTCGATGACATCGGCTACGGGCAGCGTACGCAAGCGCCTTGCGAGCACCGCGCGAACCGCGCGATCCGGCTCGGCGAGCGCCGTCAGGAACCGCTCGCCCGCGTCGCGAGCTCGCTCTGCTTTGAACGCGCGCGACGCCAAGCTGCCGGCGATCCGGACCTCGGTGTCATCGTGGCGCGCGAGCCTCCGCAACACGGGCAACACTTCGAGCGCACCGAGCTCGGCGAGATAGCGCACGGCGGCGACTTGCAGCTCGGGTTCGAGATCGCCGTCGATCACGGCGAGCGCGGCTTCACGCGCGGCGGGCGATCGGATCTCGGTGAGCGCGGCGAGCGCGGCCGCTGCCTCCGCGGGATCGCCGAGCACGAGCGGGACGAGCCGGTCGACCGCGCTCATCGCACCCATGCGGCCGAGCGCGGCGATCGCGGCGCGACGCAAGGCCGGCGGAACATCGCTCGCGGTCGAATCGGGTTCCGGTAGAAACGCCGCGACGGCTTCTTCGAGCGCGGGAAACCCGAGGCCACCGGCCGCATGCAGTGCCGCGATCGCGATCGTCTCGTCGCGATCGGACAACCGCCGATGCACGAACGGCAGGAGCCACAGATTGCGGAAACCGCGGCCCATCGCCGTGATCACGCCACGGCGGTCCGCCGCGGTGTCGGCGAGACGCGCGGCCTCGAGCAGCGAAAACGCGGCGCGCTCTGCGATGTCCCATTCGGCGCCGAGTGCACGGCCAGCGAGATCACCGAGCAGGCGGCACGCGTCCAAGCGCGCGGTCCGGGTCGGAGCTTCGAGCGCAGCGGCGGCGAGGATCGGCACGACCTCCGCCGGAGTCGTCTGGCCGTGCTCGAGCCGAGTGCGCAAGGTACGCGCGCTGGTGTCATCACCCATCCCGAGGAACGTATTACATTCCGCTGCCGTGGCCGAGCGCTTCACGATTCCGATCATCGCGACCGACCCTGATATCGACGAGCTCGGTCACGTGTCGAACCTCGTGTATCTGCGCTGGGTGCTAGAGGTGGCGACGGCTCACTCCGTCGCGCTCGGTTGGGGACATCCCGAATACCGCGCGCTCGGCGGTGTGTTCGTCGTGCGTCGCCACGAGATCGATTATCTCGCGCCGGTGACGGCCGGGCAGCAGCTCACCGCCGTGACCTGGGTCGAATCGTGGAAAGCGGCATCCTGCATCCGCCTCACCGAGATCCTGCGCGGCCCGCAGGTCGTGTCGCGCGCGTCGACCACGTGGGCGTTCATGTCGATGACCAGCGGTAGGCCGCAGCGGATCCCCGAGCAGATCGTCGAGCTGTTTCGTTAGTGCGCGATCTCGACGCCACGGCCGGACCGGAGTGGTCGACGCCGCGATCGTGGGCTTGCCGACTGGGTGCGCACACCCCACCAGGGTGAGGATCGCGAGCGTTCGCGTGTCGGAACGACATCGCTCGCGAACCGGGTTGCTCGCGATTCGCGCAAGTCACGTGCAGTAGATCCGCGGCCTTTTGTACGTGCAGTGCGCACGCACGACGTGGTGTCACACGATGATTCCCATGGTTGGCGATCGGTCTACGCGTTGCACTTCAAGACAACCATGCGCAACGCAATCCTCGTCGGAATCCTAGTTCTTGCCTCGGGTTGCATGGGGACTATTGATGGGACCGGAGGCCCCATAGGCGGGCCGGGCGGTGGGAATGGCAGCCCCGATGCGGGTGCCGGCAGCGGCAGCGGAACCCCGACCGATGGCGGCGGTGGTGCCGGCGACGGGTCGAGCGCGGCGGCGTGCAAGACGAAGGTCGTCAGCGGAATCGGATCGGGCCAGCACAACCCCGGTCAGGACTGCCAGCAGGGTTGCCATAATCACGGCTTCATTCTGTCGGGCACGCTGTTCTCGGCCATCAACGGCAATACGCCGCTGGTCGGCGCGACGGTGACCGTCACCGACGCAGCGAACCACACGTTCGACATGGTCACGCAGCAGAACGGCAACTTCTACTTGAAGACCGCGGTGACGTTTCCGGTCAAGGTCGTCGCGAGCAGCTGCCCCGACACGACGCCGATGTCAGGAACGATCGCGGCGGGTAACGGCGGCTGCAACAAGGGCGGCTGTCACGCGGCGGGCGCGACCGGCGTCATTCATCTACCGTAGCTTGTTCGCCGCGCGCGCGATTGCGGCCGCGAGCAGCGCGGGTTGCTCGAGTGTCGGATCATGGCCCGAGCCGGCGATCGTTTCGAACGACGCTGCCGGCAAGGTCTCCGAGATCGCGACGTACTTCGTATCGTCGGCGCCGGCGATCAGCGCGATCCGATCGCGGTGCGCCGGGATCACGCTCCAATAGCTCGGCATCCCGGCGAGCCCCATGACTTCGAGGCTGCGTGCGAGTTGTTCCGGATCGAGGCGAAGTCGCCGTGACCGGCGCATCTCCAGGCGATCTGCGGGCGCACGTTTCTGAGTCGCGAACAGCGGCTGCCCCGCCCACGCTTCGCTGAACGCGCCGATCCCGCTCGTGCGGAGCAGGCGTGCCCAGGCGGCGTCGAACTCGCGCCGATTCTGGCGCTCGGCTTCGTTGATCCCGGGGTTCACGCCGATCAGGATTGCTCGATCGTAGTAACCGGCCGCGAGGAGGCCGAGCGCGACGCGCGCGCCGAGCGAGTAGCCGATCACGACGTCGGCGGTCCCGATCGCACCGGCGATCACCTGGAGGTTATCACTCCAGGTCGGTTGCACCGGGCCGCCGCCGTGGCCCGGCAGCGCGACGACGACCGGCCGCGTGGGAATCGCCCAGGCTTTGACGACGTCATCCCAGACGTGAGGATCGCCTAGAAAACCGTGGACGAGCGCGCAGCGCATGAGGTCCTAGACAATACCGTAATCGCGGTCACAGCACGGTTGTCTGAGGCGCCACGACGAGCTTGATAAATTCTTCGCGGGTCGCGAGCTCGAGGAACACACCGCGGACGCCGCTGGTCACCAGACGCGCTTCGTGTGCACCGACGCCGCGCGCCGCCATGCACATGTGCAGGCCTTCGATGTAGACGGCGGAACCTTGGCTGAGCAACTGCTCGTGCAGGATGTCGGCGAGCTCGTGCGTCAGATCCTCCTGAAGTCGAGGACCGCGCGCGATCAGCCGTGCGAGCCGCGAGAGCTTCGAGAGGCCGAGCACTTTCTCGGTCGGAATGTAGGCCATCGAGATCCGATAGATCACCGGCAACAGGTGATGGGGACACACGCCGAACGCGACGTTGTGCTTCGAGATCACCATCTCGGTGTATTTCGCCGGGAATGTCTTCGCGAGCAGATCGGCGACGTGCTTCTTCACCTGATGCTGATCGTGGATCAGCTCGTGGAGGCCCTTCGCCGCGCGCCGCGCGGTGTCCGCGAAGTTTTCGTCTTTGACGTCGAAGCCGAGGTGCGTGAGACCTTCGAGGATCTTCTCGTAACCTTCGGTGAAGAGACTGAGTGCTTTGGGGTCGAGCTCCATGGCGTGTCCTCGTACTTCGTCAAGATCGCGATCGTCGCGGCCGCAACACCGAGCTTGCGTGCTTCGAGCAGCGAGACCCGAATGATCGCGTCGTAACTCGGATCCGGTGCTTCGACAAGCCGCGCCGGCATTTCGCCGCAGAACACAGAGATTCGCAACCGCCGATGAGTCAACGTCTGATCATGGTGCGCGATCGGTTTCTGATCGAAGCGCGTAACGCCGAACGCTCGGGCGATCTCCAACACGGACTCGCCCTGCGGCAGCTCCCACAAGCCACCGAATAAGCCCTCGGGCCGGCGCCTTACGAGGACGAGCTTGCCGCGCGTGAACAGCCACAACGCGGCACGCGACAGGATCGGCAGCTCGCTCTCCTTCTTGCGCCGCGCGACGACCGGTAGGTCCGCTTGCGTGCCGGTCCGTGCGGCCACGCAATGCGCGGCAAGCGGGCACACGAGACAACGCGGCGAGGCCTTTGCACACAGCGACGCACCGAGCTCCATGAGGCCCTGATTCAAGTCACCGGGACGGTCGCCTGCCGGTAGCGCAGTCATCAGCTCGCCGGCGCGCAGCCAGAGAGCACGTTGGCCTGGCGTCGACTTGATCTCGTCGGTGATGCCGTAGATCCGCGCGAGCACGCGCGCGACGTTGCCGTCGACGAGCGGCGCTCGCTCGCCGAATGCGATCGAGGCGATCGCGCCCGCCGTGTACGGCCCGATCCCGGGAACCGCGCGAAGCTCGGAGGCGCCGCTCGGCAGCACGCCCGACCACCGCGTCGCGACGGTCTGCGCGCCGGTGTGCAGGTTGCGAGCGCGCGAGTAGTAGCCAAGGCCCGCCCATGCTGCGAGCACGTCATCGAGAGGCGCACGCGCGAGCGCAGTCACGGTCGGAAACTTCTGCATCCAGCGCTCCCAGTACGGGATCACCGTCTGGACGCGCGTCTGCTGCAGCATGATCTCGCTGACCCAGATCGCGTACGGGTCGCGCGTGCGTCGCCACGGCAGGTCGCGGCGAACCGTCGCGTAGTGCGCGACGACAGCGCTCGCGATAGCGGCGGGGTCCATCCCCGAGGTGTATCAGTTGTAGAGGTTTCCTACTGCGCGACGATCGGCCAGACCTGCCAGACGACGCCGCCACTGCGATCGCGAATCACCACCGCGAGCTCACCCGATTTCGGATCGGCGGGGAGAACGTGGATGAACGCGTGATGTTGATCGTCGTCGTGCATCGTCCCGCACGAGGTGAGCCAATTCACGGTGTACGTCGGATCGGTGTCGACTTGCATCGGGACATCGACGTCGATCGGAATCGTCAGGCTCGCACCCGGCGGTGCGCCGTTGATCGTGACCGGCGGCATCGCCGGGTTGTCCCGCGAGTCGCCGAGATAGATCGTCTTGTCCGCGATCAGATGCAGCATGCCTGCGTCGGGAAACTGGAACGTCACGCGGAGCGGAACCGGCGCACCGGCGTCGAGCTTGAGCTCGGCGCGCGCGATGTCGAGCTGCGCCTCGGTGACGAGCCTGCCGTCGATCTCCCACTTCGTGAGATCGAAGTGCACGGCCGTGAACAGATCGGCGGGCGGGTTCGACAGGACGGCGGTCGCTCCGATCGGAGCTTCGAGATCGGTCGGACCGCCTTTGTGTGCGATCAGCGCATCGAGGTTCGCGACCTCACCGACTGCGATGTGCGGTGGCGTCGCGCGCACGGCGATGATCCGATCGTGGTCGAGCTGCCACGCCGGATCGATGTCGCCGAGGCAACCACCGAGCATCACCAGGACGAGCACGCGCATCATCCCCCTCCGGGGATTCCGCGGCATCATAGCCGCCCCCGGAATCCCATCGAGGGGATGATCGGCAGCGACTTGAAGGCTGCGCGCTGCGAGTAGTCGTAACTGTAGAAGTAGGCGATCACGCTATCGTTGAGGTAGACGTTCTGAACGTCGAGGAAGTAGGACATCTGCACGGGGCCCCACTTCCAGTAGCGATCGAGCCTGAGATCGAGCTGATTGTGGATCGGTGTTCGATCACTGTTCACCGCGCCGAAGATCGGCGTGTAGATGTTCGCGTCGCTGTCGAACACCGCCGTCTGGACCGGTGTGTTCGGTAGCCCCGAGTAGAGCTGGAACCGGCCGCCGAGCTGCCATTTGCCCTTCTTCCAGCTCAGCGCGAGATTGAGACTGTGCGGTTGGTCGAAGTCGAACAGCCGTTCGGCGGCTCGCGGAAAGTCGACGCGCGTCGAGTGCGAGTACGAATACGACAAGAACCCGAACCACGGGCCCGAGCGCACGGTCGCGAACAGCTCGGCGCCGTAGGTGATGCCGCGCCCCTGATTGAGGAGGGACCTGCCATCGGGTGCGTACGTCAACAGGCTGGTGCGATCGGAGTAGTACAGCGAGCTCTGCAGGCGGAAGCCTTCACGCGGTTCGTACTGCAGGCCGGCGATCGTCTGCGTCGACTTTTCGGGATGAATGTTGCTGAACAGCAGCTCGCCCTGGTACTCGGGCGGCCTCGCATACGCGCCGGCCGAGAGTCGCGCGGTCACCGCAGGCGTGAGCTTGATCTGCAGCTCGCCGCGAGGCTGGATCGCGTAGTCGTTGATCCGCGCGAACGCGTCGACGCGCACGCCGGTCGTGAACCGGATCCTCGGATCGAGGTTGGCCGACACCGCCGTCCAGGTCGCGAAGTCGGGCGTCCAGATCGAGCCGTTGAACCGCTGGCTCGTGTCGTTCGGGTTATCGGTGCCCATCGGCTGGCCTTCGCGGCGCTCTTGCGGCAGCGCGAGATCGATCGTCGTGCGGCCGATCGCGGCCTCGGCGCCGACGCGCCACTCGAAGTTCGTGAGCCCGCCGGCATCCTTGGCGGTGCGCGTGATCTCCGTACGCGCCGTGACGTTCGGCTGACGAACGTTGACGTACTGCGAGATCCCGCGCTCGAACACGAACTCTTGCGCGATCCCCGACAGCGCGAAGCTGCCGTACCAGGGGCCGTCGTGGAACATCGCCGCGCTGGTGAGGCGGATGAACCGGGTGCGATTGAAGAACCGTTTGTCGGGACTCTGCGCCTTGTTCGTGAAGAGCTCGAGCTTGTCGTCCGAGCCAACGCTCGAGAACCGCACGCGCCAGCGTGGCGAGAACGTATGATCGATCCGGAACTGCTCGTCGTAATAGCGAGGGACCGTGGTCAGCGCGAGGTCCGCGTCCTTCGGGATCAGCGCCGGCAGGATCAGATCGATGAGCGATCGCCGGAACGCGATCATGTAGTGCGTCGACTTGTCGATGCTGCCCTGGACGATCGCGCCCGTATCGATGATCGAGCCCTCGAGCTGTTCGCTCCTTTCGTCCGAGCCCGGTCGCGTCGTCAGCGAGACGATGCCCGAAGCGGCACGGCCGTACGCGACATCGAAGCCGCCCGGCACGTAGTCGAGCTTGTCGATCGCTTCGGTCGGCACGATCGAGCGAAACCCGATGTCGTGATAGAGCACCGGCACCTCGAAGTCGTCGATCAGGACCTTCGAATCTTGCGGCGACGAGCCGCGGATCACGACGCCGGAGTAGCCCAGCGGGAACTGAAAGTTGACGATGCCGGGCATCGCCGAGAGCGTGCGCACGAGATCGTTGCCGGTTCCCGGAATCCGCTGGAGCTCGGTCCGATCGAGCTTCGCGGCGCCAGGTGATGCAGGCGGCGCTTCACCCTGGACCTCGATCACCTCCGTCGCTTGCTTGTCGGATAGCAGCACGACCTCATCGATCAGCGGCCCGGCGACCGTGGCGAGCCCGGTTTGGTAGCCCTCGATGCTGATCACGACGGCAGCGCCGATCGCGACGCCTGCCAGCCGGTAGCGACCTTGCTTGTCCGTGGTCGCGGGCGCGATCTGCGGCATCGCTTCGATCGAGACGGTCGCATTCCGGATCGGCTTGCCGAACGAGTCGATCACGCGTCCGGTGATCGTGATCATCGCGGCAGGCGCAACGGGCACCGCTGCATCGGCGGCCGGCGCATCCGGCGCGGCATCCGGAACCCCGGCATCCGGTGTTGGTTGCGCGGACGCGCTCGCGGCCCCGCAGACGATCGATAGAATGACAACGAGCCGCAGAGGGCCGGATGCTTGCACGGGCGGCAGCCCGACCAGCAATGTACGTGCCCACAAAGCACCGGCGAATAGCGGGTTTAGGGCGTGGATCACTGCAAGACACCCCGACAGGTGATCGGCTTTCCGTCAGTGCTGGCTGGTCGACCAGCCATGTCGGAAGCTCGTTCAGCGGAGTTGCTGTGTTCTCGGAATCGGTGGCGGTGGTGGTGGCGGGCGAAGGTCGGCGTCGATCGGCAACGCCGCATCGATGAGTGGTGTCGGTGGCGAGATCACCGGCACAACGCACAGCAGTATGCCCAGCCGAAACATGCCCGCTGCCGAGACGTCGAGACCTTCGACGCGACCGAGCAGATGATCATTGACCTCGATCTCGTTGGACGATGTGACGCTGACGTGCCACGGCTCGAGCGGGCCAATTTGCAAGTCGAGCTCGCGCGGCCCTGTCACGTGAACGCTCTGTGCGACGTCCAACGTCGCGCCGAGAAGGGACATCGACTGCGCTTTCGCGTCGTAATGGGTGACGACGCGCGCGACGCTGTCGGTGATCGTGCCGTCGACCTCCAGCTGCGCCAGCAATCGGTGCTGTGGGGTGTAGATCGTGAGTGGTCTCGTGTTGCTAACCGAGCTGTGAGACGAACAGCCGAGTACGGCGAGCATAACTGCGCCGATCGATGACCTCATGGCGACGGCTCGAGCCGCGCCACGATCTGGTCGAGTGTCGCGCGTGGCGCGCGCAGCCCACTCGCGATCGGGACTGATCGGTGCTTTCTTTCGAGCGACACTCGAACGTGCAGGCCGCCCGAGCCCGGAAATGGAAGTGACGTCCCGGGTATCTTGTACAAGAAGACCGAGCGTATCTGGGATGGAGAGAATCGCCATGTCCAACGCCAGCGCCAGAGCTCGTGTACCACGAGCCACAAACCATCCACGAACGTCAACGAGCAGGTACCCCACACGCTATACGCGCACGACACCAAGATCATCGTTCCGAACACCAGGCCGAGGATTGCCACAACGACGGTAATACTTGACTCGTGGAGCACAATCGCCCCAAGAGCCCCCGTGACGAATAGAACGCCGACTGGAGCGGCGATCACGCAGTCGGCAGGGACGCCGCTTGATCGAAGCCGAATCTCTTGCGCAGCCATCTCGTTGCGGTGCGGCTCACTCATCGCTCTTGTTCGACTTCTTCTCTCGCTTCGCGGCATCTGCTTGGACGGCGCTTAGGTCGTGATTTCGGTTCGACTCCAAAAGGATGTCTGCAGCATGCACGCGAGCCCAAATGATCTTTTCGAGAGCTAGAGCGCCTGCCGCAGCCGCTGCCTGCGGAGTCTTTGCCCCACGGTGCGCCTTGAGCGGGGAAAAAAGCTCCTTAAGGATCGGATACGCTCCAGGCATCCTGGATACGCCAGCCTCCTGGTCGGCGGGACCACAATCGGAGATCAACGAATCCACCGCGTTTCCCAGGTCGTGCGCAAGCGCAACTTCGACACGCCTTAACGTTGCTTGCTTTTCAGGATCTTTCTCCTGCTGCTGCAGCAGTTGGGCTTTGGCGAGTTGATCTGCGGAGCGAGCAATCGCGTCACCATCCATCGCGAGGGT
Organism: Myxococcales bacterium; assembly: GCA_028287115.1. Lineage (GTDB taxonomy): Bacteria > Myxococcota_A > Polyangia > Haliangiales > Haliangiaceae > JABFXX01. The sequence continues at coordinate 21,285 of JAQBQF010000053.1, forward strand.
ATCGTAGGCATGACTAAGGAACATGGTGTTGATGCCGAGGCTGGCTCCCCAGTACGTGGTGAGCGCCCACTTCAACTCGGCATATCCGAGCAGTATGGCCGTCGATGCTGCAGCTCCAACTGCAGCTCCGCCAAGGTATCGCCCGGTGAACCACGCCCCACCGCTCGCAACGTCTACAGCTCCATCAATCTTCTCTTGCCGCGTCGCGTGGGCGTCCAAGATGACGAAGAAGCCATGCACCATTTCAATGCTTGCTACGACGTCAGCGAACACGAGGCCGACCTTACGCGCGATGCCGGATGCCACACTCGCGTACGCAACGTTCCCGCCGGCGCGCGCAATCGTCGCTGCCGCGGTCGCAGCGACTCCGATTGCACCACCGGTTAACTCGGTGACCACTTTGACTAGTTCTGCATAGCTAGAGACTCCGTTGAACACGCCATGGATTTCGTTCAGGTGCTTGTTGAACTCTTCGTCCGTCAGCGTCAGCCATCCGTCGGCCAACATCAGGACGTTTGCGAGCTCGGCAAGCGATCCCGTTTTGCTACCGTGTGTGCCCGCCTCGAACATCGCCTTCGATTCGTGTTCGATCGCGTGCTCGTTTAGGCGGATCAGCTGCTCGTTGAAGCCCCGCATAGTCGGGATGAGTTTGGCGAGTTCTTGGTGCAGTACCCGCCCCTGTTCTCTCGGCTGACTATCTGGAGGGATCTCGACGATGTGCTCGGGATCGATCAGCACTGCATGGTGGACGCGCTCCTTTGCTTCGGAGAACGCGAACGAGGAGATGTTCGCGTTGAACTCGGGATAGAAGTAATCCGCGAGCCAGGCCCGGCCATCCTCGGAGCTCGCGTAGAGGTCGATTGCTGGCTTGAGCTCGTGGCGTGCCTCCCCAAACATCGTGTTTCGATCCGCAGCCGACAACGCAGTTCCGTCCTTAATGCCGGAAACCGAGGCATACAGCTTCCATAGCGCCAGGGCGTAACTCGAATGGACGCTCTTGATCTCTTGGCTCCGGCGGTTCGACATGATGTCCGCTGCAGCTTGGAGTGCGCCAGCCGCAGCGCTCCAATCTTGTGCAGAAGGCGGCTGGCGTTTGCCTCCGTATGCGAGCTCGGATGCGCTGGGCTTGCGCGCGTGCCCCTCCGTGCTCACCGCAGGTTTCGGGCCCTCAGACGAAAACTTCTCACGGCTCGAATGCTCGTTTGAAGCACCGCCTCCTTCGATCCCAGTGTCTTCGTCCGTCGCCTTCGATGCGGTTTGCTTCGTCCCCTCGTGACCAACTGGACCACCCATAGACCACCGAGCGTATCAAGAACTCGGGGGATCGGCGACGATGTCTTCCGATGTCCGAATTTCGGACACGCGTGATCGCAGCGGATGAACGTCAACCAACCGCGATCAATCGACCATAAATCTGCCGCCGTGTGATCCAGCCGTTGATCCATCCACGGTTGTTGCCGATCTGAAATCGCTCGCCCTGGATCGCTTTCACGAGGTGCAGGTGCTGCGACCGCACGATCGAGCGAAACCCGATGTCGTGATAGAGCACCGGCACTTCGAAGTCGTCGATCAGGATCTTCGAATCTTGCGGCGACGAGCCGCGGATCTCGACACCGGAGTAGTCGAGCGGGAACTGAAAGTTGACGACCGGGCATCGCCGAGAGCGTGCGCACGGGATCGTTGCCGGTTCCGGGATCCGCCGGAGCTCGGTCCGATCGAGCTTGTCGGCACCAGGTGATGCATGCGGCGCTTCACCCTGGACCTCGATCACCTCCGTCGCTTGCTTGTCGGACGGCAGCACGACCTCATCGATCGCCGGCCTCCGCCACCGTGCCGAGCCCGGTTTGGTAGACGGTTTAGGGCGTGGATCACTGCAAGACACCCCGACAGGTGATCGGCTTTCCGTCAGTGCTGGCTGGTCGACCAGCCATGTCCGAAGCTCACCGGATCTGAACGCGGACTTACCGCTATTCGCACGAGATCCCAGGTACTTGCCTGATTGGTCCGACCATTGCGTAACGACTGGCCATGACCAAGCTCGTCATCCTCGCTTCACTCCTCGGAATGTCCACGCTCGCGCATGCGGACACGTCGCTGTCAGCGACCCAGCCGGCTGAACCGAAGACGTATATCCAGGGCGGGCTCGTCGCCGGTGGCATCTACGAAGCAGCTCTGTACGGCGCGGTCGAGCTCGACGCGGGTCGACGGCTTGGTCACGGTCCACTCTGGGTGCACGCGATGGTCGCAAAGGGCGGCATGGCGGCCATCTGGACAACGCCGATGTCGACCGATTACTTCGAGCTACGAGCCGGCGTGGAGGCGCGCAGCTGCGCCCGATCCGGTCTCGTCTGCGGGCTAGCGGGTCTCGATCTCGGCGGTCGTTACGAGAAACAGATCACGCACTCCCCGAGCGACACTGTCGATGCGAAGGATAGCGTCCTCGTTCCTCGCGTCGGCTTCGATCTCGGCGGCGACCACCTTCGCGTGCGCCAGATGATCGAATACGCGGTCGCGCCGTTCAGCGGTCACAGCGGCTTCGGTCTGTCGCTCGGCGTCGCGTACCAGTTCTAGTCGCGAGCCTGATCGCTCTTAGCTCAACTGTTCCAACAGGAGATTTCATGCGCATCACTTCTCTCACTGCTCTCGCATTGCTCTGTGTTTCCGTTGCCGCTCCTGTTGCTCGAGCCGAATCGATCGTCTCCGGCGAGCCGAGTGACAACCACACGACACGAGCAACGTCCCATCTCGGTTTCACGGGGGCCAGGGAGGCGACCGAACCGGCGCAGCCCAAGACCGAGCCCAACGGCTACGTCCAACTAGGGTTCGTCATTGGTGGTGCGACGGGCGGCATGTACGACGCGATGGCGCTCGAGGGCGGCGTTCGCCTCGGCCGCAGTCCGTTCTGGATCCACGGGCTAGCGAGCAAAGGCAACATGATGGACCTCGATTATCCCGCGAGCTCGAGCGAGTACGCGGAGCTGCGCGCGGGTCTGGAGGTCCGCAGCTGCAGCCCGAACGGGCTCTGGTGCGGCATCGCTGGCGTCGACGCCGGCTATCGACGCGAGCGCCTCATCACGATGATCGATTCGGTCCATGTGGACGAGGAGGTCCTCGTACCGCGCTTCGGCCTGGATGTCGGCGGCGATGGCCTGCGCTTCCGTCCCATGATCGAGTTCGCCACCAGTCCGCTGAGCACGCGCGGTGACGGGATCGCTCTCTCGCTGGCCGTTGCGTACCAGTTCTAGTCAGCAAGCCTCTCGCCTTCGCTCTGTTTCTTAAAGGAGATTTCGATGCGCATCACGACGCTCACTGCTCTCGGCCTGCTCTGCGTCTCTGTCGCCGCGCCTATTGCTCATGCGGAGCCGTCTCTGACCGCCTCGTCGCGCGAGGTCGCGAGCGAACCGAAGACCTACGTCGCGGCCGGCGTCGCACTCGGCGCGGACGGCACGCTCGATTGGCTCTACAGCGGTGCGCAGATCGAAGCCGGCTATCGACTGAGCACGACGTGGTGGCTGCACGGTGATGTCGGCGTCATGGGACGTAGCGGCTACGGCACGGTCCAGCGCATCACGCTGATGGCGCCGTCGGCGGACGCATATGAAGCGCGGCTCGGCCCCGAAGCGCGTCGCTGTAACTCCACCGGCGCGGCGTGCCTCGTCGGTGGAGTCGACCTCGGCTATCGCACGGGCGAGCTCGCGGGCCTGGTCGTCGCTCCGCGCGTGGGACTCGATGTCGGATCGCGCAAGCTACGCTTCCGTCCCGCGATCGAGCTCCAGGTCGGCGGCCCGATCGACAACCGCGAAGGCCCCTCGATCCCCGATGTCGGGATCGGGTTCACGACCGCGATCGCGTACCAGTGGTAGCCGCCGAAAACAAAACGGGCCCGTCTCGCGACAGGCCCGCTTGGTCGTTATCGGTGAACGACTAGTCTTCCATGTCGTGGCCGTGGCCCGCGTGACCGTTGCCCGCGGCTTCCTTCTTCGGCTTCTCCGCGATCAGCGTCTCGGTGGTGAGCATCAGGCCCGCCACGCTGCCCGCGTTCTGGAGCGCCGTGCGGACGACCTTCGCCGGATCGATCACGCCGCTCTTGAGGAGGTCTTCGTAGTCGAGCTTCGCGGCGTTGAAGCCGAAGCCGCCCGAACCCTCTTTGACCTTCGCGACGACGATCGAGCCGTCGACGCCCGCGTTGCCAGCGATCTGGCGAAGCGGCTCCTCGAGTGCGCGACGCACGATGTTGACGCCGTAGCGGCGGTCATCGGTGAACGTCAGCTTGTCGAGTGCTGCGATCGAGCGGATCAGTGCAACACCGCCGCCGGGGACGATGCCCTCTTCGACAGCCGCGCGCGTCGCGTACATCGCGTCCTCGACGCGAGCCTTCTTCTCCTTCATCTCGACTTCGGTCGCCGCACCGACGCGGATCACCGCGACGCCGCCGACGAGCTTCGCGAGGCGCTCCTGGAGCTTCTCGCGATCGTAGTCCGAGGTGGTCTCTTCGACTTCGCGGCGGATCGTCTTCACGCGAGCGTCGATGACCTCCTTCTTGCCGGCGCCTTCGATCACCGTCGTGTTGTCCTTGTCGACAACGACGCGCTTCGCGCGACCGAGGTCGGCAGCCGTGATGCTCTCGAGCTTGAGGCCGAGATCCTCGGTGATCGCCTGACCGCCCGTGAGCGCCGCGATGTCCTGCAGCATGGCCTTGCGGCGATCGCCGAAGCCCGGCGCCTTGACGGCGCAGACCTGCAGCGTGCCACGGAGCTTGTTGACGACGAGGGTCGCCAACGCTTCACCATCGACGTCTTCCGCGATGATGACGAGCGGCTTGCCCTGCTTGGCCACCTGCTCGAGAACCGGCAGGAGCTCCTTCATGTTCGAGATCTTCTTCTCGTGGATGAGGATGTACGGATCGTTGAGCACGCACTCCATGCGCTCGCTGTCCGTCACGAAGTACGGCGACAGGTAGCCACGGTCGAACTGCATACCCTCGACCACGTCGAGCTCGGAGGTCATCGTCTTGGCCTCTTCGACCGTGATGACGCCTTCTTTGCCGACCTTCTTCATCGCTTCGGCGATCATCTCGCCGATCTCAGCGTCGCCGTTCGCGCTGATCGTGCCGACATGGGCGATGTCTTCCTTGCCCTTGGTCGGAACGGCCATCGCCTTGATCTGCTCGACGACCGACGCGACCGACGCATCGATGCCGCGCTTGAGGTCCATCGGGTTCAGGCCTGCAGCGACGAGCTTCGCGCCCTCGTTGTAGATCGCCTGTGCGAGCACGGTCGCCGTGGTCGTGCCGTCGCCGGCGACGTCAGAGGTCTTGGAAGCGACCTCCTTGACCATCTGTGCGCCCATGTTCTGGAACTTGTTCTCGAGCTCGATCTCCTTGGCGACGGTGACGCCGTCCTTGGTGACCGTGGGAGCGCCCCACGACTTCTCGATGACGACGTTACGGCCGCGTGGGCCGAGGGTGATCTTCACCGCGTTCGCGAGCAGGTTGAGGCCCTTTGCGATTTCGCTACGAGCGCTCTGAGAGAAAATGATTTCTTTGGCAGCCATTGGAATACCTCTGTGAATGAGTGAAAAAACTTAATCGAGAACGGCGAGCAGATCGTCTTCGCGGAGGATCAGGTGCTCGTCACCATCGATCTTCACTTCGGCGCCGCTGTACTTGCTGAACAGCACCTTGTCGCCGGCCTTCACTTCGAGGGCGATGATCTTGCCGTCTTTGTCGCGCTTGCCCGAGCCGACAGCGATCACCTTGGCTTGGATCGGCTTCTCTTTGGCCGAGTCCGGAATGAATATACCACCAGAGGTCTTGGTCTCTTCTTCGAGACGCTTGACGAGAATACGGTCGTGTAACGGACGGATCTTCATAGTTCCCTCGCTCCAGATAATTGAGTTCGCGGCCTCTCTATAGACACCCTGTTCCGACTTGGCAACCCCCCAAGTCGAGTGCTAATAAATGAATAAATACACCTGTAATTCCTGGTAATTGAAATTACGGGCAATCGCACCTGACGGGAGCGCGCGCGCGCCAAACGGCCGCGAGATAGATCGAAGCCGCCGCCGCGTGGCGCTCAGAACGCGCCGGCGAGTCCGACCGAGTTGCTAGCGACGTACGGCCGGGCAGGCCCGATCGAGGCGCGGGGCGCGGCCCAGGTCATGAGCCAGATCGATCCGGCGGTGACGAACGCGCCGGACAGACCGGTGATCACGCCCGCGGTGCACATCCCGCCATTGCTGGTCGAGCAGCCGACGGCACCGAGCGTGATGCCCGTGATCAACGCCGCGCCGCCGAGGGTGACGAACGTGATGCCCGTCGCATACGCGCCCGTCGACAGCGGCTTGGCTGCAACCATCACGTCGCCACCGGACATGTAGCCGACGTCGAGCCGGACTGCCGAGCGCTCGCGCGAGTGCAGCGACACGAACCGCAACGGCTCGACCCACAGCGTGCACGGCGTCACGCACGCGGGAGTCTGATCGAGCGCGACCTCCCATTGGAGACCTGTCGTCGAGACGAAGGTCGCATGGGTGGTGCCCGGCGGGGGTTGTTGCTGCGGTGGCTGCGCCGGCGCCAGCGGTGGCTGCTGCGGCGGTACCGGGCCGTCGGGGATCTGGTCGGCGAGACCCGACGGCTGTGCCGATGCCGTCCCGGAGGCCACGAAACACACAAGGAAAATGCAGAAGAATCCGGACTTACCCATAAACCCTATACAGACGCGCCACGAGACCATTCTCTCCGACCAGTCCCGGGTCCGCAATGTGGTAAATCCGCCACAGGATGGCGCCACTGACCGACTACGAAAAGTACATCCGGACCGAGGAGCTCCTTGGTCTACAGAAGGCGCCCGACGCGCTGACCTGCCACGACGAGATGCAGTTTCAGATCGTGCATCAAGCGCACGAGCTCTACATGAAGCTGATCGAGCACGAGCTCCGGTTCGTGTGCTCGCTGCTCGACAACGGCGAGATCGCGCGCGCGACGACGACGCTCGGCCGGATCGCGCGGACGCTACGCGTGCTCCTTTCGTCGATCGATCTGCTCGATACGATGGCGCCCACCGACTACATGACGATCCGCACCGGGCTCGGACGCGGCTCGGGCCAGGAATCGCCGGGCTTTCGCACGATGTTGCGGCTACCGGGTGAGCTCGTGTGGCCGGCGTTCGCGTCGTTTCTCGAGAAGCAAGGTATCTCGCTCCGCCAGATCTACGATCATCCGCACGATCATCACGCGCTGTTCCAGCTATGCGAAGGGCTCGTCGACTACGACCAGCTGCTGCAGATCTGGCGCCAGCGGCACTTGATGCTCGTGTATCGGATCATCGGGACCGGCACCCCGTCGCTCAAAGGCAAGCACTCGGACCTGCTCGCGCACGGCCTGAAGCAGCGGTTCTTCCCGAAGCTGTGGGATGTCCGCGACGACGTGTTCGGCGACTGGACGGCGGCGCAGGCGGCGAAGGGGAACGACCACGGGTATCACGGATGAGGATCGCGGCGCTCGCCGTCGCGGCCTCCCTGTTTTGCAGTTGCGAGTTCACCCAACGACATCCCGCCGTGACGGCCGGCATCGTGGGTGGATCGATCGGCTTTGGCGCGTGTGCCGTCGACAACGGTCCGCTTGCGACCTGCGGGATCGTCGGCGGTAGTGCAGCCGTGTTCCTCGGCGGGCTGATGGCGCTCGTGACGATCTTCGCGGATACGACCGATCATTCACTGCCTCCGGACGAGCCCGAGGAGCCCGAGATCATTCGACCGCGCCGGCATGCAGTCGCGCCGGTTGCGCCCGAGATTGTGGCCGATGCCGGGGTCCCCGATGCACCGAGCCCGGATGCCGCACCCGCCGATGCTGTGTTAAGCCCAACCCATGACTGATCCGGTCGCCGAGAGCCTGCTCGAATATCGCAAGCACTTCCCGGCGCTCGAGGAGTGTTGCCACTTCATCTCGCACTCGCTCGGCTGCGTCCCCGCGCAAGCGAAGGAAGACCTGCTCGAGTTCTTCGAGATCTGGCGAACAAAGTCGATCACCGCGTGGAGCGACTGGTTACCCGAGGTCGACCGGGCGGCCGAGCGGATCGAGAAGATCATCTCGGCGACACGCGGCACCGTGATCATGCATCAGAACGTCTCGACGGTGATGTCGGTGCTCGCGTCGTGCTTCGAGTACAAGCCGGAACGCAACAAGATCGTTTACGAGGCGCTGCAGTTTCCGACGGTGTCCTACGTGTGGCAGGCCGAGCAACGGCGCGGCGCGGAGTGCGTGCTGGTGCCTTCTGCCGACGGGATCACGATCGATACCGATGCGATGTGCGCGGCGATCGACGAGAAGACGCTCGCGGTGCCGATCTCGCACGTCGTGTTTTCGTCGGCATACATCCAGGACATCAAGAAGATCTGCGATCGCGCGAAGCAAGTCGGCGCGCACGTGATCCTCGACTGCTATCAGTCGATCGGCGTCGTACCGCTCGACGTCATCGACCTCGGCGTCTCGTTCGCGTGCGGCGGCTCGGTCAAGTATCTGTGCGGCGGTCCCGGCGCGGCGTGGCTCTATGTTCGCAAGGATCTGATCGAGCAGTTCTCGCCGCGCGTCACCGGCTGGTTCGGCAACGAATCGCCTTTTGCGTTCACGATGCCGGGACAGACGTACACCGATACGATCTGGCGTTACATGGGCGGCACGCCCGCGATCGCCGGGCTCTATCAGAGTCGCGCAGGTCAGAAGATCGTCGGCGAGATCGGCGTGCGCAAGATTCGCGACAAGAGCTTGGTGATGACCCAGAAGTGCATCGACTGGATCGACGAGCTCGGGCTCAAGCTCAACACCCCGCGCAAGGCGGAGATCCGCGGCGGCAGCATCGTGTTCGACTTCGTCGGTTCGGCGGATGTCTGCCGCGAGCTCAACCGCCGCAAGTTCTTCTGCGATCACCGTCCCGGGGTCGGGATCCGGATCGCGCCGCACTTCTACACGAAGCCCGAAGAAGTCGACGCGCTGTTCGGCGAGCTCAAGAAGATCCGCAGCGGCGGCGGACGCTAGCGCCGGCGACGCGACGATCACGGAACACGAGACAGGACCATGGAAGCACAGCCAGGCAACAGCTCGATGCATGTCCACGAGATCGGCAGCGGGACGCCTGTCCTGCTGCTGCATGGCGCGCCGTCGCCGGCCAGTGATCTCCTCCCGCTCGCACGGCGCCTCGCCACGCGGCACCGAGTGTTGATTCCCGACCTGCCGGGATATGGCGCGAGTCCCGCGCTCGAGGACTTCTCGTACCCACGCGTCGGTCGCGCGCTCGCCGAGCTCCTCGTGGCTCGCGGAGCGTCGCAGTTGCACGCCATCGTCGGATTTTCGGGTGGTGCGTACCGCGCGCTTCACCTCGTGCTCCGGTGCGGCATCCGCGCCGACTCCATCGTTGGCCTGGGCACGATCGCCACGGTCGATGACGCCAGCCGCGAGGCGTTTCGTACGTTCGCCGCGATGATCGAGGCGGACCCCTCCGCCCCCGGCTCGCCGGCGCTGCGGACCGCCATGGCGGAGCGGATGCTCTCGGCAACCTGGCGCTCGAACCATCCCGCCGACGGAGAGCGCGTCGCCGGCTGGTTGCAGCTGATGACGCCCTCCCACTTCGCCGCCGAGCTTCGAGCCACCGCCGAGCTTCCCGACTTGCGAGCCGAGCTTCCCTCGCTGTCATCGCGGCTGTTCCTCCGCGTCGGCGAGCACGACGTCGCGACACCTCCCACGGCCAGTCAAGAGATCGCGCGCCTCGTCGCGGTCGCGAGGCTGGACGTGGTTTCCGGATGCGGTCACGCGCTGCTCATCGAGGATGCCGAAGCGACGATCGCTGCAGTGATAACTGCCGTGGGCTGACCTCGGGCCCGTACACGGAATGTCGGATGGTTAATGCGACCGGCGGCGCCGCCGGAGCACGAGCACGATCGCGAGGGCGATCGGCCAGCCCCGCGCTTTTGCGCCTTGCCCGCTGCACGATGCGCACGAATAGAAGCTCGTCTGCGTCGCGTCGGTGCCGATCGCATCGGCAGACAAGTCCACGGTCTGATGCGTGCCGGGCGTGCCGATCGCGCCGACCTCGAGCTCGAGCTGCGCTTCGTAGTGTCCCGAAGCGTGCGGCGAGAACGAGACATTGATCGTCAGCTTGTCGTGCGTGCCCAGCACCTTGAGGTAGCCGCTCGGCCGGTTGACGAGCCACGGGTCGGCCGCGCCCTTGGATGACACGACACCTGCGACCTTGATCTGGACGGGATCGAGACCGCAGTTCTCGAGCGTGATCGTTTGCTCGTCGGAGGTCGCGTGCACATCGATCGTGCCGAACGCGAGCGCGCGCGGAGACAGCGCCGCGCCCGTCGAGACGTACTCGAGATCGACATCGACCGAGTACGTGTTCGGCACCGAGTCGCCCCACATCAGCGTGCCGTGCAACATGCCGGTGACCGAGGTTGACGGCACCAGGTCGACGCTCGCATGACCGCCTGGCGCGAGCTTCGACGGATAGGTCGATGGATTGTTGAACATCGTCGTGAAGCCCTGATCCATCACCGGTGTGAAGACGTCGAGCGTGGCCGTTCCATCATTGATCAGCATCTCGGTGCCACGAATCCGAGTGCCGACACAGGCGGTCCCGAGATCGAGGTGGGCCGGCGCGATCGTCGAATGCGGGTGCACGACCTTGCCGGTGACCGGATAGCTGAGCGTGCTGCCTTGCACGTCGATCTCGAAGTTGACGCCGGTGAGATCGGTTTCTTCGACGGGATCGAGCGTCAGGTTCGCGGTCACCATCCCGCCGTTCGGTGCAAGCGTTGTCGTGCCGGTGATCGCGCCGGTCAACACGAGCCCCGGTCGCGAGCCGGTGATCGCGAGGCGCGTGATATCGACGGGCATCGTCGTTGGATTGGTAACGACGATGTCCTTGTGCTTGGCCAGCGAGCCTTTGAACAGTTCGCCGAACGCGTAGTCGGTCGGCGTCACCGTGACGTCGATCGGTGCGACGGTGCATCTGACGGCGACCGCCTGGGCGGATCCGAGATAGGCCTGCGTCGAGGTGATCGCGATGGTGTCATCGAACATCCCGGCCGTTGGGGAGTTGCAGCCGACCTTGAACGTGTTCGAGCTGCTGCCCGGCAGCGAGAACCCGGCGCTCACCGTGCTCGAGAACGGCGATGGCGACGTGACGTTGACGAAGATCATCGCGTTGCCGGTATTCGCGGCGGTGACGTCCTGCTGCGAGAGCTGGTTGCGGGGCAGCGTGCCGAAGTTGATCTCGTTCGGGATGGGCGCGGTGATCGCGAGCACCCCACCGTTCGCCGTGCCGATCAGGTCGAGAAACTTATCCGGCGAATAGTTCGAGGCGTGGACCTGCAAGGTCGCCATCCGATCGCCGTGCGTCTTCGGCGTGAAAAATACCGGGAAGCTCGTCGCGCTGCCGTTCGCGATCGTGCAACCGGCCGGCGGCGTGCAAGGGGTCATCATTTGCCAATCTGCGCTGCCCATTCCCGCGATCGTGACCTGGACGTTCTGCAGCGGCAGGGTCCCGATGTTCCTGATCATCACGGTGTTGGGAGTTGGCGTATCCATCGCTCCCACCGGGATCGTGTGTGCGGTGATCGACGGGGGCGACACCGACATCACGGGTGCGCTCGCGGCCGTACCCTGGCAGGCGAGGTGCGAAACCGCCGTCGACGCCGAGCCGACCGCCGTGATCGTGGCCGTGAGCATCGTGGTCGTGTCGACCGGGTGACAGGTGACGCCGATCATCGTCGAAGGCGGTACGAGGATGCCGGGTGTGAAATTGCACGTCTGCCCGGTGCAGCTCGTCGTGTCGGTGAATCCGAACTTCGCGCTGTCGGTCCCGGTGATCGAGATCGAGTGCAGGGTTTCGGCCGAGCCGCCCAGGTTCTCGAGCGTCGTCGAGCTCGTGCCTGTCATGTTGACCGGTGCGGAGATCGCGATCGGATCGTCGATGAAGTGCAGCTGCGGCGGAGTCATCACGCCGTTGCAGCTCAGGTTCGTCGTCGCGATCTGAGCGCCGAGCGGAATCGCCATGGCGCTGCCGCTTCCCATCGCGCCGCTCTCGAACACCTGCATCTGTCCGGTCTGGACCGCCGCCGTCGGCCTGCAGCGGACCGTCAGCCCTAGATAGTTACCGGTCGTGATGGTCGGGGGCTGGCACATCGTCATGCCGTCGCACGTCCCGCCGACGAACGTGAAGCTCGGATTCGTGAGCTTGACCGTGTAGCCGGCGAGATCCGTCGATTCGTAGTTCGTGAGGACGGTGGCCTGGTCCTCGTTGCTGCCGATCGGCGCACTGAACACCATGTCGATCGGCTGGAGCTCGACTTTCACGGCGCTTCCCGCGTTCGGCGCGGCCCTGAAGTTGATCGTGAGCGACGACACGCCGGCGCTTGTATTGATGCTGTACGTGCACGGGCCTTGAGTCATCGGATTGATCCCCGGCGTCGTCACGACGAACTGCTGCTGCTTGCCCGGGGCTATCGGATCGCCAAAGTTGCTGAGGATCGCCACGGGGGGATCCGTGTACGCACTACAGGCGGTCGACACGGGGACCGCCTTCACGATGCTGGCGATGGTGAGCGTGGTCGCCGAGGTGTTGCGCACCGAGAACACGATCTGGCCGGGCATCCCCGGCGGGATCAGGTTCGATTGCGGTGACGTGCTCGTCACGGTCAACGCGTACGCGAGCGAGCTCAGCAGCGAGGCGATCACGATCGACCTCGCGATCATTCGCGAACGTACGCTGCGCCCCATCGAGTCATCAGCTTATCGCAGACTCCGCGACTCCGGCGAACGCGAACACGCAGAACCAGCGCAGCTACTTGCGGACGATCACACCCACAGTTGGCACGAAGACATCGGCCTCGTACGGCGTGTTGTCGAGATTGAAGAAGTGCTCGTAACCGAGGTCGCCTTGAACGCTCAGGTGACCGTTGATCATGAGCTCGATGCCCGCCGCCACGCGCGCACCCGGCGCGATGCGGCTCTTCATCGTGCTTCCGTCGGTGAAGAAGAACACCGGCATACCGGCACCCGCGTACGGGCGTAGCCAGCCGGTGAGAAATCGGTAGCGCGCGCCGACGTACGCGCCCCACACATCGGACTTGAGACCCGCGAGCTCGATCTCGATGTGATCTTGCGGCGCGAACGCGAGGCCCAGGCCGCCGGCGAATCCGCGGCCCTTGCCGTCGACGCGCATGATGCCGACGACTCCGGATCCGATCTGATCCTCGTCGGGATAGAGCACGATCGCTTCGTTGGTCGACGACGTCTCGTACCTCGGGACGATCGCTGCGAGCTCCGGTCCTGCGTAGCCGGTTCGCACGCGACGCTCGCGGCTGGTTGCATTCTGGGCGCCGTACTGGGTTCCGGTGATCAGCCAGCCGTCGACGGTTTCAGGAGCGGTCGTCTCGATCGGAAGTTTGTCGCCGAGCGACGTCGAAGATCGCGCGGGTTTGACCGGAGGCTTGTCCGCGGTGACGGCCGGCTTGTCGGGGTCGAGCTCGACCTTTACGATCGCCGAGACATCCTTGTTCTCGCCTTCGAAGCCGTTGATCGGGATCTCACTCGTCGCATCGCCTTTGCGGATCCGCACGAGGTGCAGCCCCGCTCGGACGCGCGTGACGAGCGAGCTGCCGACCGGAACGAACGGGCCGCCGTCGACGGAGAGATCGGAGCCGCGCGGAAACACGCGGACGGTCAAGATCGTGAGCTGTTCGTCGAGACGCAGCAGGATCTCTTTGACCTCGGCGACGCGATCCGCGCCGGTCGCTGGGTCGGTGAGATATCGCTGATACGTGTTGGCCGCATCCGCGAGGCGTCCCATATCGCGCAGCGTCGAAGCGATGTTGAGCAAGATCTTCGGGCTCGGCAGCTTGTTGTACGCCTCGAGAAAATTCGCGAGCGCCTGATCATAGGACTGTGATTGCAAGCGCCGGACGCCTTCGGTCATCAGCGCTTGCGCGAGTGGCCGAGCCTTTGCGTCGTCGACGTGAATCGCGGGATCCTGCGCGATCGACGAGAGCGCCTCCGCGAGCTGCTTCTCGTCGCGAAGCTGCGCGAGGTTGGAAGACACTTCGACCGTGACGGGCGGCGCCTCGGGCTGGAGCACCGGCTGTGCGTGCGTCGCCGACGCGACGAACAGCCCACCCAGGATCGAGATGCGGAAGGCCTTCACGGTTCGTTCGAGTCTAGGTTCACTTCGATCGGCGAGCCCTTGTCGGTGCGCGCTTTCTTTGGATCGGCGATCGGGTGTGTTGGCAGCTTGACGACCGGCCGTGGCGTTTTGGTCGCGTGGCTTGTCGGGTGCGTCACGTCTGCCGCCGGGTGTGGCGCGGACATCGACTCGGGTTTCGGATCGGCCTCGTGGTTCGTGTCGGGCGACTCGGCGTGCCGGATCGTCGCGTCCGGAATGGGTGGTGCAACGATCTGGATCGACGCTGCCGGCGGGCTGGCCGGTCGCGAGCCGCCGCGCGAGAGGATGATCGCGACGATCGCACCTGCGATCGCCAGCGTGACGCAACCGGCGATCACCGGCATCAGATTGCGACGCGGCTCGGGATCGATCGTCGTGTGCGGTGCATCGAGCGTTGGTCGCGCCGAGAGCGTGATCTGCGGTCGCGACGCGGACGCCGCGAGCGGCGCGGAGATCCCGCCACTGAGGGTCGCGACCGTCGCGCCGAGTGCGTCGTTCACCTCGGCCGCCGATTGGAACCGATCGACGGGCTCTTTCTCGAGGAGACGCATCACGATGCGCTCCATGTCCGGCGAGATCGTCGCGAGCCGCGTGCTCAGCGGATCGGGCTTGCCGAACAACTGCAGCGCGATGATCTCACCGGCACCTTCGGCGAGGAACGGCGGCTCGCCGGCGAGCAGCTCGTAGAGAATGCAGCCGAGCGAGTAGAGATCGGCGCGATGATCGATCGCCGCAGCCGCGCGCGCCTGTTCGGGAGCCATGTACAACGGCGTTCCCATCAGTGCGCCGGTCGCGGTCTGACGCGCGCTCGACGGCACCGGATCGGCAAGCTTCGCGATTCCGAAGTCGAGGATCTTCGGACGCTCGCCGCTCGGCAGATCCGGATCGGGGACGAGGAAGATGTTGTCGGGCTTGAGGTCGCGGTGCGTGATCCCCTGCTTGTGCGCGGCGGTCAAGGCGCTCGCGATGCCGCGCCCGATCTGCGCGGCTTCTCGCTCCGAGAGACGGCCTCGATCGGCGAGTCGCTTCGACAGCGAATCACCGTCGAGAAACTCCATGATCAGATATGCGCGACCGTCGTCGGCGTGACCGAAGTCGAACACCTCGATGATTCCGGGATGCCGGATCGCGGTCGCGGCCTTCGCCTCGTTGAAGAAGCGCTGCACCAGCTCGGCGTTTGCCGTCAGCTCCGGGCGCAACAGCTTCACGGCAGCCGAGCGGCCGAGGAGCTCGTGCTCTGCGCGATACACGGCGCCCATGCCGCCGGTGCTCAGCACGTCGACGATTCGGTAGTTGCCCAGCACCGTCCCGATCATCGACGGCGTCACGCTGTCGGTCACGCTCGTCATCCCGGTTCGCACGCCTTGTAACGAGTATGAACGAGGATGATCGAGCGGCGGGCGACGGAGAATCGACATGCGACGCCGCGGGTAGGTAAGGGTAGGCGTGGTACCGTAGAGACGATGCCAAACCTCCAGCGGCACGTCTTCGTGTGCATCAACGAACGCAGCGCAGACAACCCCAAAGGTTGTTGCATGGCGCGCGGAGGCGCTCAGGTTCGCGACCGCCTCAAGACCGAGCTCAAGGCACGCGGGCTCGCCAAGGCGATTCGCGCGAACAACTCCGGGTGTCTCGATCAGTGCGAGCACGGTGTGACCGTCCTCGTGTATCCAGAGCAAGTCTGGTACGGGCACGTCACGCCCGACGACATCCCAGAGATCGTCGAGAAACATCTGCTCAACGGCGAAGTCGTCGAGCGCTTGTTGATCCCCGATCAGCCGCAGCTCGCCGGGCATCCGCGGTTTCCAAAGATCGAGCCCGAAAAAAAGTCGTGAAGCTCGCGGCAGTCTTGGTCGTCGTGCTGATCGGGGCGGCACACGCAGACCCGCCGCCCAAGCCCGATCCGCTCGCCGAAGATCAGGCGCGCGAGGCGAACCTCGAGTCGATCGCGCCGCGCGAGGGCGTGACGTTCTCCGGTGCGATCGGCGGCTCGCTGTTCCTTGGCTCCGGCGCGGTCGGCAAAGGGGGCGCGATCTCGTTACGCCTCGGTCACGTCGCGACGCCGAACGTCGTGCTGACGTTCGAGCTAGCCGGTGGTGCGTTCCTGCACTCGGTGGGTGGTGGCAAGACGCTTCAAGATGGCGATGGCAACCTCCTCGCCGGCGCGCAGTACTACGCGAACCCGTCGCTGTGGATCCGCGGCGCGGGTGGATTCGGCATCTATACCAAGAACGAAGAGGTCACACCGAACATGTCGAAGGCGACCACGAGGTGGGGACCGGCGGCTGCGTTCGGCGCCGGGATCGACCTCGTGCGCAAGCGGTTCTGGGTGCTCGGGATCGAGGTCTTCACGGTCGCGAAGGTTCATCGCGACGGCGTGTTGGCGATCACGGGGCTCTGCCTCGGTCTATCGCACTACTAGTAAGTATCGGCGATGTCGACCATGACGTCGACTTCCTCATCGTCGACATTCGCGCGCCCGACGAGCGCCAAGCCGGCGAGCCTTCCGCCTGTCGCAACGATCTGCGCGCCGGAGTACGCACGCATCGTGTATCGGCCGGCGCCGTCGGTGCGTACGGTGTGAGCCTCGGTGTCGTCATCGGTGCCGATCGTGCGCACGACCGCGTCTGGGATCGGTCGCGATTCGCGATCGCGGACGACGCCATGGATCGTCTTGGGTCGCGGTGAGCCGATCGCGAGCTCGATCTCGGTTGTCTCGTTCGCGACGACATCCGCGGACAGCTTGGTCCGGCGGCCGTGCCAGGTCGCGCTCAACTGCAGATCGCAAGCCGGTGCGTCGTCGATCGCGAAGCGGCCGCCGGTCACCGTGACGAGGCGCGGTTCGTGCGAGATGCTCGAGATGCCCGTGCACGCTTCGAACACGGCCTCGAAGCTGCCGTCGGCGAGATCGGTCGTCGTGCCTTCGATCCGCCCGACGCCGTGCAGCTGGAGCCGAACGTCTTTGTTCGGTACGACGAGCTTCTCGTCGAGCACGCCGCGGCCGGGGACCTGACCTTCGACGTGATAGTTGCCCTCGGGCATGTCGTAGACCTGCCAGCGTCCGTCGGCATCGGTGCGCTCTTGTTGACCCTGGCCGCCCGGATCCAGCGGCTCGAGATCGAGGTACGCGAACGGCACCGGTGTTCCGGCGGCATCGACGAGCACGCCGGAGATCGTCGGAGATCTGGTCGGCAGCTGAAACACGATCTCGGAGAACCGCGCGCCGTCGTGACACGTGAAGCGCCGAAACGGAGACGGCGGTGACTTCCACGGCCACACGCGCAGCGTGACGTCACCCTCTTCGTTGGTGACCCAGCGGAACGTGCCGTCGGGATCGATCCGCCCCGCGGGACCGAACTCGGTATCGAGGTCGCCGTATTGGCGTTCGATCGCGCCATCACCGGCTGGCGTGCCATCGGCGCGGACGACGCGGCCGCTGATGATGCAACCGGCGGTCATTGTCAGGCGCGTGACCAGCTTCGATCCGGGATCGACCTCGAGCGCCTGCGGCTCTTGAAGCCCGGCAAACGCCGCGTGACTCGCTTCGAGCGCGTACTGCCCGGGCGCGACGCGCAGCTCGAACCGACCTTGGTCATCGGTCTCGGCGATGTCCGTGCCGAGGGCAGGGCGCAGACCATGACCGCGCGCTCGTACGACCGCATGTGCGATCGGGCGTCCGTTGCCATCGCTCACGTGGCCGCTGATCGAGCCGCCGTGAAGCACGCTGAGCTCGACGTGCTCGGTGTCGGCGCTCGCGTTGACGAGCGGCATCAACGCCTCGTCGGGAACACCGGCGGTGTCGGCCCGCGGCCCGCTCGCGACGCGCACACGATCGGCGTGCCCGATCGAGAGCACGCTGTCGTCGCGCACGAACGCGCGATAGGCACCGGGCGGAAGCTCGATCGAATACGTGCCGGTGCTCGTCGCGATCGTCGTCGTCTCGCCGAGCGAGCTGCGAAACACGACCTCGACTCCCGCGACCGCATCATGCGAGATCTGATCGACGACCGAGCCCGAGATCCGGACCATGCCATCGTGAACGGCCGGGAGCGGAGCCGCGGCGATTGCCCGGGTTCTGGCGAGCACACCCGCGAGCTCCGGAGACATCGTCCGCTGCGGCGAGCCCGGGGTCGCGGCGATGTGCTCGGTTGGATCGGCCAGCCGCCACCACAAGCCGATCGCGAGCGCGACCAGGCCGGCCGCTGCGATGCCCCGAGATCGAACGAGCCGGGCGAGCGGGGCGGTCATCGCGAGTTAGACACCAGATCCTGCAGAAGGTTTCCTAGGTGAAACCCGCTCCAGGCACCGGTTATTTCTTCATGTCGAGCGCTTCGATGACAATCGCGGTGATGTTGTCCTTGCCGCCACGTTGATTTGCGAGCGCGATCGCGGCTTCCGCACACTCCTCGAGACCACCCTCCGCGCAAAGATCCGCGACCTCTTTGTCCTCGGTGAGATAACCGTGAAGGCCGTCGCTGCACAGGAGGAATCGGTCGCCGACGAGCACGTCGATATCGACGGTGTCGACCTGAACGTAGTCCTTGTGGCCGACGGCGCGCGTGATCACGTTCTTGCCGCTCGCCTTCTCGGCCTCGGCCTTCGTCATCATTCCGTGCTTGATCTTGTAGTTAATCAGCGTGTGATCTTCGGTGAGTTGCAAGACGCCCTCACCGCGCACGCGATAGACGCGAGAATCACCGACGTGAGCGGCGAATGCCATGCCGCCACCGACGAGCATCGCGGAGAGCGTCGTCGACATCCCGCGCTTCTCCGGATCGAGCTCCGCCATCCCGTAGACCATGTAGCAGGCGCTCTTGACGCCACTCTCGAGCAGTCGCCGGACCTCCCACACGCACTCGTTATCGCCGAGCGCGATCCGCTCGACGAGACGATCGATGTCACGGGCCGCTCCGTAGACCCACGATCGCAAGACCTCGACGGCCTCGCGGCTCGCGATTTCGCCCTTGTTGTGACCTCCCACGCCGTCGGCTACGACATAGAAACCGCGGGCATCATCGCGGAATAATGCGTCTTCATTGATCTGACGTTTCCGGCCGACGTCAGTTCGCGCCACGCTAAGTAGCTTCACCCGGGTGTGATCCTAACATGGCGGGCGCACGGCTCGCTTGCTACGCTGCAACTGTGAGCGAAGGGCCAGAGCTCGCTGATGTGCTGCGTGAGCGTTCGAGTGAGATCCTCGCGGCTTGGCTCGCGCGGTTCGAGCGTTCGCTTTTGCGGTTCCGGCGCACGACCAAGGCCGCGACCCACACCTCGCAGGTAGCGAGCCTGATCGAAGCTTTGACCGAGGCCGCGCACGGTGGCGGGGCGGCCCTGCAGCCCGGCTCCGACGCCACCCGCGAGCTCGAGCGCAGCGCCGCTTTTCTCGGTGCACAGTTCGCGAGCGAAGGCGCGACGGGATTCGATGTCGCGGCCCTGTTACACGAGCTTCGCGAGGTCGTCGGTGGGATGACCGCCGCGCGCGACGCCACCCCGCTGACGCGCCTGTTCGAGTGGCTGACCGTCGTCGCCCTCGACGCATTTGCCGCCGCCGGCCTGCAGTCTCTGCGCGAGCAGATCTCCGAACAGCTCGAGCGATCTCCTGTGGTCGAGATCTTGCCGAAGGTCCCGGCAGTCATGCTGGTGGGCACGCCCACCTGGTCGGTGATCGACAGCTTGCTGTCGCGTGCTTGGATGCTCGCCGTCGGGCTCTCCGCTCCCTGCCTCATCATCGACTGCGGCGGGCTCACCGAGGCCGGTGAGAAGAACTTCGAGCGCGGCTACCGGGGCTTTCTTACTCAGACCCAGAGCAGCCCCCTTCAAGTCTTGCTCGCGAACGGTCGCCGGCCCCTGCGAGAGCTGGCGGAGAGGCTCAGTGGCGAGAACGGCCTCTCGTTTCAGCATTTTGATAGGTTCGATAGCGCTGTCGCACATGCGCTCGAGCGCGCCGGTTACTTATTGATGCGTCGCAGCTGAGGCACCCTCGGCTACCCGAAGATCGGGGGTCGGTGTGATAGGCTCCCAACGCGGTGGGAGACTTCCCTGTCGGCTTCGGTCGATACACACTCGTAGAGCGGCTTGCCATGGGTGGCATGGCCGAGCTCTTCATAGCTACCGCGCCGGGAGAACACGGCTTTACTAAGAAAGTCGTGATCAAGCGGCTGCTACCGCATCTCACAGCAGACGACACGTACAAGAACATGTTCATCGACGAGGCGAAGCTCACCGCTCGCCTCGTCCACCCGAAGATCGCCCAGACCTTCGAGCTCGGTAAGGTCGAGGATCTGCTCTACATCGCGATGGAGTACGTCGATGGCATCGATGTCCTCGCGCTGCTTCGTGAATTCGCGCAGCGCCGGCGTCGCGTCGACCACCAGCTCGCGGCGTGGATCGCCCACGAGGTCCTCGACGCGCTCGACTACGCGCACAACCTGTCGGAAGAGAACGGCAATCCTCTCGGCATCGTGCATCGCGACATCTCACCGTCCAACGTCCTCATGAGCCTGCGTGGCGACATCAAGCTCGTCGACTTCGGGATCGCTCGCGCCAAGGATCCGGACCGTGCCCACAAGAGCAAGTCCGGCACGCTCAAAGGCAAGTACGGCTACATGTCGCCCGAGCAGGTGATCGAGATGCCGCTCGATGGCCGCAGCGACGTGTTCTCGGTCGGCGTCGTGCTCGCGGAGCTGCTCACCGGTCGCCGCCTGTTCGCCGCCGCGAACGAGCTCGACGTCCTGCTCATGGTGCGCGACGCCAAGCTCGGCCGCTTCGAGAAGTACGGCGCCGATATCGAGCCCGGTCTCGCGAACATCGTCCGCAAGGCACTCAAGAAATCCGTCGACGAGCGGTGGTCGAGCGCGGCCGCGTTCCGCGATGGCATCGCCGAGTGGTTGTTCGAGCATCGCCATCGGATGACGAACAAGCACGTCGCCGACGTCGTCGCCGAGCTGCGCGATTCGGTGCAAGAACGCCGCGCGCGGACGGTCGGCGACGCGGGCATGACGGCCGTGCTCGAGGAGCCGGTGCGCGCGCGTGCTCCGAGCGACGACGGCATCCAGATCAGCGTCGATACCGGCGAGCACGGCCTCATGGCCGCCGGCGACAGCATGCCGAATATTCAGATCGCCTACGATTCCGAGGAGCAGCTCAAGCCTCCGGCACGCCCGATCTCGGTGAGCGATCTTGCAGCACAAGCGGCGGTCGCGACGGCGAGTGCGGCGGTCGTCACGCCGGCCAAGCGCGTCGATTCCGGGCGCACGCGGCCACCGCCCGTGCAGTCGCCGGCGCAGCCAGCGCGAGCGCCGAGCCCGACACCACCGCCGCGTACGCCGGCTGGAAGCGCACCGCCGGTCTCGCGCACGTCGTCGTCGTCGCATGACGGAATCGTCGAGATCCCGATGGGCGACACGATCAGCGCGGCGGTCGAGGCGATCGTGCTGTCCGATAACGACGACGACAGCGATACCGAGCTCGTGTTCCGCGCGGAGGAAGACTCGGTCACGCGCGCGTTCGACGATCTCACCGAAGAGCCCGCGTCCCATCGTTCAAAGGACGTCGTGGTCCCGACGCAGGAAGAGCTCGCGCGCAAGAAACCGCCGACGCCCCCAGCGCTCGCCGATATCGCCGATCCTCCGGACGATGCCGGCGACTTCAACACGACGTCTCCGTTGCGCGTGCTGTTCCGGCTGATGACCGCGCGCGCGACCGGCCTGCTCGTCGTCGCGATCGGTGGCATCAAGAAAGAGATCTACGTCCGCGATGGCCAGCCCGAGTACGTCTCGTCGAACGTCGCGAGCGAGCTGTTCGGCAACTACCTCGTCACCAAAGGCGTGGTCTCCGCGGGCGAGCTCGCGATGGCGCTCGCGATGATGCCCCACTACGGCGGCAAGCTCGGCGACACGCTCGTCGGGCTCGGCCTACTCAAGCCGCTCGAAGTGTTCCGTCACCTCACGCGTCAGGTTCGCACGAAGATCATCGACGTCTGCACGTGGAATAAAGGTGGCTTCGCCTGGTACGCAGGCCGCGAGAATCCGCGCGAAGCGTTCCCGCTCGACTTCAACGCGTTCGAGATCCTCGGCGCCGGTGCGATGACGGTCTCCGACGACGTGATCGATGCCTGGGTCGCGCGCCAAGGCACGATGAAGCTCCGCGCTTCGCGCACGCGCCGCGTCGGGCCCGAGCGCTTCGAGGTGAAGGAGCTCGTCGCGCTGTTCGAGTCGCTCGACGGCAAGCGATCGATCACCGATCTCGTCGAGGCGAACCCCGATCGCAACGAACGCCTTCGCATGGGCCGGATGCTCTACCTGCTCGAGTCGTGCGATCTCGCTCGCGCGCAGTAACCGGCTCGACAGACGCGATCCGCGCCTTATAGTCACGTGTGGCTCGGATCCTGATCATCGTGCTCGCCTTCGCGCTGCTCGGTGGCGCGCTGCAAGCACCGGATCTCGCAGGCCCCTCGAGTGCGCTCGTCGATGACGGAGACGACAGCACGGCGGTCGATCTGCCGGTCGCGGTCGTGATCCCCAGCCCCCAACGCCGACTCCTCACGACGCCCGCGCACGAATTGCTCGTACCGCTTCCTCGCTTCGGCGACTCGATCTTCCGACCTCCGCGTGCAGTCACGTTCGGCTGATTTCTGTCCGCAACGTGAACCTTTCTTGCACCTGGAGATCGCATGTCATCTCTCGACGTGCCGGCATGGGCATGGGCCCTGCTGGCTGGCTTATTGCTCCTCTTTGTCACGATCGATCTGATCGCTCATCACGGTGATCAGGTGGACTCGCGGCGGCGCGCCGTGATGTGGAGCGTGATCTGGATAGGCGCCGCGCTCGCCTTCAACGGATTCGTCGCGCTGCATTTCGGCGCCGAGGCCGGCGAGCAATTCCTCGCCGCGTATCTGCTCGAGAAGAGCCTCAGCATCGACAACCTATTCTTGTTTCTGGTGATCTTCGGAGCGCTGCGGATTCCGGCGTCCGAGCAGCACCGAGTCCTGACGTTCGGCATCATCGGCGCGCTCGTCACGCGCTGTCTGTTCATCGTCGGCGGCGTCGCGGCGCTGCACCGCTGGCACGAGGTGACGTACGCGTTCGGCGGGTTGCTCGTGATCACGGCGCTCAAGCTGCTGCGTGCGCCCGCCGAAACAACGGAGAAACCGCGCACGTTGGACTGGCTGACCCGTCACCTGCCATGGAGCCACGAGCTCGACGGACACCGGTTCGTCACGAAACACTCGGGACGCTGGCTCGCGACACCGATGCTGATCGCGCTGATCGCGATCGAGATCACGGACGTGGTGTTCGCGCTCGACTCGATCCCCGCGGCATTCGCGGTCTCGAACGACACGTTCATCCTCTACAGCTCGAACGTGTTCGCGATCCTCGGCCTGCGCGCGCTATACGTCGTGCTGGCGAGCGCGCTCACCGGGCTGAGATACCTCCGGTTCGGGCTGGCAGGCGTGCTGGCGTTCGCGGGCGTCAAGATGCTGCTCGCGAGCTGGGTGACGCTGTCGCCGGCGATCTCGGTGTGCGTGATCGCGGTGATGATCGGAGTCTCGGTGATCGCGAGCGTCATCGCACGACGCAACGAACGGCGGAGATCGGAGCTGCGCGTGTGATCGCCGGTGGAAATGCGCCCGTTTCGGCATCAACGATCACCGGACTCTCGGAGCTACGCGTGCGTGTGCCGTCAGCGCCACACTCCCGTTGCTGCTCGAGCGGCTCGCGCGTGTCGGCTTTAGCGCGGAGCTACGCGTGTGATCGTCGGCGGCACGCTGTGCCGGAAGGGCTCGAACGCGAAGAGCAAGGCCGACGGAACCAGGGAATGGGAAGGGGCGAGGGGCGAGGGGCGAGGATGAAAGGCCAGGAGCAAAGCGACCTCGTCGCTGATGCGAACGTGTCGGGCGCCTGAAGCCATCGGTAACAGGGGGAAGTCTGGCCTCGTGGGGCGGTCTCTCTCGCCTCGCGCGCTTCCGCGCATCGGGACGCGCCGAGTGCGTGAGCGTCGAGACAGCGCGGACCACCGCCGCGGAGCTGCGCGGTCCGTAGATCTAGAACGCGGTGCTTGCACTCGTCACGTCCCGTGCGCGGTTCGCGCGCTGTCGGCGAGAGAGAGCCCGCCCCCCTCGGCAGCCCCGAGCCCTTCAAGGGGTGAAGGCAAACCTTAACCACTCAGGA
>JAQBQF010000066.1 GCA_028287115.1 Myxococcales bacterium
CGAGCAAGAGGGGACGTATCCGCTCCCTGAAGCGCAGCTCGATCGCTTCATGTTCCAGGTCGATGTCGATTATCCGACCGAGAGCGAAGAGGAAGAGATCGTCCGCCAGCAGACGAGCGACCACCGGCCCGAGCTCGTGCGCGTGCTGTCTCCGCAGCGGATCATCTATCTGCAGGATCTCGTACGCCGCGTTCCGGTCGCCGATCACGTCGTCAAGTACGCGGTCTCGCTCGCCCGCTCGACTCGGCCGACCGCGCCCAACGCGCCGGCGTTCATTCGCGAGGCGGTCTCGTGGGGCGCGGGGCCACGCGCTTCTCAGTTCCTGATCCTCGCCGCGAAGGCCCGCGCGATCCTCGACGGTCGCTTCGCGGTCGCGATCGAAGACGTGTCCGCGCTCGCGCGTCCGACCTTGCAGCACCGCCTGATCCTCAACTACCGCGCCGAGGCGGAAGGGCTGCGCGCCGGCGACATCGTCGACCGTCTGCTCACCGTCGTCACTCCGTGACCTGGAGAGCAGATCACCGCCAAGGCGCGTCGGCCGAAAGCGACGCGGATCACCGCCAAGGCGCCAAGGCGCCAAGGTCCGACGGAGATTTGTTTCGGCGGACGGATCTCAGCGGGGGGCGCGCGCCTCTCGCGCGCAGCGCGAAAACCGTCTCTTCTCGATCTTGGCGCCTTGGCGCCTTGGCGGTTAATCCGCTCTTCTCGAGGGCACAGTGACGTTGACCCAGCGCATGGATCCCGCGCAGCTCGCGCGGCTCGGGTCGTTGCCGATCAAGGCGCGCGTGATCGTCGAAGGCGCACTCTCGGGTCTGCATCGCGCATCCGTGCACGGCGCGTCGGTCGAGTTCGCCGAGCACAAAGAGTATTCCCCCGGCGACGAGCTCCGACACATCGACTGGCGCGCGTACGCCAAGGGCGACCGCTACTACGTGAAGCAGTACGAGCAGGAATCGCAGCTGACGGTCTACCTCGTGCTCGATGCGTCGGCCTCGATGATGTTCGCGAGCGGCGCCATCTCGAAGCTCGAGTACGCGGGCTTGTCGCTCGCCGCGCTCGCCTATCTCGTGATCCAGCAGCAGGACAAGGTGGGTCTGCTCGCATGTGGCGATCGCAAGATCGAGACGATGGTTCCGCCGCGCGCACGCACGAACCATCTGCATGATCTGCTGTCCGTCATGGACCAGGTGATGACGCGCGGCGCCAGCGGAGACGAATCCCCGGCGGCAGCGCTCACGCGGATCGCAGAGCTCGCACGGCGCCGTCGCGCGCTGATCATCGTCGCTTCGGATCTGTTCGATTCGGATGACGAGACGGTTCGTGCGCTCTGCCAGTTGCGGGCGCAACGCCACGACGTCTCCGTGCTGCACATCCTCGATCCGCACGAGCGCACGTTTCCGTACGACGGGCTGACCGAGTTCCACTCGCTCGAGACCCCGAACAAGATGATCGTCAATCCATCGACGATCCGCCGCGAGTATCTCGAGCGGATGGAGCAGTTCTTGACCAAGGTGCGCGGCACGCTCGCCGCCGCCGGTGTCGACTATCACCTCGCCGGGACCGATCAGCCGCTCGAAGCCACACTGCTCGAGGTGCTCGTCGCCCGATCGCGGCTACAGCCCGGAAGGCGCGCTTCGTAATGGGCTTCCTCGCGCCGCTGATGCTCGTCGGCGCACTCGCGATCGGAGTGCCGATCGCAATTCACTTGATCGGGCGGCGGCGCGCAAAGATCGTGAAGTTCGCGGCGCTCGATTTCTTGCTCGCGACCAAGCGCCGCACCGCGCGCCGGCTGCGGTTGCGCGAGCGGCTGCTGCTCCTCGTCCGCGTGGTCGTATGTCTCGCGATCGCGATCGCACTCGCGAAGCCGTTCACGTCGTGCGAGCGCAAAGGTCCGCAGGTGACCCGCGGCCCGCAAGCGGCCGTGCTCGTGATCGATGACTCGTTTGCCGCGGGCTATCAAGTCGATGATCGAACGTGGCTACGGCACGCGAGCGAAGAATCGCGAAAGCTCCTCGCGCAGCTCGGTCCGGAAGCGGAGGTCGCGATCGTGCGCGCGTCCGAAGGTGCCGATCAACCAACGGAGCTCACGCGCGATCACCTCAGGCTTCGCGATCAGCTGCTCGCCCTCGAGCCCGCCGCGCGTCCCGCCGATACCACGCGTGCCCTGGCTCGCGCTGCGCAGCTCCTCGCCGCGTCGAGCCACGTACGCAAGACCGTGTTCCTGTTGAGCCTCGGTGCGAAGACCGGGTTCCACGGCGATCCACCATGGGGCAAAGACGGGCCGGTGCTCGTGCCGATCGAGCTCCGTCCGCCGAAGCTGCCGAACGTCGCCATCACCGCGCTACGTGCCGATCCCGATCCCGGCGCCGGCAGCCGCGGCGTCGCGTTCGATGCCGAGGTCGGCAACTTCACCGACCATCCGGTCAAGGTCGAGCTGCTGCTCGCGATCGGCGATCGCGTCGTCGCCCGCGGCAATCTCGAGATCGGAGCCTTCGAGAAGCGGACGAAGCGGTTTCTCGCCGCGCTGCCTCCCGGCACTCGCGCGACCGACGCGTCGGTTTCGATCACGGGCGATGCCTTGCCGATCGATGACAAGCGCTGGGTCCGTTCCAGCCTGCGCGACGAGGTCCGCGTGTTGCTCGTGGACGGTGATCCGCGCACGGTCCGTCACGACGACGAGCTGTTCTATCTCGAGGCCGCGCTGCGCCCGGGCGATCGCGAGGACAGCGGAACCTCGGTGCACGCGATCACGGCCGAAGAGCTCGCCGGCATCGATCCGAAATCGCGCGGCCGCGCGCCCGCGATCGATCTCGGAGACTTCGATGTCGTCGTGCTCGCGAACGTGGCGGCGCTGCCCCCCGAGCGCGTCGCGATCCTGGCGGACTGGGTGCGCGCCGGCGGCGGTATCCTCGTCGCACCGGGCGATCGCGTCGATCCGGCGGCCTACGACCGCACGATGTTGCCGCTGCTGCCGCAGAGTCTGCGCGATCCGATCGATACGACGTGGGGCGCATCGCCCGACGAACGCGATAGCCGCGCCCTGCGGCTGGTCAAGTGGGAAGCCGACCATCCGATCTTCACATTGTTCTCCGCGGACGCACCCGAGCTCGCCGACGCGAAGTTCTACAAGATCTCGCTGCTCGGTCCGACGACGGCGACCGCGGATCGCAAGGTCCTCGCGCGCTTCACCAATGGCGCCGCCGCCCTCGTCGAAGCCTCGATCGGGACCGGCCGAATCCTGCTGTTCACGTCGACGCTCGACCGCGACTGGAATGATCTGCCGATCCATCGCGGGTTCTTGAAGCTCGTGCAGCAGGCCGTGCGCCACCTCGCGCGCAAGCACTCGCTCGGCGGCGAGACCGAACACCTGGTCGGCGGCTCCGTCGTGTTGCCGACCGGCGATCTCCGCAAGCTCGAGATCCGCGGGCCCGACGGCATCGGTGCGGTGTTCGAAGGCGATCGGATCGCGGGACGGAGCTCCGTGCGATTCGGCAAGACCGATCGTCCCGGCGTCTATCGCGTGATCGGGACCGATCAGACCGGCGCGACTCGGGAACGCGACGAGCTCGCGTTCGTCGTCAACCTCGATCCGCGCGGGTCCGATCTGACGCAAGCGCCGGCGTCTGCGCTCCCAGCCTCGGGCAGCGGCAGCGTGACTTCGCCTGCCGACAACAACCAGCGCCGCGTCGAGCTGTGGCACGCGCTCGCGGCGATCGTGCTGCTCCTGCTGCTCGCCGAGGGCGTGCTCGTCCAGCGCTGACGTCGTGCATCTCCCAACCGGGTGCCCACGGCTGTCCGCAATGGGAGTGGCAACGGCGACTTGTTCCCCTGACGACTGCAGCTTCGTGTGTGCCGGAAGGTCGCGTTGCATGACGCGGCGCGCGACGAGCAAAAATGAGCGCCTACAACATCGGTTTCGCGGCACTCGCGTTGCACAGCTGCCGGCGCATGAGGGCTTCCATCGTCGCAGCAATTGTCGTGAGTGGTTTCGCCGGCTGTACCGCTCAGAACGGGACCGGCAATGATGCGCCGCCGACCCTCGAGATCACGGCGCCGCAGCGCGGTACGCAATCCGACGGCGCCTCCGTCACCGTGACCGGCAACGTGCACGATGACGGCACCGTTCGCGTCACCGTCAACGGCACGGACGTCACGCCGGCGACCGATGGCTCGTTCACGACCACGGTCACGGTGCCGCCCGGTATCGGCATCATCGAGACCCACGCGATCGATAACGGCGGTCACGATGTTCGCGATGTCCGCGCGGTGCTCGCCGGCACGCTCGCTCCAAGCGACGGCAAGGTCGCCGCGCCGGTCGGTGCGTTTGCGGGCCCCGAGGCACTTCGCGCGATCGGCACCGCGATGGGCAACACGGCGCAGGCGATCGACTTCACCGCCGCGGTGCAGCCCTTCAACCCGGTCTACAACAACACGGGATGCCTCGGCGCAAAGATCGACATCACCGATGTCGCGCTCTCCAACATCGATGTCGCGCTGACCCCGGGGGCAGGCATCCTGCACACCGCGGTCGAGATCGATAACGTCGTCATCCACCTTCATGCGAGTTACAAGGTCGCGTGCCTCGGCGGCAGCACGACGATCACGGTGCGCATCGCGAAGGCTCACATCACCGGTGACCTCGCGGTCGTGATCGCGAGCGGCAAGCTCACTTCCTCGGTGCCGGCCGACGCGGTCACGCTCGACGGTTTCGTGCTCGACGTCAGCGGCGTACCGAGCGCGATCGAGGGCCTGTTCAACAGCAACGTACGCAATGCGGTCGCGAACAGCCTCAAGACCGTGATCCACGATCGCGTGCCACCGATCGCCGACAAGGCGCTCGGGGATCTGGTCGCGAAGCCTTACACCGCCGCGGTCCTCGGGCACCCGACGAAGGTGACCGTCGCGCCGAGCAAGATCGTGATCGCGCCCACCGGCTTGTTCGTCGCCGTCGACACCAAGCTCGTGGTCACCGGCGGCGAAGGCGGCGCGTTCGTGTCGATGCCCAGCGCGATCACGTCCTCTCTCATGCAACAGGGCCATGGCCTTGGCGTCGCGATCGCGAACGATGTCGTCAACGAGCTGTTCGGTGGCTTGTGGGCCGCGGGGGCGTTCGACGCACATCTCTCGATCGACAAGGTCGGCGTGCTGGCTTCGCTGCTCGATGCCGATGCGGCCTCGCTCGACATCGAGGTCTCGCTGCCGCCGACCGTGACGACCGAGAGCAACAAGCTCGAGCTCTCGATCGGTGACCTACTCGTCCACGTCAAGGACGCCGGTGGCAGCGAGATCCAGCGAATCGCACTGTCGCTTCGCACGAGCCTGGCCGCGGCTCCTTCGCAGAGCGGCAAGATCTTGCTGACGGTGAGCAACACGCCGGAGGTTCACGCGCAGGTGCTCGAGCAGAGCGACAACGCGCTGCGCCCGCTCACGGACGCGCAGGTGGAAGGCATCATCACCGGCGTGTGGGGCGTGGTCGGCGGCACGGCGAGCGACGCACTCGCGAAGCTACCGATGCCGACGATCGCGACGATCCAGCTCGGCGCCCCGACGATCTCCGGCAAAGCGGGCTACGTCGTCGCCGACATCCCGCTGATGTGAGCAGCTCGAGCCGCTCACCTTGCTGCGTACTAGCAGCTCGAGCCGCTGACGCACTGCCGGGTGTCTTGAATGGTGCCCGGCGTTCCGTCGCTACCCGCAACACCATCGCGCTCCGGCAGCGGTGCACTCGGTGCGGACACGCCGCCGAGCCCGCCGGTGCCTGCCGAGCCTTGGCTCTGCGTGCAGGTCCCGGTGATCGTCGAACCCGCGGTCGACAGGATTCCGACCGCGGAGCCACCCTGCCCGCCCGCGCCGCCTCCGCCGTGGCCACCGTGAGCGCCGTTGCCACCGAGACCCGGCGTCGCCGTGTTCGGATGCGCGCCGATCGCGCCGCCCGTCCCGCCCGATTGGCCTCGGCCGCCGACGCCGCCGACGCCGCCTGCGCCCGCCGTTCCTCTAAACAGCTCGCACGTGCCGAGCGTGATCGACGAGCTCGCGACCGCGACGATCCCGAACGAGCCACCACCACCACCACCGCCGCTGCCGCCGCCTCGCGCTGCACAACCGCCGGCACCACCACCGCCGCCGCCACCACCGCCGGTCCCATTCTCACCGGTGCCGCCCGGACCACCGGCATGCGCATACCAGTACGTGGCGTTCGCGCCCGCGAGATAGCCCCCGCTGATCGGGGCACCCGGGCCGCCGTTCTGGAACAGACCCGGATTGCCCGCTGTCGTCGGTCCGCACGAGTTGCCGCCGGATCCGCCGGTGCCATGAATCCCGAACGGATTGAACACCAGCGCCGCGTCCGAACCATTGAGGCCGGGCCGCGCGTTGAGGTTGATGCTGAAGAAGCCGCAGTTCGTGTCCATCGTGCCGCCGGCACCGCCCCCGCCGCCGTTCATCGCGCGCGACGATGGACTCGACGAGCACGAATTGCTCGCGCCACCGCCGCCACCACCGCGCGACGAGTCATCACACGTGGTCTTCTGCACGCCGTCGCCGCCGGTGCCACCGGTCATGAAGCTCTGCGGATCGACGAGGACCGCGTCGGTTCCCGCGGCGCCGGTCGCGCCCGCCGCGCCATTGCCGGCGACGATCTGCACGCGCGCGAGCGTGAGGCCCGCGGCCTTCGAATGAACGACGTAGCTCGACATGCCATCGCGACCCGACAGCCCACCGAAGCCCTGTGCGTCCGGCCCTTGCAGCACCATGTCACCGAGCGTGACCGGCACGATCAGATCGTGCGCGCGCACGGTCAGCCATTCGCCATCGCCGCCGACACCGGTGTCCTGCTTGCCGATCACGGTGACGCGATGCGCAGGGTTCGTGTACGGCCCGCGCTGCCAGCTGAAGTCGTAACCACCCCAGACATTGATCCCGCTGAGCAGCACGACGACCTCGTTGTACGTGCCGGTCTGCACGTAGACATGCTGCTTGGCTTCTTGCACCGCACGGACGATCCCGAACGAGATCGTCTGGCACGGCATCGCGAATGTAAGACCGCACGTCGCCGTGTTCGCACCGCCGCCCGCGACGAAGATACCCTTCGTGATGTCGCCGTCGATGCCGTCGCAGTTGTTGTCGGTGTACGTCGCGTCCGGAACATCGGTCGCGGACGGAGGCTGACACGCGCCCCAGCCCGCGGTTCCCGCGCACGTCGTCGTTCCGGCGCAGGTCGTGCCGAGCGTCGTCGTGATCGTGCACGGATCATTTGCGCCTTGCTGCATCGCGACGTTGCAGTCGCACGCACCCGAGTGCGGCACGCACTCCTTGTAGATCGAGCCGCCGATCGACTGATCCATGCAGTCGTAGCCGGTCGGACACGAGACCGTCGAGCAATCGCGGCCGCAATACCTGCGACCCGTGCCCTCGGTCAGGCACTTGTCCATCCCGATCTGCGCGCACTCGGTATCGGCCTGGCACGGACTGCACAGCTGCGTCGTGACCGGTACGCATACGTACGAGACCTGGCCGGGATCGATCGCGCCGAGCACGCCGAAGCACCCGTAACCGTCGGGGCACGTGCCGCATGTGGTCGAGCAGACGCCGCCGGTGCTGACGAGGATGCAGATATCCGACGCGCACTGCATGCTGTCGGTGCACGGATCGCCGAAACCTTTTTTCGGCGGCGCATCCGGACCCGCATCGGTGACGACCATCGCGTCGATCTGCACCGCCGCGTCGGCCGCGCACGTCGCCGCCGTCGGATCACATTGTGTCCGGTTCGAGCTCGCGCAGCTCGCGAGCAGGCACAGCCCCACCACAAAATAAGCCCTCATCGCGGCGGACCCTACACCAAGCGCGACACCCGAAAACATGAATTTTCCGGCACTACCGGTACCGCGAACCGAACCGGGATCATCCGACTGCGGGGATTCCGCGGCGTCACGCGCGGCCGGCGAGCTGATCGGCGAGGCGCCGGTGCTCGAACGAGCCGATCACGTCGCGCCCGGGAGCCGGCCGGGCCTGCTGGTTGGCGCTATGTGCCTTCTTCATCGCCCGCACGCGCGCGGCCGATTCCCCGATCCGGCGCCGTAGCTCGGAGTCGGACTCCGCCGTCTTGATCAGCGCTTCTTCGGCGAGCGCCTGATTGTGCTCGTTGCAGCACAGGAGGAGCACGTCACATCCCGCACGGATCGCCGCGACGGCCGCGTGATCCGCGCCCATGTGGCCCGCGATCGCTCGCATGTCGAGATCGTCGCTGACGATCACGCCGCGATAGCCGAGCTTGTTTCGCAGAAGGCCGGTGACGACCTGTTCGGATAGCGTCGCCGGACGCTGGGCATCGAGCGCCGCGAACACGACGTGCGCGGTCATGATCATCGGCAGCCCGGCGGCGGCCGCGCGGCGAAATGGCAACAGCTCGACCTTCTCGAGCCGCTCCCAATCGTGATCGATCCGCGGGAGCTCGAGGTGCGAGTCCGTATCGGTATCGCCGTGACCCGGAAAATGTTTTCCACACGCGAGGATTCCCGCGGCATCGAGACCTCGCGCGAACGCGAGCGCACGACGCGCGACGGTCTCCGCATCGTGGCCGAACGCGCGATCTCCGATGATCGGATTCTGCGGATTCGTGTGCACGTCGAGCACCGGCGCGAAGTCGATGTCGAAACCGAGCGCGCGGAGCTCGAGGCCCATCGCGAGTCCGACGTGCTCGGCGATGCGTTCGTCATCGGCGCCCTGGCCGTCGTGCGCCATCATCGGCGGCCACTGCGTCGCCGGTGCGCGCACGCGCTGGACCAGCCCGCCCTCCTGATCGACCGCGATCAGCGCGGGCGTTCCGTCGGGCGCGCTGCGATGCAACTCGCGATCGAGCGCGACCAGAGCGTCGAGATCGCAAACTTCCTGCGTGACACCGCCGCCGCCGGCGACCACCGACATGACGAGGTTGCGCTTGAACAAGATCGTGGCGCCGCAGCCCCCCGCATCGAGGCGAGCGCGCAGCTCGGGAGGCAGCTGGGGTCCCGCAAAGCCCATCCACAGTAATTGGCCGACATCGTCGCGCACGCAGCGACGTTAGCAGCCTATGGCTGGCAGGTCATGCTTGCCGCGGGGCATGTGAGCGCCGTGCTGTCACCGGACATCTGCAGCGCGACACTCATCAGTTGACCACCGACGGCGAGCTGGAATTGCCCCATCAATTGCGCGGCCGTCCCGACGCTCTGACCGCCGTTCTTGGTCCACACGGCTTTCACGATCACGGCGAGATGGGCACCGGTCACGATCTTCCCGAACGGCACCGTCGAATCCGCCGCGATCGTGATGTCCCATCCGGGCGATGCGTCGACCACGATGACGTTGCAGCTCGTGCACGTCGGCAAGTTCAGCTTCGCTACGCCGGGCGTGCACGCGATCACCTGGTTGTTCTGGCCGGGGGTATGTTCGAACAGGCACTTCTTGCAGGTCGTCCCCCCGGCGCCCTGACACAGACACTCGGGATCGTTCTGGCACGCGCCGAAGCCGAAATTCTGCGGGGCGTCGTCGCACAGCTTGATCCCTTGCTGGGTGCTCGCGTTCGGGCAGGTCACGGTCCCGTCGGAGCAGGGCGCGGTCCACAACAGTTGATCGTCGCAGTTGGTGTCTTCGCCGTCGCACAGCTCGTCGGCGCCGCGGTGGTACCGCGGCAGCGTGTCGTCGCAGTCGCCGAGCGTCGGGTCCGGGACCGCAACATGGTCATCGCAATCGAGATCGAGCATCCGGCTGAGCGCGTCCTTGGCATTCGCATCGGCCCCGAGATCCGGCAGCAACAGTCGGATCTGCGATGCCGCGCCCGGCCCGCTCGGTCGCCACGCGAGGCCACTGCGCCAGGTCACGTTCGCGGACGGACAGTCGATGACGCGGTCCTGGCCGGCGCCGATCGCCGCGATGGGATCCGCGGTTGCGACGACTTGCGCATCGAACATGTATTCGGCACGAGAGCCCTGCGGCACCTTGATCGGTAGCGGCGTTGCATCGTCGAGCGTGTGTACCGTCGCGATCGCGGCGAGCTCTCCGGTCGCCGCGTAGATCAGCACGAACGGAATGTATTGCTCGTCGGGATACTCGCCCCGATTCGGGGCGAGTCGGATCGAAAACGGTTGTCCCGGATTGATGGGCCCATCGATCGTCACATCGACCGCGCCGCCCGAGGCCGCCTGCCGATAGTAGGTGACCAGTTCGGTGCCGGGTTTCCGGGCCATCGTGCGCTGGTTCATGACCTGCTCGATCATCGCGGAATCCGCGCTCGCCAGGATGATGTCGATCTTGCCGATCGTTGGCAGCCCGGGCGGCGGCGTGAACGTCAGCAGCGCCCCATCTCCACTCTGCGCCCCGCACCCGGCGACCAACAAGACGCACAAGCCCAAGGACTTCATCAGGTGATTCTACTGCCAGCGACATGCCATCGAGCGTCGACCGCCACGTCTGTCGAAGGGCCTATCGATGTAGGTCGACGTGCGGGCCGTTGCCAACAGCGTTGGCGTGGCCAGACAGCCATGCCTCAGCGCGGGAACGAGGGCGATTCGCCGACGAGCTCGAGCCGCTGGGCCGACGAGCTCGGGCTGTAGACAACGATGCTACGAACCGTCGGGAACCGCAGCGCGAGCACGAGCTCGCGGCGACCATCGCCGTCGAGATCGACGACGCCCAGCACGTCGAGCATGACCGCGGACTTCTGGTCGACGGGCTTGCCCGGATCGGGCTCCGGCAGGAGCTTGATGTCGTAGACCTGAAAGTGCGGCGTGCATGCGCCCGGCGCCGCGGGCGACGCGCTCCATTCCGCCGCGGGACCGCGAATCCCGTCGAGCACGCCGCTGATCGGAAACGACTCCACGCGGCCGTCACCATCGATGTCGACCGCGAGCTGATCGCCCGACACGCACGCCGCACCCGTCGTATAAGCGGGCGTGATCGGTGGGTCGTCCGGATGTGTGATCTCGCCGACGGCGATACCGCAGCTATTCGTCACCGGTCCGCACGCAGGATCTTCGGCGCGCGTTGCGAGCTGACCCGGCGACGGCTTGTCCGAGAGCGCGTACGTGCAGGGTGATGCACCGACGTAGGTGCCGGTCGCGACGGATTGCTGGACACCGATGTCGACGACTCCGAGCGTGTCGAACACGCCTGCCATCTTTCCGTCGACTCCGAACACGATGAAGCGCGGCACGCTTCCGCGTTCCACCGTCTCGACGACATCGGCCGCGGCATCGGTCCATTGAATGCCGCGCATGATCAGTGGATCGACCGCGGGCCGCCCTCCTGCGCCCTGCGGACACATCTCGCCGAGGATCATGTGTCTGCCTCCGGACGAGATCGGTGTTGGTGCGGATTTGGCGATCGGCCCGGGCTCGGCCGCTGGGCCCGCAGGTGGTTTAACTGCAGGGCCGCAGCTGCCGATCAGCAACAGCCAGGCAACGCGGCGGAGCGCGGGACGGTCGAAAGCCATCAACAACACCATACGTGTCCGATCTAGACCGCGCGAATTCGGGGTCGGATGCCTTGATCGGCGTCGCTCAAGATTGACCCGGTTTGGCATGGTGCATATAGTCCGCCGACTTTCGTAGACGCCCAAAATCACCGTACTTCCCATGCGTTACACCTCATCTAGACTGATCTCAGGCGTCTTCGTAGGCATCACGGTCCTGTCCCAGGTCGCCGAGGCGCAGATGTCGCCCGGCGGCATGGGCCCCGGCATGGGAGGTCCCCAGACGCCCTCTGCCGAGGAGAAGAAAGAGGGCGTCGCGGAAGCCGCCCCCAAGGCCCCTGGGCTCCTGCCGACCACGCCCGCATTGCCGCCGCCCAAAGGCCGGCGCAAGCGATGGAAGCTGTTCGAGCTCGGCGGCTACTACCGGATGCGCACCGATTGGTTCAAGAACTTCAACCTCGGGTTCATCGACAATCCGGCGCTCGGCGGAGCTCCGTTCGCGCGCGCGCTATCGTGCTCGTCGACCGTGCTCAATCACCCGTGCGACGACACGCTGTCGAGCACGAACATGCGACTTCGTCTCGAGCCCGTGTTCAACCTCGATGAAGGCACCTCGGTCCACGTCCAGGCCGACATCCTCGATAATCTCGTCCTCGGCTCGACGCCGACGGGCGAAGTCCTCAATGGGGCCTACACGAGCACCAATCCGCCGCCGGTCAGCGCATTCGGCACGACGCAAACCGTACCGGAGGCGGGCATCAACAGCGATCGCAGCTCGATTCTCATCAAGCGCGCATGGGCCGAGGTCGCGGTGCCGCTCGGCATCCTCAAGCTCGGACGAATGCCGAACCACTGGGGCATGGGTATCTACGCCAACAGCGGCGGCTACAATCCGTTCGACGGCACGTACGACTACGACGGCGATTATGGCGACACGGTCGATCGCGTCAGCTTCTCCGCCCTGATCCCCGGCACCGCCCTGCGCGCGATGGTCGCCTCGGACTGGAACATCTCGCGGCTGGTCTCGAACCAGCAAGCGACGACGAACAAAGGCAACGAAGGCCATCCCTTCAACCTCGACAACCCGGACGACATGAACAGCTGGGTCGGCGTGATCTCGAAGCTGGATTCGCCGCAGGACTTCCGCGACGCGCTCGATCGCGGCGAGTCGGTTCTCAACTACGGCGTGTACTTCGAGTACAAGACGCAAGGCTGGGACGACAACCTCACCAACTTCAACATCAACGCTCCGACCGTTCCGTTCGATCCGGCAGCGCACTACGTCCCGCGCGATCTCAAGACGTATACGGCCAGCCTGTGGGGCAAGCTCGCCGTCGGCGACGTGCAGCTCGAAAGCGAGCTCGTCGGTCAGTTCGGCAACATCCGACTCGAGGATCAGGGGATCGCGACCTCGACGAGCGGCTTGACCAAGATCCGCAAGCTCGGCGGCGCGGCGCGCCTGACCTGGCGCGGCGTCGAGGGCAAGCTACGGCTCGGCATCGAGGGCGGCTTCGCGACGGGCGATCAATGGGACAACACGCCGCAAGGCAACACGAACGTCGCGTTCGCGAATCGCATCGGCGACCCGTCGGTCTGCAACCTGCAGCACACCTGCACGCTGACGCAGTTCATGTTCAACCGCGAGTACAAGGTCGACTTGATCTTGTGGCGTCGCTTGTTCGGCGCCGTGACGAACGCGGCGTATGCCAAGCCGTTCCTCCAGTACGATCTGACGAAGTCGATCATGTTCAAGATCGCGAACATCACCTCGTTCGCGATGAAGCCGGTCTCGACCCCGGGCAACGGCAGCGTGTACGGCACCGAGTTCGATATGGACCTCGGCTATTCGTCGCAGCGTTTGTTCGCC
Organism: Myxococcales bacterium; assembly: GCA_028287115.1. Lineage (GTDB taxonomy): Bacteria > Myxococcota_A > Polyangia > Haliangiales > Haliangiaceae > JABFXX01. The sequence continues at coordinate 13,311 of JAQBQF010000066.1, forward strand.
GGCATTTCGTACGGTGTGCTGTTTCCGTTCGGCGCGATGGCACATCCGGTCGACGACACGACCGCCGGCGGAGCAGGCTTTGGCTACGGGACCGACGCGAACGGCATCCCGAATACCGGCGACCCCGGTACGGCGCACACGATCCAGACGCGGTTTGTTCTCGCGTTCTGATCGCCCATTCTGAGTCGTTACGAGAGCTCGGCGATCGCTGCGAGCAGCCGGTCGACCGCGACGAGCTCGAGGCCGAACGCCTCGCTGATCTGCTTGGCGTTCTGCGCGGGGAGGATCGCGCGGCGAAACCCGAGCCTCGCCGCCTCGCCGAGGCGCTGCTCGCACAGCGGCACCGCGCGGATCTCGCCGGCCAGGCCGACCTCGCCGAACACGACGGTGTGAGCATCGATCGCGCGACCGCGCGCCGAAGACGCGACGGCGCATGCGATGCCGAGATCGATCGCCGGCTCGTCGAGGCGAAGCCCTCCCGCGACGTTGACGAACACATCGCGATCGAGAACGTTGCAGTTCGCGCGTTGCGCGAGCACGGCGAGCAAGAGAGCAACGCGGTTGCTATCGACACCGGCGACCGTGCGCCGCGCGAATCCGGCACTCGCCGGTGCGACGAGCGCCTGGATCTCGACCAGCAGGGGCCGCGCGCCGTCTGCCGAGGCGACGACGACCGAGCCGGGTGCACCGAGCGGTCGCTCGGCGAGCAGGTGTGCCGAGGGATTTGCGACTTCGGCCATGCCGGCACCGCGCATCTCGAACACGCCGATCTCTTGCGTCGACCCAAACCGATTCTTGTGCGCTCGCAAGATCCGATAAGGCCCGCCGTCTCCTTCGAGCTGCAGCACGACATCGACGAGGTGCTCGAGCGTCTTCGGACCGGCGAGTCCGCCGTCCTTGGTGACGTGGCCGACGATGATCGTCGGTGTGCCCGTGGTCTTTGCAAACTGCATGAGGCGGCTCGCGCACTCGCGAACCTGCGCGAGCGAGCCTGGAATCGAGTCGAGGATCGGCGTGTATACCGTCTGGATCGAATCGACGGCCAAGATCGCGGGTGCGGCCTCCTTGGCGTGTGCGATGATCTTCTCGACATCGGTCTCGGCGACGATCGCGATCTCCGGCTTGGCCGCACCGACCCGCCGCGCGCGAAGTGCGGTCTGCGCGACCGACTCCTCGCCCGTCGCATACAAGACTCGTCCGCCACCCGGGGCATGCGTTCGCGATAGCGAGAATCCGGCGAGCGCTTGGATCAGCAGCGTTGACTTGCCAACTCCGGGATTGCCACCGAGCAGCACCATGCTGCCGGCGACGAGCCCACCTCCGAGCACGCGGTCGAGCTCGGCGATCTGACTGCACCTGCGATCGTTACCGCTGATCTCGGAGACCTCCGTGATCGCGATCGGTGCTTGCCCATCCGCGACGCCGAGCGCGCTCTGCCGGGTAGGCGCGTCGGTCGCGATCTCCTCGACCAGCGAGTTCCACTCCTGACACGCGGGGCACTTGCCGAGCCACTTGGCCTCGATGTGGCCGCACGCCTGGCAGCAGTACGCGCTGCGCGCCTTGACGGCTTTGAGCTTGGCCATAGCTGGTCGTACCAAGCCGGTCTGACTTCGAATGCTATGTCACGACAGGCGGCGGCGAACGACTTCTTGTTTCTGCTTGAGACGCTTGGCGAGATCTTCGCGGCCGAGGGCGGTCGCGCGCGCGGAGCCGACGCCGAGCCAGCGCACCGCGTGGCTGATGTTGCCCGCGGCCAGGAAGGCGCGACTCGCGGACAGCGCCACGGCGACGTCGTTCTGATCTTCTTCGTGGCGCGTCTCGAACAGCGACATCGCTTGATCGAGCTTGCCGGCGCTGACGTAGAAATCGGCGAGGCCGTCGCGGACCGCGCCGATCCGCGCCGCACCGTGGGGTGCTCGCGCGAGGCCCCGAGCGTAGAGCTCGACGAACTCCTCGTACGCGCGGATCGTTCGATCGAGCTCGCCGCGCCCGAGCTCGACCAGGAGCTCCAGGAACGGCGCGTAGAACACGTACGGATCGATCGGACACCGCAGGACATCGATCACTTCAGCGAGCTCGAGCGATTCCTCTTGGTGTGCGGCCGCGGCAAGCGTCGCCTCTTCGATCGCGACGCCGGATCTGCCGAATCGTGCGCGCGCGGCTTCGAGTCCCTCTTGACGGACGACCTCGGACACTCGCTCCGCGCGCGCGACGTGCTCGGTCACACCCTCCCAATCGAGGATGCCGAGATTGTCTGGAAGTGCGGGAGCCGTGAAGCCTGGCGAAAAGTGATCGCTCCAGCTCGCACCGTCGTTCGTGAGGGCCTGCCGGGCCGCCAGGATCTCGTCTGCGGAGAGCCAGCTGATCCTCATGGTTCGAGCCTAGCACGCGAAGCTATTCGTCGATCTGGCGACAATTCGCGATGCTAAGCTACGACCTTGGCTAAGCGGTTCTGGGTCCTCGTGCTCGCCGCTGCGTGCGACAGCCACGCCGCCGTGTTCCCGGACGCCAACCCCGATGACCTCGATGGTGACGGGCTAGCGAACGCGACCGACAATTGTCCGCTGGTCGCGAATCCCTCGCAGCACGACGAAGACGGCGATCAGGTCGGGGATGCTTGCGACAACTGCCCGACGGTCGCCAACCCGAACCAATCGGACCGGACCGAGCTCGCCACCCAGCAATTTCCCGATGGAGTCGGAGATGCGTGCGATCTGCAACCGGGCCTCGGCGGCACGAAGATCGCCGCGTTCTATTCGTTCGAGAGCGCGGCGCAAGCGCAGGGGTTTACCGGCGGCGGCTGGACGATCGATGCAGATCACGTCGCGGCGACGGGCGCCGCGCAATGGAGCAGCGTTCGCAGCGTCCCGGGAAACGGGATCATGGCGCAGGTCCAACTCTCGAGCCTGACCTGGAACGATCCGGCAGGTCACATCACCGTCGCGGTCGACGGCGACGGTATCGATGGTGGCTGCGGCTGCACGGTCTCGCGCGATCGCAACGCCGACGGGGCCGACGAGCTCGATGCCTACGAGGTTCGCGGCAACACGCAGACCGTCAGTCTCGGCAACGCCGTGGTTCCCGATCAGCCCCTGACGATCACGGCGTGGCGCGCGATCGAGGAGCTCACTCACACCGCAAAGATCACGTGCATCGTGCGCTACGCCGACAAGACCGTCACCGGTTCGGTCGCGCTCGCCGATGACCTGTGGAGCGGCCGCTACGCACTCGAGCTCGCGGGCGCGCATGCGGTCGCGCCGTCGCTGATCGTCTACACGTCACCGCTGCCACCGCACAAGTAGTCGAAGACGCCGTCCGTCGCGAGCAACCGGAGCACGCGAGCCTGCAACACCGGCAGTTGAAGCGGGAGACTGCTCGTTCGTCGGCGTCGCCCGTGCAGCTACTTCTTCGGTTTCTTCGCGCCGCCGCCGCCCCTGGCGCTTCTTGGTTACTTCTTCGGCTTGTTCGCGCCGCCGCCGCCCTTGGGCTTCCTGGCTACTTCTTCGGCTTCTTCGCGCCGCCGCCGCCCTTGGGCTTCTTGTCGTCGCCTTTGGGCTTCTTGTCGTCGGCCGCCGGCGTACCGCCCATCGCATGAACCTCGTCCTCGACGCGCTTCTGCCCGCCGCTGTCCTTGCCCTTGTTGAGCTCGAGGTACTTGTTGAATGCGGCGATCGCCTTGTCGTTCTCGTGATTTTCTTTGTACATGAATCCGAGATCGAACCAGCCGTCGGCGTTGCCCGGCTCGAGGCTCGTCGCCTTCTCGTACTCTGCGATCGCCTGATCGATCATCGGATCGGACTTCTTGTCTTTGTCCTTGTGGCGGCGATACGCGACGGCGAGATCGAAGTGAAACGTCGCGTTGTTCGGATCGAGCGCGATCGCCTTGCCAAACGCCTTGATCGCGTCCTCCTCGCGGTTCGCAAACCGATACGCGACGCCGAGGTTGTGCTGCCATTCGGGCTCGTCCGCCTTGAGGTTGACCGCCATCTCGAGATCGGCGATCGCGCCGGCGTTGTCGCCCTTCTTGCGCTTCACGGTGCCGAGCTTCGCTCGCACGAAGGCATCCTTCGGATCGATCTTGCAAGCTTCCGACAGCGCACGAATCGCATCATCGAGGCGCGGGGGATTGACGTTCGCGTAGGCGGTGCCGAGGTTCTCCCAGATCTCCTTGTTCTTCGAGATCAGCGCCGAGGCGTGCTCGTAGGCATCGATCGATTTCGGCAGATCTTTGTTGAGCTTGTAGAGGCTGCCGAGCGAGGCCCATGCCATCCCGTGCTTCGGGTTCTCGGCGACGGCGGACTCGAGGGCCTTGATGGCCTCCGCGGTCTTGCCCTGCTGCTTGAACGCGATCCCCTCTTTGTAGAATGCGTCCGCGCCCTTCTCGGCAAGCCCGATGCTCGGGGACACCATCAAGGCGACGACGACTGCGATCGCGGCTACGCGCATGCTTCCTCCTGGCCGTGAGCCTACCAGAGAAGTGGCGCTGCCCTCGCGGCCGGTTACGCTTGGGCGACTGCGGCGGCGGGCTTCGTCTCGGTCGTGACGGTCTCGACCGTCACCGGGCTCGGCTCGGGCGCGGCGCCGAGCTCCATCTCCGCGAGTGCCTCGCCGCTCGCGGCGACGTCTTGCGAGAGCTCCTCGAGCTGCTTCATCGCCGTGGCGCCGGCACTCGCCACGCGAGCAGCGGCGAGGCCGCCGGCGGCGAGCTGGAACTTCTCGAGGGTCGTAACGTGATTGTGCATCCGTGCGATCAGGCGCTCGTGATTTTGGCGAATGTGATCGCGGTACCGGCGCTGATCGTCGAGCGCCGCGCGTGCGGATTGGTACTGCGTCTTCACTTCGGTGTCCGTCGCGGCGGCGATCCGCTGGTCGAGATCGGCCATCCGCTTGGCGAGCTCGGCTTCGCTCGCGCCCGAGACCCGGACCTCGGCGCTCTTGGACGCGACCTCGAGCGTCTTGAGGACGCCGTCTCTCAACAAATTTCGACCTGGATCCTGATCCCCGAGCTTGTCGCTCGCGCCCGTCCAGATCGCGACCGCGCGATCGCACAGGCCGCGCACTTCCGTGTCGAGCTCGGTCGGCAGCTTGCGCACCGCCGCGCGAACCTCGTCGATCGAGAGCTGCAGGTGACGCGGGAGCACGCCGAAGATCCCGACCATGCCCATCGCCGCAGCGGAGACGCCATCGGTCAGCCACGGCGACCACGTCACCGTCACGTTCGCGTGGCCGATCCGCAACGCGGCCCACATCGCGAGCAGCGTCGTCGCGGCTCCAAGCATCACGGACACGACACCACGAATCCCGCGAACCCCCGCCGTGAGTCCGAGCGACAACACGCCGGCGACCAGCGCCAGCGCCGGCCAGGTCGGCGTCGTCAAGATCAGCGGCACGGCGGCGATCGCAGCGGCTGCGATGCGAAGCTTCGGGCGGCCGTAACCGAGACCCGCGCCGACCGCCATGCCGAACAGGCCGCCGACCAGCGGCGCCATCGGCGTCACCGGATGGAGCGCGAGACCAAGGATCGCGGAGCCCGCGACCATACCGGCCGCTGCACGATGAAACGACGCGTGATCGCCAAACCGGATGTCCATAGCCGCTATCAACGCGCCTGCGCGGCCGTTCGATCTATCGGCCGGCAACCCCGGCTCGCCTCCCGCAAGTCACCGAAACTACGAAAGGCGTCCTGCATCTAGCAGGACGCCTCTTGATCCAAGGATCGGACGACTTAGAACGTCAGGCGCAGACCGAGGCGAACGCTACGCGGAACTTGCAGCGCAGCTCCGACCGTCACGTTGTTCTGTCCCGTGTGGCCGAAGTTCTTGTTCGGCACCGGCGACGCGTTGAGCTCCTGACCCGTGCTGAGGTCGAGCGTCTTGAGGTGGTTGAGGTCGCTCATCTGACCACCGACGATCGGGTTCGCACCTTCGAGCGTGTAGTTCTCGTCGACATTCAGCTGGTCCTGCTGGTTGAACAAGTTGAACACGTCGACGAATGCGTCGAGCGTCGTGCCTCTCTTATCCAGCCGGCGACCGTACGAGACGTGAATGTCGGTCTGCGTCGTCACCGGCGAGCGCTGGAGAGCACCGCGCGGCAGCAGGTACGACTCGCCCGTTCCGTAGCCCGGGTGCGGCGATGCACCGAGCACGTTGTGCGCGATACCCGACTGAGCACGGTAGCTGACGCCCGTGGTGATGATGCCCGCCTGCTTGAGGTCGAACTGATAGAAGCCGTCGACCTTGAGGTTGTGCGGGCGATCGAGGCCGAGCGGTCCGTAGCGGTTCGCCATCAAGTCCGGGAGATCGTACAGCGACGTGATGTTCGGATCCGCCTGTCCGGTCTCCGTCGAGAACAGACCGGGGTAGTTACCGCGCGACTGCGAGAACGTATACGAAGCCAGGAGCAGCGAGCGCTTCGTCGGGCGCTGCGTGGCCGTCAGCTGGACGCCGTCGTAGTTACGAACCGGCTTTTCGAAGTTCTTCGTGTAGTAGAGCTGCTGCGACCGACCCTCATGCAGCGCTCCGAGCGCCCGGGTCTGAGCATCCGTCGACGCCATCTCCTGCATCGCTTGCGCGTGCAGCGTCGCCGCCTCGGTATCGAAGTTCGAGCCCGGGTTCGTGATCAGGTACGTGTTGCCACCGTCGGTCGACACGTCCTCGATCACCACCGGCAACGTGCGATGGATGTAGTTCAGCCCGAGCTTGAGATCGGCCATGATTTCGTACTCGGTACCGAAGATGAGCTCGTCCGTGTACTGGCCCTTGAGGCCCGGCGAGACGAATTCGGCGGGACCGCCGGTCGTCGTGACGAGCACCTTGTCCGTGCACATCTTGAGCGTCGCGATGTCGACGTTGCCGCCGTTGCGATCGATGTTGCAGTTCGGGTCGTAACCCTGCGAATCGGGGATCCGGCGGTTCTGGTTGTAGTTGGTGAAGCCGATGTACTCGCCACCGAACTCGCGAACCTGGAGATCCATCGGAACGTTCTCGTAGAACCGGCCCCAGTGACCGAAGATCTTCGCGCGGCCTTCTTGGGTCGGGTCATAGATGAAGCCGACGCGAGGAGCGATCAGATTGTTCAGGTTGTAGACCTGCGATGGCACGATCTCGCCGTCGGGGGTGACCTGTCCCTGCAACGCCTTGCCGGCGTAGCCGATCTGGTCTTCCCAGCGAACGCCCAAGTCGAGCGTCAAGTTCGGGCGAATCTGCCAGCTATCCTGGATGAACGCGCCGTAGTTGGTGTCGTTGGTGTCTGCCGAGATCGACGTCGCGTTCGCGCAGATCGCGCGATCACCGGCGCACAAGATCTGACCCGGGGCGAGCGTCACGCTGCTCGGATCGGCGGCTTCCGCGTTCGTCAGGTTGCGCACGACGGTGAGGAACGCACGGTCCTGCCAGCGACCGGGAGCGCCCGTCGCGGTATTGGCCGAACGGCGCCACACGTCGCCACCGCTGTAGCTCTTCTTCGCGTTGAACGTCGCAAGCTGGGTATCGAGGCCGAGCTTGAACACGTGATAGCCCGCGAGCTTCACGCGCTGGGTCAAGGAGACAACGGCCGAGGTACGGTTCTTGTCGCCTTCTTCGAGGTAACCGAGACCGGACTCGACGTACGCAGTCACCGGGCAGTTCCGGATGTTCGGATACGGATCGTTGGGACCGCCGTCCTGACACTTGCCGATGCCGCCGCCGGCCGTCTCGAGGTCGGCGAAGTCGTAGAGCGAGCGCCCATAGTTGTAATAAACCTCGGGCGCCTGACCCTGCGTCGCGTTGAGCGGCCGGTCGTACTGGTAGCCGTGGTGATAGCCAACGACCGCGTCGATCTGAGTCTTGCCTTCGTTGAGCTTCGACGTCCACTTCGCGGAGACGTCGTACGCGCCGATGTCGGTGTTGATCAGCGAATAGGCGGGGTTTCGGGTCAGGCCGTAGACGCTATTCGTGCTCTCCGGGTTACCGAACGCCGAGACCTGGAACTGGTTGTTCTGGTTGATCGCGCCGTTGATCTTGCCGGTGAAGAAGTAGGTCGACGACTTGATCGGCTGGGTCGACGAGTTCACGAACTCGTGCTGCGTGAAGCCGGTCGCCGGATCGATATCCGGGACGCCGTCCATGTTCTTGTCGACCTGGCTCTGGACGATTCGGGTCTGCGTGCTGTGAACAAACGATGGATTGAACCCGACGTGGAACCACAGCTTGTCCTTGATGATCGGACCGCCGACCTCAGCGCCGAAATCGTAGCCGTAGTCGAGGTCGTTCTTACCCGCGATGGAGCCGCCTTCGCGCTCGACAAGCTTCGCGTCGGACACGAGCGCGCCCGGGCGGATGTAGCCGAAGATCGAGCCGTGGAACTGGTTCGAACCAGACTTCGTCACGACGTTGACGATGCCGCCGGTCGCACGCCCGTACTCCGCGTTGTAACCGCCCGTGATGACCTCGGTCTCCTGAATGAACTCGTTCGGGAGGTTGGCCGAGAGTCCGCCATATCCCGTGTCCGTCGTGTTGATGCCCTCGACGATGTACGTGTTCTCGAGCGAGGTCGAGCCTGCGAACGAGATGCCGCTGCCCTGTGCCGACGTATCCGTCTGCGCACCAGCCGCCTGGCCGATCACGCCGCCGAAAGTACGGCCGGTCGGAATGTTGCGGGTGTAGTCGTCCGTGATCGTCAGGCCGGTCTTGGTCGAGCCTTGATCGATGATCGGCGCGTTACCCGTGATGACGATCGTCTCGCCCTTGGGCTTGCCCGCTTGCGACGCGGAATCGACCGTCACGTTGACGACGGCTTCCTTACCGACCTGGATGACGATGTTGCCGCGCGAGAACGTGCCGTCGTTGTAGTAGACGGTCAACGTGTACACGCCCGGAGGCAACGAGGTGACGAAGTACTGTCCGGTCTCGTCCGTGATCACGACCTGCTCGCCCTGCAGCGAGGGAGAGGTCGCGACGACCGTCGCGCCAGCGGCGCCTTCGCCGTTTGCTTTATCTTTGATGACGCCGCGAAGACTTCCGACGGTCGCACCTGACTGCGCGTGAGCCGCGGTGGAATCGACGAGCGAACCACCCAGAAATGCGAGACCCGCGAGGGCCGCCGCCATGAGTGCCTTGTTTGCAATTTTCATGGTGTTGCTCCTCTCTTAGAGACAGATGTGGGGTGGTGGGGTGGGAGCAGGGTCTTTCACGGTGAAGTGAATGACCCGGTCAGCAGCGACGGTGTAGTCGTTGCCGAGGACGTCCTTGATGACGGCGCCCTGCTTGAGCGTGAACGTGTACGTTCCGGCCGCGGCAGCTAGCGCAGTCGTGAGCGACAGCGTCGTGCTCGCGGTGGTCCCGGTCGTGAGCGTCACCGCTGGATCGATCGTGTAATCCGCGCTCGTCAGCGAGGTCGGATCCATCGTTTGGTTGAACGTCAGCGAGATCTTGGCTGTCGACGTCGCCGCTGCCTTGGTGACCGTCGCGTTGTCCTTCGGCGAGATGGCCGTCAGCGCGATCGCGGCGGTGTGGAAGTGAACGACTTGGTCGGCTGCGTTTGTGTAGGTCGCCGATTTCACGCACGGACCAAAGCCCTGCACAGCTGTGGCACCCGGGCAGTCATCGATTGTCGCGCCTGCCTTGAGCGTGAACGTGTAATCCGTGCTCGGTGCATAGTTGCCAGCGATCACGATCTTGGACGGGTCCGCATCCGACTTGATCGCCAGGCCTGCAAGCGTCGGCGTCACGGAGATCTCGGTCGGTAGCAACGTCGTGGCGTCCATCTCTTGATTGAAGTCGAGCTTGATCTTGCTGCCCGGTGGCGCGTTCGGCGCCGTGTCGAACGGAGCGATCGCGACGAGCTTCAGCGCGTTGGTCGTGAACTCGGCCTTCGTGTTGGCTGCCACCGATGGCGCGCCGAACGTGGTCACGACGCCGCATGCATCCGCGATCATCGCGCCCGCTTTGATCGTGAACGTGAAGTCGCCGCTGACCGGGAAGTCACCTAAGAAGCTGACGTCGTTGTCGGCGTTCGCAGCCGCACCGAGGTTGGTGACGGTTGGCGAGATGTCGATATCGGTCGTATCGAACGTGGTCAGGTCGATATTGGTGTTGAACGTGACCTCGATGCCTTGATCGACGGCGACGACCTGCGGGTCGACCGCGTCGCCATCGGCCGGCGCGAGCGCGACGACCTGGATCGGCGCGACCTTGAACTTGTACGGACCGCGCTGAGCGGCGGGAACCGGGTTGCCGTCCTTGTCGAGGACGTTATCTTTGATCGTGACCTGGCACTCTTTGCCAGCGCCGATGGTCGTGGGATCGTTTGGCTTGATCACGAGCGACGGACCGAGCGGCCACGTCACGTTGTTACCGGCCGGCGAGTAGTAGCCGTCGTAACCAACGTCGACGAGGCCCGTGGCGCCCGTGATGCTGCTCTCGCACTGCAACGTGACCGGCCGCGTGTTCGCGATCGAGCCGGAGTACGTGCCACTGGGCTGGCCCGTATCGTCGAGGATCGGCGTGATGTCTTCGACGTCTGGGTTCAGCAGCTCGTCGAACTCGATACGGACGTACCAGCCCTGCGGCGCGGCATCGACAACTTCGTCGGCGCCCTTGGCCGGATCGGTGTCACTACAGATGGTGTGCACGGTTCCATCGGGAAGACCGACGAGCGTTGGACGCTTATCGTCGCTGACCTTGCAGAACGTCGCGCTCTCCGAGAGCGAGTTCACGGGATCGTTGTTGACGAGCACGGCGAGCACTTCTGGTGGCCCGTCGGGACGAAGATCGGTGCGCTGTAGTGGATCGGTGCAAGCGACAAAAGTCAGCGCACCGAGAGCCGTGACGACTCCGCGCGTTCGGTAGACGAACATGGATCAAAGCCTCCCTAAGTTTTTCTTTCGGCGCGGGAGTCATCGCCCATCCATCTGACAAACGCAAGCCACCGACTTCATTCCTTGATGTTCGGTGTGACGCGTTCCCCAACGAACAAACCGGTTCGAGGTGTGACCTCAAACCGGTTGTCAGGATCGCTCAGCGAGAAGTCCGTTAGTTAAGCATTAGGTCGCTTACCATTGTTGGCCGCGGGAGGGGTCGCGGTCGCAGGACGAGCCGCTGATTTCGCACCTTTGTCATCGTCGGCTGCGGTCGAGACCTCTGGCGCAACTTCGATCCCGATGCGCCGGATATTGTGATGTGCGAGGACCTTCCCCTCGATGGTGTTGTAGACGTCCGGGTGGTCGATGAGGAACTGTTTTGCGTTCTCGCGACCCTGACCGATGCGCTCTCCGTTGAAGGAGAACCATGCACCGCTCTTGTCGACGATGTTCGCGTCCGATGCGAGGTCGACGAGATCTCCCTCGCGCGAGATCCCTTGGCCGTAGAGGATGTCGAACTCGACCTCCTTGAACGGCGGCGCCATCTTGTTCTTGACGACCTTCACGCGCGTCCTGTTGCCGATGACGTCTTCTTCTTTCTTGAGTGCACCGACGCGACGAATGTCGAGCCGCACCGACGCGTAGAACTTGAGCGCGTTACCGCCGGTCGTCGTCTCCGGTGATCCGAACATCACGCCGATCTTCATCCGGATCTGGTTGATGAAGATGACCATCGTGCGCGACTTCGAGATCGCGGCGGTCAGCTTGCGAAGCGCCTGGCTCATCAGCCGTGCGTGAGCACCGACGTGATGATCTCCCATCTCGCCTTCGAGCTCGGCCTTGGGCGTCAGCGCCGCGACCGAGTCGACGATGACGACGTCGACAGCGTTCGAGCGCACGAGCATGTCGGCGATCTCGAGCGCCTGCTCGCCGAAGTCCGGCTGGCTGACGAGCAGCTCCTCGGTCTTGACCCCGAGCTTCTTGGCGTAATTGACGTCGAGCGCGTGCTCGGCATCGATGAACGCGCACACGCCGCCACGCTTCTGCGCTTCGGCAATGATGTGCAGCGTCAACGTCGTCTTACCGGACGACTCCGGGCCGTAGATCTCGACCACGCGACCGCGCGGCAAGCCGCCGATCCCGAGCGCGAGATCGAGACCGAGCGAGCCGGTCGGAATGACGTGGACCTCGCGGTCGATCGGATCCTTGCCGAGGCGCATGATCGCGCCCTTGCCGAATTGCTTGTCGATCGCGGCGAGCGCGAGATCGATGGCCTTGTCACGGGCCTGAGGTGTTGCCCCTTCAACGCGAGGGGTGTGCGCGGCTCCATGGCCGCTTGGGGTTTGCGAATCTTTTGAGGCCATCTCGGAAGCTCCTGTGCGTTTTGGCGATGAGAGATCGAAGGTTCAGAAGCCGCCATGTCCGCGCGGCCACCCGTCATCGGTTTCGTCCCCTGTGTCTACGACTCCCGTCTGACGTTCTGACGCCGATTTTTCACGGATCGGGGCGGTTTTGAACGCGATTCGATGAACCTCGCGATAGACCGAACCGCTTGCTTTCGTTTCGCTTTCGAACATGGTCACGCCATCGATGCGGGTATCACCGAACATTTGTTCAGCTAGAGGTAACACGACGTCTCGAATCGCGCGAGTTTCGCGCAACCTTCCGATCGTCACGTGCGGATGAAAGGGCCGCGGCTCGGAGACAAAGCCCAGGCCCACGGCCGCGGCCTCGATTCGCTTCGCGACCTCGGTCAACCCGCCACCATCTTCGATGCCCGCCCACAGGACGCTGCCCTTCTCGAGCGACGGGAACGCGCCGAGTCGCGTCGTCCGGAAGCTCACTCGCGCGACGCCCGCGAGCGCGGCATCGAGCGCATCGCGCAGCGGAGTCACGGTCGCTTCGCGCGTCCAGCCGAGAAACTTCAGGGTCACGTGGTAATTCGCCGGCGCGACCCACTTGATCTCGACGCCTGCGTCCTTGCTGCGGCGAGCCAGCTGTTCGGCGCATGCGGTGAGCTGGTTCGCGGTCGCAACCGAGACGCGAACGCCGAGAAACAGTCGCTTACCTTCAGTCATCGCTTGACCTCTCCGACGAGGATCCGCTGGGCGCGCTGTCGCTCCTCGTGATCCGGCAGTTGCATCGAGATCGCCGCGTCGATCATGCGGAGAGCCCACCATGCGGCCAGCGTGCGAACTTGGTCGCGCGATCCCGGCCACGACAGCTTCTTGGTCACGATCCCGAGGGCCTCGGGGCCGGCCAGTGCGAGCCACACCGTGCCGACCGGCTTCTCTGGAGTCCCGCCGTCGGGGCCGGCGACGCCGCTCACCGCGACCGCGTAATCGACGCCGAACCGCTCGGCCGCGCCGGCCGCCATCTCGCGCACGCAGGGCTCGCTCACCGCGCCGTACGCGTCCAACGTCTCCTTGCGCACGCCGAGCTGACGCGTCTTCTCGTCGTACGAGTACGCGATCGCGCCACCGACGAACGCCTTCGAGCTCCCCGGCATCCGCGTCAGCAGCTCGCCGATCATCCCGCCGGTACACGACTCCGCGGTCGCGACGCGCAGCTGGGCCTCGAGGAGCCGGCGCATCACGCGGTCGACGAGATTCTCGTCGCCGGTCCCGTACAAGTAGGGATCGAGCCGTGCGCGGAGGATCGAGTCCATCCCCTGCAGGCGCGCATTCGCGGCTGCTTGATCGCGGTCGCGCACGACGAGCTTGACCAGGGTCTCCGGAAACTTCAGTTGATAGTGGATCGTCGCACCGGCGACATCATCGACGATGCCTCGGCACGCGGCCGAGATCTGCGACTCGCCGCGTCCGAACACCCGATAGATCCGGCGAGCGATCCGCTCGACATCACCGCGGGCCTCGCGGAGCTCGGTCAGACGGCGCTCGACATGCTTATCGAAGATGCCGTGGAGCTCGCGTGGGACCCCGGGCATGCAAATCACCGGAATATCGCGAACCGTGACCTCGAAGCCCGGGGCGAGCCCGACTGGGTTACTATAGATCCTTGCACCGGTCGGGACGCGGACTTGCCGGAGCTGGAGAGGCGAGACCTCGATGCGTCCGGCAAACCGCTGCTCCAGATGAATCCTCGCAGCCTCATCGATCGAGGGCGCAACCCCACATAGGCCCGAAACCACGTCGACGGTCAGATCGTCCTCGGTCGGACCGAGGCCACCCGAGCAAAGAACGACGTCTGAACGGGCTACGGCGAGCCTCAGAGCATCTGCGATATCGGATTCACGATCATTGCAGCTCGTCATCCAGCGCGTCGTGATATCGAGGTCCCAGAGCCGTGACGCGAGGTAGCTGGAATTCGTATCGACGATCTCACCGCGGCACAGCTCGTCACCGATCGTCAAGATCTCGGCGTGCATGCGTGGCGCACTCTACGCTCAGACCCACCGGAAGTCAGGCGGTTCGGTTGACGCACCTGTCATCCACTGCCTATCATTTCGATGGACTACGGGGGCCATGAAGATCCGCTACGCCGCCAAGACTGACGTCGGAATGAAGCGGACGCACAACGAGGATTATTTCTCGTTGATCGAGGACGAACAGCTCTTCCTCGTCGCGGACGGGATGGGTGGACACGCGTCCGGCGAAGTCGCTTCGAAGATGGCCGCCGAAACGATCGGCGAGTTCTACCAGCGCACCCGCGAGGACGAGGACGCGACCTGGCCCTACAAGATGGACCGTTCGCTGTCCTATATCGAGAATCGGCTGGTCTGCAGCATCAAGCTCGCAAACCTGCGGATCTTCGAGACCAGCAACCGCGACCTTCGCTACAAGGGCATGGGCACGACGATCGTCTCGACGCTGGTCTCCGGCGACAAGATCTACGTCGGGCACGTCGGCGATTCGCGCGTCTATCGCGTGCGCGAAAATGGGATCTCGCAACTGACGCGCGATCACTCGCTGCTCGAAGACTACAAAGAAGCCAAGCCGGACATGACCGAGGAGGAAGAGCGCAACTTCCCCCACAAGAACGTGATCACGCGCGCGCTCGGGATGCGCGAGACCGTCCAGGTCGACATCCGGAGCCACCAGATCAAGAGCGGCGACGTCTACATCCTGTGCTCGGACGGCCTCTCGGGTATGGTGGTCGATGATCAGATCGCGCAGATCGCGTCGAACGCGAAGAGCCTCGAGCGCGCGGTCGCCGAGCTCGTCGACGCCGCGAACCGCAACGGCGGTACCGACAACGTCACGACACTGCTCTTGCAGTGTCTCGCGGCCTGATCAGGACGATAAGGACGACCCGTGAAGTACGCCGTCGCGGCCGGCAAGCTGACGGTGAAGGCGAGGTCGAGCGTCCACGACACGACGACCGTGTGGGACAAGGTGACCGGTGAGGTCGACGCCGATCCCGATGCGATCGAGACCGCCACGGCGACCTTCCGCGTCGACATGACCTCGTTCGATGCCGGCGATTGGCTGAAGAACCGGAAGCTCCGCAAGGACTTCGCGATGGATGCGCATCCGACGGCAACGTTTCAGCTCGATCGGGTGTCCGACGTAGTACGCGATGGCGACAAGTTCACGGCGAAGGCAGCGGGCACCCTGCACTGGCGCGGCAAGGACGTCGTCCTCGAGCTCGCCGGCCACGGTACGCTCGATCGCGAGCGGGTCACCGCGACGGCTTCGTTCGAGCTCGATATCAAGAAGCTCGGGCTCTCGGCGCCGAAGTTCTTCGTGTTCAAGATGGAGGACGTCGTGATGATCGAAGTCTCGGTACGCGGCGCGGTGCGCGCGTGAGGCGCGTCGCGTCGATCGTGGTCGGGCTGGCGATCGCGGCCTGCAACTCCAAACAGCCGGAGCCGGCAGGCGTCGGCCCGTACGTGTTCGGCAGGTCGACGCTCGCCGGCATCCACGACGGCGTGTGCCAGCCGACCGATCTCGACGACGGCCGCAAGGCGACCTGGTGCTTTACCTTGCCTCCGATCAAGGTCGGCAAGCGGATCGCCGAGGTCGACGCGTACTACCTCGGCAGCGAGAAGACCGCCCCGCTGATCGAGCTCCAGCTCAAGGTTCGAGGCTGCGTCGAAGACGAAGCCGACCGCTGGATGCGCGAGCGCTTCGGTCCGCCGATCGAGACGAAGTCGACGCGCGAGTACTGGAAGAATTCGTTTCTGTGGGCCGCGGCGTTCTTACCGAGCGAGCCGGGCCGGTGCCTGATCCGTTTCTTGCCGCTCTCCGAGAACGCGGAGATCGAGCGGATCAAGCAGAAGTAGTCATGCCTTGTGGCCCTCGAGCTTGGTCACACGACCGCTCAGGTTCGCGAAGTAGCGCACGAGCAGTTGAATCTGACCTGCAGCATCCAGCAGCGTGTGCTCGACTACTTCGAGACGCGTGTCCATCGACGCGAGGCGCGTGTTCATCGACTTGAGATCACCGTCCATCGACCCGAGGCGTCGGTCCATCGACTCGAGGCGTCGGTCCATCGACTCGAGGCGCGTCTTGTTCGAACGAACATCCTCGCGAATTTCGCGCAAGATCAGAACAGTCAGGTCGGTATCGCTCACGGGTCGCTCCTCTAGAGTAGCGCGCCGGGTGTGCAATCCAAAGGCCGATCGCAACCGCGTGATTCTTCAAGTGTGCGTCGCCTTCTTCGTCCGTGGTGCGGATGGATGGCCCGGACTCGGCCGGCAACGATCGGGGATTGGCGCTATTTCAAGCAAGCCGCGATCGGCGGATCGACGCTGAAAACCCGCGCGTAGTATTCGGGCTCCTTGTCCTTGATCGCGTGAGCGAATGCTTTCACGGTCGGACAGCGACCGGTGACGGCCGCGTTGCGCGCCTTCTCCACCAACAACTTGAGGTTAGGATCCCGCGGCTCGGGTGACGCCGCGTGAGACTCCGGCGACTGCGGTGGCGACACCGGCGGTGGAGGCGGTTGCGGCGTTGCAGTCGTTTGGGTCGGTAGCGCGGCTGGCGTTGTTGGCGTTGCAGCGGGTGTTCGCGTCGTCGGCGTCGTCGGCTTCGCCGCCATCGGTGGCACGGGCGCTGGCTGCGGGGCCGGCGGTGCAACCGCGACTGCGGTCGGCGGCGGTACGTCGTCCAGGTTGAAGGCCAGCACGGCTTGGCTGCCGTTTTTCGAAGGCGGAAACGTGGCGGCGGAGAGCGCATTGCCGACACATCCCGTGAACGCGAGGTTCTTCGCAGCGTTGTTCCGCGGATAGAACTCCCGGACGCGGCCGGCGGGGCTGATCGTCATCCGCACGCTGATGATGCCGGCCACGCCGAACCGCGGACCACACGCCACCACGCGCGCGCGCACCGTGTTGATCGTCGAGAGGAGTTGCGAGTCGGTGATCGAGTCGGCCAGATCCGGCGCAGGCTCGGCCGGTGGCGCGGCGGTTGATGCCGAGATCTGCTCGATCTTTTCGGCACGCTGCGCGACGCCTCCGGCAGGATCGATGTCATCGGCGCGCACCTTCAACCGGCCGTGCTTCTCGCCTTCTGGGAGGACGAATGCGAAGCGACCGGCGTCATCCGTCGCGCCGTCGACGACGGTTCCGGACGGCAGCGTGAGATGGACGGGAACGTGCGTTGCGGAGATCGAGCACTCGACGTTGATCGAGCCCGCGGGCCGGGTAGTCAGCTTCGTGGTTTTCGGGTCGGCGATCGCGACGACTCCGGTGATCACGACATCCGCGATCCCAACCGGATACAGGACCAGCATCCCCAACATCAGTCCCAGACCGCCGGCCGGATTATCGGTGATCAGGTCCATTTCGTGCCCGGTCGTCTCCTTGACCACTTCCGTCACGTCGCGATGGCACTGCCGGGGCCAGGTCGACCTGACCACGACCGTTCCATCCAAGACCTCGCTGCGAAGTGCGACGCGGCCGGTCCGGTCGAGGATCGGATCGGACAGCGTGCGGCTGACCGTCGTCGAGGCTCGCGATGCCGGATAGCAAGCGGTGACCAGAGTCGCGATCGCGAGGAGCATGCAGCGCACGATCACAAGCTACGCGTGCGGCTGCATGGCTTCCCATGAAGCGCGCGTGAGCTTCGCGTGATCAGGGCGCTGGGGTCGTCGCGGTCCAGTCGGCGTCGAACTGCTGCTGGATCGGGACCAGGGCGCTCGGCTCGAAGATCAGGCCCGCGATCTCGCGATTCTGGGTCAGCGACGTCGGGGACATATTCTGCGAGCCCACGAGTGCCGTGCCGTCTGCGATGATCAGCTTCGCGTGGTTGTAGAACTGCGTCGTCACGTACTTCACGGGGATCCCGAGGTTCTTCAAGTACGTCGTCGTCGCGGCGTTCCCAGCTTGGTCCGACGGATCTTCGAGAATGACCCGGACAGTGACACCGCGCTGCTTGGCAGCCCCGATCGCGTTACGTACGTTGACATCGCTGACGTAGAGCACCTCGAGGTCGAGCGTCTGATGCGCGCCGTTGATGAAGGTGAGGATCCGCTGCGTCGAATTGACGGGAGAGATGATCAGCCGCGTGCAGCTCAGATTCGGCGCGGCGGCTTGCATCCCGTTGGCGAGCGCCCAGTCCTGTTCGAACACGGACTGGACGTCCGCGACATCTTCGAGATCGCGATCGACAAAGCCGTAGTTGCGTTCGTTGTTCATCGCGTCGACGTTGAAGTTCATCGACATGATCACGACCGACGCGTGATCGATCAGGAGATATTTCGCGTGGGAGAACGTGTAGACCGTCGACGCGTTCTTCCACGCGATCGCCCCGGAGTTGAAGATCGGGATCACCGATTGGTTACCGGCTTCATCCGGATCGAGGATCACGCGCACGGCGACGCCGCGATTCTTCGCCGCGACGATCTTGTTCGCGAGGGCCTGGACCGTGAACAAGTACATCTGCACGTCGAGGGTCGTGTGCGCGCCATCGATCAGATTGCCGAGCCGGGTCTGCAGGCCTGTCGGTCCCACGAACGTGTCTGGGACTTGGCTCCTCGGTGTCGTCGGTGTGCAACCGGTGCCGTCGGGTGCATCGATCGCGATCGTTGCGTCGGCGCTCGCCGCGGGATCCGATTGGCAGGCGGCGACGAGCAGGGTTGCGATCACAAAAAACGACTTCATACGGCGGGGCAATATGCCCAAACCGCTGGACGGCACCAAGAACAATCGTGGCCGGGCAACTCACTTCACCGGACGCCGGGTCGCGCGACTTGCAACCGTCCCTCGTGCGTCGTGCAATCGCGCGGAGTTGCACGTCACAAGTCGCGCAAGTTGCAACCGTCCCTATTTCTTGCGGAGCTCGTTCGGGCACGCGCCATCGGACTCGCCGGCTGCCTTCGGGCACAGACCGTAGAGCTCGTGGCGGTGGCGCAGCACGGTGAAGCCACCGAGGCGCGACGCGATCTTCTCTTGCAGTTGCTCGATCTCGTCGTCTTCGAACTCGAGGATCAGGCCGCACTTGACGCAGATCAGGTGGTCGTGGTGATCGCCGACGACCTCGTACCGCGCTTGCCCATCCCCGAACTGCCGCTCGACGGCGAGGCCGCTGTCGACCAACAGCTTGAGCGTGCGATACACCGTCGCGTACCCGACTTTCGGCTGGCGCTTGCGAACCTTCGTGAGCAGCTCGTCGATCGACACGTGATCGCGCGTGCGGAGGAACATCTCCACGATCGCCTCGCGCTGGGCGGTCGTGTTGAGCCGGCGATCCTGGATGTACGCTTGCCAGCGATCCTTCAGCTCGTCCGTATCATTCGGCCTGAAGTCCGAACGCTCCGCCATCGGTTTCAGCTTCCCCGCAACTTGGCGTGACGTCAAGCGATCTGGCAGGGGTGACTTTTCAGTTCGTAGTGAGTATGGTCCGTTTCGTGGCCGAGCCGAGTGAGCCAGGATTCGACGCGATCCTCGTCAGGTTGCGAGAGGTCGTGCAGAAGCTCGAGTCCGGCGAGCTGTCGCTCGAGCAGTCGCTCGCGGTCTACGAAGAAGGGGTGACCCTCGCCCGTCGCGGCCAGCAACTGCTCGCCACCGCCGAGAAGCGCGTCGAAATCCTCGTCAGCACCACCAATGGCGTCGAGGCAGTTCCGTTCGACGAGCCGCCAAACACATGACCGCGACGCTGGCGCCGGCGAGTGCGCCGCATCAGCTCGCGACGTTTCTCGAAGAAGCTCGCATCCTGGTCGATGCCGAGCTCGATCGCCTGCTGTTTCCACCGAGAGATGATCCCGGACGGCTCGTCGAGGCGATGCACTACGCGGCGACCGGTCCCGGCAAGCGGCTGCGTCCCGCGATCGTGATCGCAGCGGCGGAGGCCTGCGGCGGCACAAAGACCGCTGCCCTGCCGGCCGCGCTCGCGATCGAGATGCTCCACGCCTACACGCTCGTGCACGATGATCTGCCGGCGATGGATGACGACGAGCTCCGGCGCGGTCGTCCGACCGTGCACATCGCGTTCGGAGAGGCGATCGCGATTCTCGCCGGTGATGGCCTGCTGACCGCGGCTTTCGGCGTGCTCGCCGAGCTCGGCCCGCGCGCCGCGGATGCGGTCGCCGTACTCGCGAAGCGGGCGGGTGCGCGGGAGTTGCTCGCCGGTCAGGCGATCGATCTGACCTCGCCTCGCGAATCGCTTCACGATCTGCAGGCGATCGAGCGCATGCACGCCGCGAAGACCGGGGCGCTGTTCGCGGCTTCTGCGGAGCTCGGGGCGATCAGCGCGGGTGCCTCGCGCGAGGTCTGCGCAGCGCTCGGCCGCTACGGGATGGCGGTCGGGATCGCGTTCCAGCACGCCGACGATCGAGACGATGCAGAGCTCACGCAGCACGCCGCTGCGGCCGCGGAGCGGATGCGAATGCTCTGCGCCGAGGCGCAAGAGATCGCACGATCGCTCGGCTCCGGGGCCACGCTGCTCGACGACCTGGCAACGTGGATCGGGTCGCGTGCGTGATTGACGGACGGCGCCACCCGATCGTAACACTAACGTGGTGGCCAGTGAATGGGATGACGAGACGACGGCCGCGGGCGTGGCCGAGCTCGACGGGCAAGCGGGCTCGGCGCGGAACGCCACGCTGACGGTGCTCACCGGCACGGCGACCGGGCAGATGTTCAAGGTCTCGCACGATCTGATGATCGGACGCGCGCCGACCGCGTCCGTTCGAGTCGATGACGACGGCGTGTCCCGGAACCACGCGCGGATTCGCTTCGACGAAGGCTGCGCCTGGGCTGAAGATCTCAAGAGTCGCAACGGGACGTACGTCAACGGCACGCGCCTGTCTGGAACGATCAAGCTCGCCGATGGAGACAAGATCCAGGTCGGACGCTCCACGATCCTGCGCTTCGCGTTTCAGGACGCGCTCGACGAATCGTTCCACGAGAATCTGCTGTCGTCCGCGCTGCGCGACAGCCTGACGAAGCTGTTCAACAAGCGCTACTTGATGGACCGGCTCGACAGCGAGCTCAAGTTCGCGCAGCGCCACGAGACGGCGTTGTCGCTGCTGATGATCGACATCGATCACTTCAAGAAGGTCAACGATACGCACGGCCACCTCGCCGGTGACGCGGTGCTCGCGAGGCTCGCGGGCGTGCTGATCAAGACGGTCCGCAACGAAGACGTCGTCGCGCGATTCGGCGGCGAGGAGATCGCGATCGTGCTGCGCGCGATCAACATCGATGGCGCCGCACAGATGGGCGAGCGCGTCCGCCGGCTGGTCGAGCAGACCGAGACCTGGGTGGCGGGACAAGAGCTCCGCGCCACGGTCTCGATCGGGGTTGCCTGCTTTCCTGCGACACCGGTCAAGACCCCGGAAGCGCTGATCGAAGCCGCTGATCGGGCGCTCTATCGTGCGAAGAACGCCGGCCGTAATCGCGTCAGCCGATAACAACCGCAATCGGCCAAGGAATGTGCGCGGGTGACAAGACGTTGCTACGTTCGCACCATGCGCCGAACTGTGTGGCTCGTCGTCGTCCTGGTTGCGTGCTCTGGCGACGATTCGCATCGTCACGTCGCGGCGTCGCAGCAAGGCTCGGTCGTTCCGCCCGCACCGGTCGTTGCCGACGCCGCGGTGGTCGTGGTTCCTCCCGGCAGCGCGCCACTGTCCGAGCAGATGGCGACATCGTACTGGACGACCGCCAACGAGCTCGAAGGAGCGACGCAGTTCGCGCTCCATAACTGGAAGGCCGCGCGCGATGCGTTCGCGCTCGCACGCACCGGGACGAAAGACGACGACCGTGCGGCACGGATCGAGTTGATGCTCGGCTTGTGCGAGGCGCAGCTCGAGAACTGGCCGGACGCCAAGGCGCGGCTGTCGTTCGCGTACGACCATCTGCCGTTGCTCGCGAATTACATCGGGTATCAAACCGCCCGCGCGGCCTGGCTTGCCCACGATGGAACGAAGGCGCTCGAGCTCGCGCAGAAGATCGAGCGCGACTCGATCGTCGGGCCCGACGCGGAGATCCTGGTCGGCGACCTGCTGCGCGATAAGAGTGATTGGCCGGCGGTCGCGGCGCATTTTCGCGACTACCTGACGCGTCATCCGGAGGGGCCGTTTCGCTCGGAAGCGCGCTACGACCTCGCCGATGCGCTCGAGCAGACACTCGTGCAAAGACAGGGCAGCAAGGACGAGATCGTCAAGCTGTATCGCCAGATCGAGATCGATGATCCGCTGTCGTCGTGGAAGACGAAGGCACACGACAAGCTCGTCGCGCTGAAGGCGAACGAGAAGCTCGACGCCGCGGAGCAGATCGCGCAAGCGAAGGTGCTGTTCGACAACATGCGCAATCCCGAGTCGGAGGCCGCGTTCGACGCCGCGCTCGCCGAGAAGACGATCTCGGCCGCCGACAAGTGCGTCGCCGCGTATCACCGCGCGCAGAGCCGGTTCAAGGCGCGCGATCGCAAGGGCGCCGCCCCGATGTTCGATGACGCGGCGACCGCGTGCAAGCTCGCGAAGAACACCGACCTCGAGATCAAGTCGAACTATCAGGCCGCGCGCTCGTACTCGTTCTTCGGCGAGCACGAGATCGCGATCGAGCGCTATCAGACCGCGCAGGCGATCGATCCGAAGCACAGCTATGCCGACGACTCGATGCTGCGCGAGGCCGAAGAGTGGGCGTCGCTCAACGACGGCAAGAAGGTCGAAGAGGTTCTCTCTGCGCTGCCGACCAAGTTTCCCGACGGAGACAACACGGCAGAGGCGATGTGGCGGCTCGGCTTCCGCGCGTGGCGCGAGCAACGCTACGACGACGCGATCAAGTGGTGGAGAGAGCAGATCCGCCTGGTTCCGCACGACGACAACTGGTTCGGCGAAGGCGAGCCGCAGTACTGGCTCGGCCGTGCGTACGCGGCGAAGAAGCAACCGAAGGAAGCGATCGAGTCGTGGACCGCGGCCGTCCGTGGTTACCCGGCCGCGTATTACGCGCTGCTGTCGCTCAATCGAATTCGCGAGACGTCGCCGAAGCAGTACGAAGCGCTCGTCGCGGAGATCGCGGCGGATCCGGCGGGCTACGATCCGAAAGCGCCGGCGTTCTCGTTCAAGCCGCGGCCGGAGTGGGCAGCGCCGGGATTTCAGCGCGCGATGGAGCTGTTGCGTCTCGGGCTCGGCGAGCCGGCGGAGCACGAGCTGCGAAAGCTCGGCTTGACCGCTCCCGGTGATCGTAAGCCGGTCACCGATCCGGACAAGCAGGACAAGCTATGGGCGCTCGCGTTTCTCTACGACCGCGCCGGCCGCTACGCGACCTCGCACTGGCCGACGCGGTGGCACATCCTCGACTATCGCAAGCAGTGGCCGACCGGCAGTAATCGCGCGCGCTGGCAGATCGCGTATCCGAAAGCGTACTGGGAGCTCCTCAACCGGCACGCGAAGCTCAACAACGTGCCGATCGCGATGCAGATCGGGATCGTCCGCGAAGAGAGCGCGTTCGACCCGCTCGACGAGAGCTACGCGAACGCGATCGGCCTCACGCAGATGATCCCGCCGACCGCGAAGGACTTCGCGAAGGGGACCGGCATCGATCCGACGCGCGAGAACCTCCGCGATCCCGAGAAGAACGTGACGATCGGATCGCGCTTCCTCGGCTCGCTCTACAAGACCTGGAACAACTTCACGCTGCTCGTACCGCCTTCGTACAATGCCGGCCCCGCGGGCGTGCGGCGCATGTTGCGCGTACGCGGCAGCTGGGACGCGGACGAATTCGTCGAGGGAATCGTCGACGATCAAGCGCGCAATTACACGAAGCGCGTGCTCGGCAGCTTCTTCACGTACACGTGGCTCTATCAGCACGAAGTCCCGGAGATCCCGAACACGTTCCCCAAGGATCTGCTGCCGAAGCCCTGAGCCGGTAGCGGTTCGGTACGTCAGCGCCGCTCGTCGGTGCCGGCCGTCACGGGGCGCGTCGATGACGACGGTGACTACTTCGGTGGCATGCGGAGCGCGCCATCGAGCCGGATCGTCTCGCCGTTGAGATAGTCATTCTCCGCGATCGCGACCACGAGTGCGCCGTACTCGTCCGGCGATCCAAGGCGTTTCGGGAACACGACGTCGGAGGCAAGTGCGGCTCGCTTATCCTCCGGCAATGCGCCGAGCATCGGCGTATCGAAGATGCCGGGAGCGATCGTGACGACGCGAATCCCGACGGGTGCAAGATCGCGTGCCGCCGGCAACGTCATGCCGACGACCCCCGACTTCGAAGCGGCGTACGCGATCTGTCCGACCTGACCGTCGAACGCCGCGACAGACGCGGTGTTGACGATCACGCCACGCGCGCCATGGTCCATCGGGTCGGTACGCGCGATCGCCGCGGCCGCGAGCCGCAGCACGTTGAACGTTCCGACGAGGTTGATCCCGATCACCGTCTTGAACAGGTCCAGATCGTGCGGCTTGCCGGTCTTGTCGAGCGTGCGCGATGCCCACCCAACGCCGGCACACGACACCGCGATCCGCAGCGCACCGAGT
This sequence comes from Myxococcales bacterium, assembly GCA_028287115.1. Taxonomy (GTDB): domain Bacteria; phylum Myxococcota_A; class Polyangia; order Haliangiales; family Haliangiaceae; genus JABFXX01. The sequence goes on from JAQBQF010000066.1 coordinate 38,032, forward strand.
GCCGCGGCTTGTGCGACCGCCGCTTCGACCTGCGCCGGATCGGTGACGTCGGCCTTCGCGTACTGCTGGCCGAGCTCCTTCGCGAGCTCGGTGCCGCGCGCCTCATCGCGATCGACGATCACCACGCGTGCGCCCGCCGCGACGAGCCTCCGCACGGTGGCCGCGCCCAAGCCTGATGCACCACCCGTGACGAGCGCGACCGATCCGTTGAGCTTCATCCGCGAACGATACTAAAGATCGTCGCAGACCGCGCCGAGCTGGCCGTAAATGCCGAGGTCGCGATAGATCAGGTAGCGATTATCGAGCGGATTGAGGACTGTCAGCTCGATCTTCTTGCCGCCCTTGACCCATACGGCCGTGCCGTCGCTACCGGCGATGATCTTGAGCTGGCCGGTCTTCGTCGCGTAGAGGTCGCCCGCGGAGTCGCTGACGACGTTGGTCATCGGCAGCTCTTTCATCGAGCCTTTCATGCCCGCGTAGATGTGAAAGCCGTTGCCTCCATACTCTTCGCGCAGCTCGTCGACGTAGTAGTAGACGCCGTCGTCGTCGCGCGCGAGGAACTTCGCCTGACGCTGCCACAGCACCGGATAAAACGTGGCGTGTTCGAAGAACGCCTTGGCTTCGTCGGCCTTGAGGTGCGTCAGCATGCGCTTGCCGTCCTTCACCCGACACATGAGGCTCGACTGGTCCGGGACGAGCTCGATCGTCGCCGTGCTGGCGCCCTTCGCGCGCGGCGCCCACACGTTCCACGTCCAGTGATTGCCGTCCTGAAGCGACGAGCCGATCACCCGTTGCTGGTACAGCGCCTTGGCATCGCCGAAGAACACCAGCGTATTCGCGTCCTCCATGTCCAAGCCAAAGCTCGGATTCGGCGAGACATAGAAATTTCCAAGCTCGTCCTTGTAGACGTCGAGCTTGCTGAGCTTGTCCTTGATATCGATCGGCTTGGGCTTGTCGTTCGGGTTGAGCGTGACGGGCTTCGGTTTCGGCGTCGTGCTGGCCTTCGGCTTCGCGGCTGCGAGTCCCGAGCTGCACGCGAGCGCGAGCACTAAATATTTTCGCATAGCGTCCCCGTGAACCCGTAGATCCCCAAGTCTCTGAAGATCAGCGGCGAGTTGACGTCCAGATCGAGGTTGATGAGCTTCGTGGTCTTCTCGCCACGGACCCAGCTCATCGTCGTCTTGCTGTCTTCGGACGTGCGTACGAACCGCAGATCGCCCGTCTTGGTCGAGAACACATCGCCGGCGGAGTCGGTTGCGACATCCGTCAACGGCATCGCCTTCATCGCGCCCTTCTTGCCGACGAACACGCGGAAGCCCTTACCGCCGAGCTTGCTGCCGAACCGGTCGACATAATAGTAGATGCCGGCTTCGTCACGTGCGAGCAGGTACGGGATCCGCATCAACACGGGCGACAGGAACGAAGACTTCTCGATCACCTGCTTCGCCTTGTCACCGGTGATCTGGGTGAGGCCGACATCATCGGCGCCCCCACAAGATCGTTCGAACGTGCCGTCCGCTTTGCGCTCGATCTGGGCGGGATGAAGATCTGGGACGCGCGGCGCCCACGTGTTGATCGTCCAGGCGTCGCCGTTGGCACTCCGGCCGACGACGGTCTGCTTGTACAGCACCTTGGCGGTGCCGTAGAAGACTGCAGGCTCGTCGCCGGGGAGCACGACGTACGTCCCACCCTGCGCGTCCTGAAATACCAGCAGCTTGTCTTTCACGAGCTTGAGGTCGACCGGCGTCGGCTTGGGATCGCCGCTCGCGATCGCGGTCAGCCCCATCAGAACGCCAACGACCAAGCAACCTCGTGCACGCATCGGTATCTCATTATACGCTGGTGACGATGCAGAATTCACCGGCGCGGTCGAGCATCGATGTGGGGTCGGTGATCGCCGATACCTACACGATCGAGGGCCTGCTCGGCCGCGGCGGTATGGGTGCGGTGTTCGTCGCGAGCCACAAGCGGCTGCCCGGTAAGAAGGTCGCGATCAAGATGCTGCACGCCGACATCTCGTCGGACGAAGTGCTCGCGCGGTTCAAGCGCGAAGCGGAGATCGCATCGCGACTCGGTCACCCCAACATCGTGGAGGTGCACGACTTCAACGTGCTCCCCGACGGCACACCCTACCTCGTGCTCGAGCTCCTCGAGGGAGCGACGCTGGCGCAGCGCCTGCGCGAAGGTCCCATCCCGGTCGAGCAGGTGATGACGATCGTGCGTCAGATCGGGTCCGCGCTCGCCGCTGCGCACCGCGAGGGCATCGTCCACCGCGATCTCAAGCCGCAGAACATCTTTCTGGTGCCGACGGAAGTCCAAGGTCAGGTCGTCGAGATCGCGAAGGTGCTCGATTTCGGCATCTCGAAGATTCGCGGCTCGCAGACGGTCAAGACCCAGGACTCGGCGCTCCTCGGAACTCCGCAGTACATGGCGCCCGAGCAAGCGCTCGGCCAGCACGCGAACGTCGACGATCGAACCGATGTGTTCGCGCTCGGCGCGATCGTCTACGAGATGCTGAGCGGCCAGCCGGCCTTCATCGGTGCCTCGATTCCGGAGGTCGTGTTCAAGGTCGTCTACGAGCAACCGATTCCGATCGAGCAGGCGGTGCCCGGGCTCGCGCCTCGCATCAAGTCCGCGATCGAGCGCGCGATGGCCAAGGTCGCCGCGGATCGCTTCGGATCGGTCAGCGAATTCGTCGAGGCGATGACCGGGCAGCCGCTCGCGATCATCCGGTCGGGCTCGAATTCGATGCCTCCGGATTCCAGTTCCGGGAGAGCGCGCAGCGGCGGCAGTGAAGCATTGGCGCAGACGATGGACTCCGGTGATCACGGCCGCTCGCCGATCAGCGGCGTCGAAGCGACCGCCGCATCGATCAAGAGCGTCGTCGGCGGGACTTCCGCGCCGGCCGGGGCAAGCCCGCCCGTCTCCAGTTCGGGCGCTACGCTCGACTCCCAAAACCAGCCGGCGGCCGGACCCGCGCAACCGAGTGTCGTCGTCGCCGCCGCGAGTCCGGCTCGATCGAAGACGCTGCTTGCATTCGGCTTGATCGCCGGCGCTTCGCTCGCGGCGCTCGCAATGTACTTCGTGATGCGCAAGCCAGCGGAGCCCAAGCCCGTCGCGATCGCGGAGACCGCGCCCGCGGAGACAAAGCCCGCCGAGACAAAGCCCGCGGAGACGAAACTCGCGGAGACGAAGCCTGCGCAGACGAAACTCGCCGAGACGAAGCCCGCGGAGACCAAGCCCGCGGAGACAACGCCTGCAGAGACCAAGCCCGCGGAGACCAAGCCCGCGGAGACCAAGCCTGCGGAGACGAAGCCTGCGGAGACGAAGCCTGCGGAGACGAAACTCGCCGAGACGCACGCTCCGGATATCAAGACCTCCGAAGTCAGATCGGCTTCTCCGAAACCCGATCCCAAGCGAGCCAACACGAAGCTCGTCGTGACGCCACCGATCACATCCGCAGAGAACGAGGCAGCGGACACCGACTCGAAGCCCGACGAGACCTCCGCGCAAAAACTTCAGCAAGCCGAGAGCGTGCTGACGAGCAACCCCGCGCTGGCCGAGCAGCTCGCGAACTCGGTGATCAATAGCCAGACGTCAGGTCCGATCCAGAGGCTTCACGCGCACGCCATTCGCGGCGTCCTCAAGTGCACGCAGCACAACGACGCCGAGGGCGCGATCATCGATCTTCGCCCGATCCGCGAGTCGCGCGGCAAGGCGGCAACGAAGTTCGCACGCCGGATCATGGCGAACTGCCGCAAAGCCGGCTTCACGATCGATCAGTGAAACAACACGAGCACGCGGCGTGAGCCGTCGAGCCCCGCGACGGTCAGATCGACGAACCGATTCGGTCCCATCGCGATCCCGGCCAAGCGAGCACCGGCCTCGACGTCATCGCGCACGGCGACATCATCGATCGCCAGTACGTGCTCGCCCGCGGCCAGATGTAGCAGCGCCGCGACCTGCACGTGCGAAACACTTGGAGCCACGTCGACAATCGATGCGCTGGTCGGCGGTTGCGCCGGCACCGCGCGCACCGTCTGTTGCGTGATGCGGACCTCGTACGGCGGCCGCACGGCGAGCAACATGACGCACGTTCCGAGCAGGCCCAGCGCGAGTGACCGAAACACCAGCATGCGCGTGCGTCGTGCAACGTTCTGGCCAGCTTCGCGACTGCCCCCATCGCACGTCGGATCGCGCGGTTACGCCGGCCGGCGAGTGGCCGCGCTGCCATTCTGACAGCGTCCGGCACCTCGCCAGTGGCAGTTCTTCATTTGTTCATCTGCTGCGCGAGGTAGTTCTGCTCGCCGACCTGCCGGATGAGCTCGAGCTGCGTCTCGATCCAATCCGTGTGCTCTTCCTCGGCGACGAGGATCCGCTTCATCAGATCCTCGGTCGCGTTGTCGCCGGCTTTCCGAGAAGCCTCGACGTTCTGATTGAGGAATGCGATGGCCGCGTACTCGAGCTGGAGATCACTCTCGAGCTGCTCGCGAACCGTCTCACCGACGTGGAGCTTGTGATAGCGCTGGAGGTTCGGCACGCCTTCGAGAAACAGGATCCGACTGATTACCAGGTCGGCGTGCTTCATCTCGTCGATCGACTCATCGCGCAACCGCACTGCGAGTCGCTCGTAGCCCCAGTTCTGGCACATCTTCGCGTGAATGAAGTACTGGTTGATCGCCGTCAGCTCGTTGGTCAGGAGCTGATTCAAGAGGTTCAAGACCTCCTCGTTACCCTTCATGTGCCCTCGCCGAGCTCTAGAATCAGCTCAGCGCGACCTTACCGACACGAGGTCGGGCGCACAATCGCGGCTGCAGTTGTTCGCGCCCTTGGCTGCCAGGCGATCGCGCAGCTCTTCGCGGCACGTTCCGCAACCGGTCCCCGCGCCACAGCGCCGGCCGATCTCGTCCACCGTCCGTGCGCCATCATCGATTACCGCATCGACATCGCGGTCCGATGTCGGGTGGCACAGGCAAACGATCATCTGAATTGATAATGATTGTCAAAACCAGTTGGGTCAAGGGGCTGTTTTGTGGCGCCCAACCACATGGATTTACTAAACTCCCGACATGAGGTTCGCGCTCTGCTTGGCAATGGTCGCGTGGATCGGCTGTGAATCGCCGCACGCGAGCGATGTAAAGGCCTCGCCGAACGGGCTCGAGATCCTGAGCCAAGGCATCGAGCCACGCCGCGTGTTGGCTTATTCGTTCCACAACGATCAAAAATCGATCCTCGAGCTCGCGCTCGACATGACTCTGACGGCGGGCGCGATGGGCGGCGCGGTGCCGACGATCGTGAGCGCGATCGAGATCGCGGTCGAGGGCGTGCTCCCGACCGGCCACGCCAACGTCCGGATGACGGTGCTCGACGCATCTGCGCGCGACCGTCCGGACGCGCCCTCGCCGGCGGCTTCGCTCGCCGCTCAGCTTGCCGCGATCAAGGGCGTCACGATCCACGCGACGATCGGTCCCGACGGCAAGCTCTCGAACACGACCCTGGAAGGCGACCAGAAGCGCCCGGAAGCCCAACAGCAACAGATCAACTCGTTGGTCGCGAGCTTCCAGCAACTGACGATGCCGATCCCGAACGTTCCCCTCGGCGCCGGCGCGATGTGGAAGAGCACGAGGCCGATCGATCAAGGCGGTCTCAAGATGTCGGCCGTCAACACGGTCGCCCTCACGAACATCGAAGGCACGAGGCTGACGTTCGCGGTGAAGTCCGAGCTCCACGGTGCCGATCAAACCGTCACGATCAGCGGCGTCGCCATTCACGTCGAGCACATCTCCGGTACGGGCGAAGGTCACCTCACGCTCGAGCTCGACAAGCTGACGATGACCGGTGAGATCGACGCGACGTTCAAGGCGGAGATGTCCGCGGAGAACGAGAAGACGCCGATGCAGATCACGACGAAGCTGGTCGTGACACCGCGTTAGCTGCGGTCACGCAACCCGCCGGAGTGACGATCGGGGCGCGTTCCGAGACGCTCGTCTGCGACTCACGTCCCTGCTGGCTGCGGGAGCTCTTCGATACCGGGCTGCGGCACGCCGATCGTCTCCGAGAGCTCCGCGAACGACAGGATTTCCGCGGTGACGCGCGCTTGTTGCTCGTAGAACGCGCCGTGTCCGGCGTGCTTGATCGGCACGAGCTGCGAGCGCGGGATGAGCTCGTGCGCCACTTCAGCGAGCTCGTACTTGCAGATCTTGTCGTCCTGGCCGTGGAGGATCAACGTCGGGACATCGACGAGCGGTAGCAAGTCGTGCAGGTCGGCGTCGCGGAACAGCTCGCAACATTTGATCGTCGCGTGCCCCGCAGCCTCGGCGCAGATGCCGGCGAACCACTGCCTGAAGTCAGGGCTGAGGTCTTGTGGTGCGTAGAAGAAGCTCTTAGCAAATTCAGCGATCATCTTCGGTCGATCCGCATACGCGAGCTCGATCAGCTCGTCACAGACGGAGCGCTCGACGCCGTAGGAAAATTTGTCCGTGCGGGTCACACGAGGCACGGCGGCACTGAGCAGCACGGCCTTCTCTACGCGATCTTCGTAGCGACTCAGATATTGAGCGACGATGCCTCCGCCCATCGAGAAGCCTACAAGGACAGCGCGCTCGAGCTCGAGCTCTTCGATCACGACATGGAGGTCTTCCGCGAGGCGATCGTAGTCATAGCCATGCCACGGCTTATCGGACTTGCCGAAGCCTCGCGTATCGATGCCGATGCAGCGAGCGCCGGCCTTGGGAAGCCGGTCCATCTGGTATTCGAACATCCGGTAGCTCGCGGGCCAACCGTGCACGAACACGATAGGCAGCCCTCGTCCGACATCTTCGACCCAGACTCGAACACCCGGCTCCACCTGGACGAAACGCGATCCTTGTTTGTTGGGCATGAGTCTCGCGGATGCATCGTCGATGCCGACCCGTCCTGACCAAGACCGCCTCTCCACGATGGCGAGGCAGGATCGATGTGCGCAGTTTTCTCATCGCGCCGCCGCAGAGCTACGCGAAGTGCGATCGCAACGAACGGTCGCGATCTCAGCGCGAATGGTCGCTGGGCGCGGCCGCGCTGGGCCGTTCGGTGTGCAAGCGATGGCGCACGAGCACCCAGGCGAGGACGAGGACGAGGACCGCAACCGAGTTCAGGACGAGATCGATGATGATCTCGCGCGGAGTGGCCTCGCGCACGCCGGCGGCGATATCGAGCCCTCGTCGCACGCCGGCGGTGACCCCGATCACGAGGAAGTGCTGGAGCTGCCGCGTCAGCGGACCCTGCGACACCGTCGTGTGCACGAGCTCGAGCAAGATGATCGCAACGAACGCGGCGTCGACGCCGCGCAACGCGGCCCGCGTGAAGTCGTGCTGGCGGACGAGGGGCTCCCAGATCTGCTCGATGACTCCGAACAGCGCGACGCCGACAAACAGCACGAGGAAGACACCGACGACCGACGTGAGCACGCTCGCGGTGCGCTCGAGGACGTTGTTCACGCGTCGCTCGACGCGCGACGGGCGGACCAGGACGGGTTCGTCGGGAATGCGGTCGGTCTCCTGCATGCGCTCGACCTCCGAGATCGTGCAGAAAACGCGCCGCTCAGCCCCCGACAATGCCGCGCACAAACGAGCGGCAGCACTCCACCGCGACCGAGCGAGGAGTCGCGTCGCGAGGTGAGGACGTGCTCGGCGCACGGACTGCGACCGAGCGCCGCCGTCTCGACGAGATCGCGGCGCGCACGGGCCTCGCAGCTCTAGGATCTAGACTCGTTCTATCACCGTCGTCGATCGTGAAGCGTTGGTGCCCGCGGTCCTGGTTCCTACGGGAGTGCGCCGCACCTCATTCGATGATGTAGACCGCGCCGGCACCCGTCGCGCTGTTGTCGGTCTGATCGCCGCCGATCCCGGTTGCGGCGCTGGCCTCGGCGTCGGCGCCCGCCGCGAGCGTCTTCCCGTCGCCGGAGAGCGCCACGGCTAAGCCGAACTGGTCACTGGCATCGGTGTTCGACGCCTTGACGTAGGCCAGCTGGGTCCAGGACGTGCCCGCGCGGTGAAACATGTAGGCCGCTCCACTGCGTATCTTGCTGTTGTCGGCCTGGTCGCCACCGATTCCGGTGGTTGCGCTAGCTTCGCCCGGGGCGCCGGCCGCGAGCGAGTTGCCGTCCGCGGAGATCGCAATGTTCCAGCCGAGCGCATCGGACGCGTCGGTGTTCGAAGCCTTGATGTACGCCTGCTGCGTCCACGTGGTACCGGCACGGGTGAGCACGTAGACCGCGCCGGCCGACACGGCAGAGTTGTCAGCCTGGTTGCCGCCGATTCCCGTGGCGGCGCTGGACTCGAGCGCGGCGCCGATCGCGAGCGTGTTGCCGTCTGACGAGACGGCGACGCTAGCTCCGAAGGAGTCGATCGAGCCGGGGTTCGACGCCTTGACGTAGGCCTGTTGGCTCCACGTCGTCCCTGCGCGAGTGAACACGTAGACCGCGCCACTCTCCACGAGGCTGTTGTCGCTCTGGTTGCCGTTGACGCCGATCGCCGCGCTGGACTCGTGCGTCGCGCCGACGGCAAGCGTGTTTCCATCGGACGACAGCGCCAGGTTCTTGCCAAACTGATCGTTGGCGTTGGTGTTCGATGCCTTGACGTACGCCTGCTGCGTCCACGCGGTCCCGGCCCGGGTGAGCACGTACACCGCTCCGGCCGACACGGCAGAGTTGTCGGCCTGGTTGCCGCCGACCCCGGTGGCGGCGCTGGCCTCGAGGGAGGCGCCGACCGCGAGCGTGTTGCCGTCGCTGGACAGAGCGACGCACCAGCCAAAGCGGTCGCTGACATTGGTGTTCGACGCCTTGACGTATGCCTGCTGGTTCCAGGTCGCGCCGGCGCGCGTGAACACGTATACCGCGCCGCTTTGGCTTGCGGAGTTGTCCGCCTGGTTGCCGTTGATCCCGGTCGCGGCGCTGGCTTCGGCGAAGGCGCCGACCGCGAGCGTGCTGCCGTCGGCCGACAGCGCAACGCTCGTACCGAACTGGTCGTAGGTGCCGGTATTCGACGCCTTGACGTACGCCTGTTGGGTCCATGTTGCGCCGACGCGCGTGAACACGAAGACGGCGCCGCTCCCGAGCTCGCTGACGTCTGCCTGGTTGCCGTTGATGCCGGTCGCCGCGCTCGACTCAGTCCACGCCCCGACCGCGAGCGTGCTGCCATCTTCGGACATCGCGAGGCTCCATCCGAACTCCTGGCCGATCGGCGCATTCGAGGGCTTGAGGTAGGTCTCGCTGCGCCCGACAAAACCGCCGTCGGCCTCAGGACCGCCATCGCCCGCAACGTCGCCACCAAGCGGATCGAAATGCAGCCGACCGCACGCGGGTACGAGCGCGAGCAGAGCGATCACGACCTGAAACGCACGCCGGGTGCGCGTGCTCTCGGGCGGCACATACTCGAACCGGAATGCGGAGCTCAGGGAGATGCTGTTCATTCTGCGGGTTCGGAACACCGACATCCAGTTTGGAAACCCAATTGCACTTTCATCCGCCGCGGTGAAGACGCTGGGCCTAGCTTGAGCGGCTTGACGCCTGTCCGCACGATCTCGCCGTCGCGCGCGATCTGGAGTCGGGCAGTACCTGTTCGCGGCGAGATCTACGGCGCGCACAGGGCGCCGTACGTCTTGCACGTGCCGACCGCGAGCGCATCGCAATGATGATGAAGGCCGTCGGCGGGATCGAACATGCACGCCGAGCTCGGGCCGCAGGCCGCGCCCCACTGCTCGCAGGTGCCCTGGATCGCGCGCGTGCACAGCTTGTAGATGTGATCCGCCGGGTCGTACATGCAGCTGTCGGCCGGCGCGCAAGGCGAGCCGAAGTGGAAGCAGGCCCCCGCGCCACCGGCCAGGCACGTGAAGTAGGTCGCCGTGGCAGCATGAAAGGCACAGCTAGGCTTGAGGCAGCCGACGTTAGGCAAGGTCGCCGGGGGCGCCGGCGTCGCGGAGCCCGATCCCGTGCCGACGGCGACGGTGTGCGGATCGCCTTTGGTGGCCGGCTTCGCGTCGGGCGTGTGACCTCCGCACGCGGCGGCGACGAGCAAGATCACGCAGATCCGTAACACCGCGTGAATATAGCGCGGCCACCATGAAAATCCCGTTTCGACCAAACCGAGTTCTCGCCCGACGAGTCGTGTTCGGTGTAGGTTCATCTCGATGCGGGTTGCCTGGTCTTTGCTCGTCGTTTTCGCCGCGTGTAGCAGCGATACCGCGCTGCCAATCAAGGCCGAGTGCAATCCTCTTGGCGTCAACCACTGCATGACGCCTTGGCCCTCGTCGGCGTTCGAGGTCGACGATATGTCGACGCCTACCGGCCGTCATCTCGCGATCCCAGAAGGCACGCTACCGACGAACTTCGACGGAATCGCGATCGATCCCGCCGGCTGGAATGTCGCGGATGGCTTCTCGCCCGCTGCGCCGATGGTGATGTCATTTGTCGGGGGCGTGTCTCCCGACGGACTGCCACCGCCCGACAACATGGACCTGTCACTCGCGCCCAACAGCCCGACCGTGATCGTCGACATGACGACGGGTCTACGCGTCGCGCATTTTGCCGAGATCGACATGCAAGCGGATGCAACGCCTGACTCGCAGGCGCTGTTTCTTCGCCCCGCGCAGCGGCTGATCGGCGGCCATCGCTATGCGGTCGCGATCACGAATCGCGTGAAGGCGAAGGACGGCGGAGATCTGGCGATTCCACCCGGCTTCGCGGCACTGCGGGACGGGCACCACACGGATCACGTGCTGCTCGAGGACATGCGCCCGCGCTTCCAGGACGTGCTCGGTGCGCTCGATACCGCGGGCTTCCCCGAGACCGAGCTCGTCGTCGCGTGGGACTTCACCGTCGCCTCGGACGACTTTCTCCATCGCGACATGATCGCCGCACGTGATCGCGCGATGGCGGCGCTCGCGAATCATCCCATTCAGTTCACGGTCGTGACCGACGAGATCAGCCCCACGGATCCGATTCGCCGCAAGATCACCGGCACCCTCGATGCACCGCTGTTCCTGACCAACGGCGGCGCCGCGAACGTCACGGGCACGGTGATCGCGCGCGATGCACAAGGCCTGCCGGCCGTGCAGGGGTTCTATCAAATTCCGTTCACCGCGATCGTCCCGGCGTGTGCGTACACCGCGACTTCGCCGGTCGGCATGGTGATCTACGGCCATGGCCTGATGGGGGCGTCGGACCAGACCGCCAGCGGGACCCAGCGCACGGCTGCAGCCGAGCTGTGCATGGTGTTCGTAGGCACCGACATGCGTGGCATGTCCGAGGTCGACGTCAACGCGGTCGCGCGCGCTCTCAACGAAGCGACTCACGCCGATGAAGTGATGGAGGTGCTCGAGCAAGGCATCGTCAATCACATCACGCTCGTGCAAGCGATGAAGACGACGTTTGCGACGCAGCTGTTCGTCGACGCGGCGCAGAGTAACAAGCGCCTCGTCGATCCGAATCAGGTCGTCTACTACGGGCTATCGCAAGGCGGCATCTTCGGTGCGCCCGTGCTCGCGTACGAACCAACGATCACGCGCGGTGTGATCGGGGTTGGCGCGGCGAACTACTCGATGCTGCTCGATCGCTCCGCCGACTGGCCGACCTATCGAATCATCTTGAACGGTGGTTACAGCGACGCGCTCGACGACACGCTCGTCATCGGCCTGTGCCAGATGCGGTGGGACAAGACCGAAGGTTCGGGCATCGTCAATACGGTGCTTGCCGGTCCGCCGACCACGACGCAGCCGAAACAGATCCTGATGCAGATCGCACTCGGCGACGAGCAGGTCCCGAACCTCGGCTCGTACTGGGAAGCGCGCTCGATGGGCATCCCCGTGCTCGGTCCCTCGCCGGTGACACCGTGGGGTCTGACGCTGCAGAGCACGCCACTCGCGAGCGGGAGCGCGCTCGTGATCGAAGA
>JAQBQF010000309.1 GCA_028287115.1 Myxococcales bacterium
GTCGATGATGGGCTCCGGAGGAGGTATCGAACCCCCGACCGGCAGTTAACTCGACAACGGCGAACGAACGAGCCGATGTCCAAATCGAGCTCGACCGGCCGAATAGAACGCGCGGCACGGCTGTGGACGGCGACACGGATTGTGACCAACAACGACGTGAGAAGTCATCACCGTCATTCGGCGTTGCTCACAAGCCTCCTCGGTCAGCGCCTACAACCGCTGGCCCTCGCTTCCGCGCTTGGCGTCAGCGAAGCCCCGCGTTCTCGTCGGCTGAAGCCGTTCTGAGCCTACCGTGTCCCATGAGCGACGCGCACGACTCGCTGCGCGTCTGCCGAGAACATCGCCGCTCTCGGTTTCCTTGCCGGCTTAGAACACGAACGGATAGCTGAACGAACCGCCTGTCTGCGTCTTCGCGAAGCTTGCCTTCTGCATCGCAGCGGCAACGCACGCGCCGAGTGCCGGATCAGGCGTCACCTCGACGTTGACGTTCTGGACGCGGCCATCGGAACCGACCTTGACGTGAACTTTGACTTTGCCCTTCGCGGACGACTTGTCGCCGCACGAGGTGACGCGGCCCTTCACGTTACCGACGCCGGCCGAGATCATCGAACGATCGAGCGCATCGGGCAGATCACTTTTCGGCTTGCTCGATCCCGAGTCGCTGTTGGAAGCGGCGTGACCACCGCCCTTCTTGAACTTCGAACAGCATGCGCCCTCGTAGTTGGCGAGCACGCACGAGACTTCGTCGCAACCGCCGCCGCCGGCGTCTGCCTTGGGCTGCTTCGGCTCCGCCACCGTCTTGTCCTTCGGAGTCGGCGCAGGCGTTGGCGTGGAGCTCGTATGTCGCGGCGTCGTCGTCGTGCCCGAATGCGCCGGTGCCTTCTCCGCCGGCGGTTTGTCCGCGGGAGGTTTCTCGGCAGGTGGCTTGTCGGCAGGTGGCGTGGGCGGCGTGGTTCCCGTCGTCGCACTCCCACCGGACGGTGGAGTGGCGGCCGCCGCCGCGCTGCCTTCGACAGGCTTGTCGCCGGCCGGCTTGTCACCGATGGGCTTGTCGCCGGCCGGCTTGTCACCGGTGGGCTTGTCGCCGGCCGCACTTCCCGTGGTCTCGTTCATCGCGACGGCGGACGACTTCTTGTCTTCCTTGCCGCCCTTCATCAGCATGAAGATCATCACCATCGCGGCGACGAGCAGCAGACCGACCGCGCCGATCATGCCGTAGAGGAGCTTGTTGTTCGACGACCGCGAAGCCGACGGCACGAGGACAGCGGGCTCGGAGAATCCGCCACCGCCGAACACCGGCAAGTCGTCGATCGATCCGATGCCCGCGGACGCCGAGCGCGGAGCCTGCCCGGGTGTACCGAGATAGGCATTCGCCATCGAGCGAATGTCGATCAGGCCCGAGCCTTCGCCACCCGCTTGGCCGGTCGCGTGACCGGGTGCGGCCGAAGCAGATCCACCGTGGTGCGACGACGACGACGGCGCCGACATCGACGGCTTGTCGCTCGCGAGTTGCGCGAGGTTGTTGAGCGAGAACAACACCGAGTTCTCGTTACGCTCGCCGCGCAGCTTCTGGTTGGCCGCTTCTTTTGCATGGGACGAAGGCTTGGATCCGAACAGATCGCCACCGTCGTCATCCTCACCGCGCGAGCTCGACGAGGCGGCCGCAAACAGATCGCCCGGATCACTGCGCTGCGTGCCGCCCTCTTCGCCGCCGCCGCCGAACATCGCAGACACCGCCGCGTGGCCTCCTCCGCCGCCGCTGTGCGCGGTCGTCGTGCTGCCCGACGCAACGAGACCGGTGAACGCATCGACCTGCGCGAGCGGCAGCCAGTCGGCAAAGCCCTCGCGCCAGGTGAAGGTCTCGCCATCGACCTCGCCCGCCGCGAACTTCTGGTTCACTTCGGCGACGGTCAGCGGACCGATCTGATCCTGATTGATGACGAGGTGCCACACCGCATCATCACCGGCGGGCGCACCGCCGCCTTCATAGCCGTAGTCGTAGACGCGGGTCTCTTTCTCTTGTTGGGGTGCGGGCGCCGCTTCAGCGCCGCCGGCTCCACCGCGAACGACAATGATGTTGCTGCACTTCTTGCAGCGGATCTTGAAGACCTTGCCCTGTACCTTGTCATCCGAGATCGAGTACTTGGCCTGACATGCATCGCAAACGATCTTCATGGGCGATTCCTAGTGCGCGGAAAATGAAAAGTGCCGCGTCTCGGTACTTGTGACCCCCAAGTGCCCCTTGCCCTTGGAGGAAAGATCGTATCACAAATCATGCGCTTGCCCCTGTTCTGGGCCGAACGCGATCTGGATTTATATAAGACTCACGCGAACGGATCGCGAAGCCGAATTGTCTCGCTGCGATCGGGACCGACCGAGACCAAGCAGAACGGGACGCCTGCCATCCGCTCGATCGTGTCGACGTAAGCACGCGCGGTTGCCGGTAGATCCGTGAAGTCACGCGCGTCGGACGGGAGCTTGCCCCACCCGGGAAATTTCGTATAGACCGGCTCCGCGCGCGCGATGTCGTCAGGATCGGTCGGCGGCTCGTCGAGCTCCTTGCCGTCGAGCCTGTACGCGACGCAGACCTTGACCTCGGGCAGGTTGGCGAGCACGTCGAGCTTGGTCAGGGCGAGCGACTGCATTCCGGAAAGCCGCGCGCCCATCCGCAGCGCCGGCAGATCGAGCCACCCGCAACGGCGTGGCCGCCCGGTCGTGGCACCGAATTCGCCGCCGGCCTGTCGAAGTCGTTCGCCTTCGGCACCGTGGAGCTCGGTCGGGAACGGACCTTCGCCGACGCGCGTCGCGTACGCCTTCGTGATGCCGACCACGGAATCGATCTGCGTCGGACCGATGCCGGCGCTCTGACACGCGCCCGCGGCGATCGTCGATGACGACGTCACGTACGGATACGTGCCGTGATCGAGATCGAGAAGGCAGCCCTGCGCGCCTTCGAACAGCACGTGCTCGCCTTTGGCGATCGCGTTCGCGACATGACGACCGGCGTCGCCGGTGTGCTTGCGCAGGCGTTCGCCGGCCGCCGCAGCTTCATCGATCCACTTGGCGATCTCCGACGCGGTCGGCACGGTGCCGCCGAGATGCGTGATCACCGGCGCCAGATCGTCGAGGTTCGCGGTGACGAGATCGCGCAACCGATCGAAGCGCAAGAGATCGCGCATCCGCACGCCGCGCCGCGCGGCCTTCATCTCGTACGCCGGCCCGATGCCTCGGCGCGTCGTACCGATCGACTTGCCCCGCTTCGCGCCGTGATCTTCGCGCAGGCCGTCGATCAGCTTGTGATACGGAAGGATCACGTGCGCCCCGAGCCCGATCAGGAGCTCGCCGCGCGCCAGCAGACCCTTGCTCTGGCAATCGGCAATCTCCTCGAGCAGCGTATGCGGATCGATCACCATGCCATCGCCGAGCACGCAGCTCTTGCCGGGATGACACACCCCCGACGGCACGAGGTGCGTGACGAGCTTCTTGCCGTCGATCACGAGCGTGTGGCCCGCGTTCGCGCCTCCGCCGTAGCGCACGACGACATTCGCACGCTCCGTGAACAGGTCGACGACCTTCCCCTTCCCCTCATCACCCCATTGGGCACCGACGACGATGACGACCGACATCTAGGCTTTCGTTAATAGCGCGATCAGAGGCTTCGTGTCGCCTGCCCGAGCCGCCTGGATCGCCGAACTCGCAGCCCTTTGTGTGTCGTCCGGTAAGATCAGCTGATCTCCGACGAGCGCGCCGTCTAGACCCGCGCCTCTCAGCCAGCGTCCCCACGTCTCCGGAGCGCGTAACTGGGCGACGGCTCGCAGCCCTGCCGCCCGGAGCGATCGCGCGAGCTCGGCGGCCTTCGCGCCGTGCGTGGCGATCCCGGGAACGGAGACGGGCGAGGCCACCCCGATCGAGCCTTGCGCTTCGGCAACCGCTTCGAGATCGATCGCGAAACCCGTGGCGCGTGCGGGTCGTCCGTAACGGCCTAGTAGTTCGTCGTAACGGCCACCGCGCAACACCGCATCCGGCGCGCCGGCCGCATATGCAGCAAACCGCGCGCCCGTGTAGTAATCGAAGCCCCGCAAGTCTCCGAGATCGATCGTGACCTGCGGCGCCGGCTCGGCGAGCTCGCCGAACATCGCGAGCACCGCGCGGAGCCGGGC
This sequence comes from Myxococcales bacterium, assembly GCA_028287115.1. Taxonomy (GTDB): domain Bacteria; phylum Myxococcota_A; class Polyangia; order Haliangiales; family Haliangiaceae; genus JABFXX01. Next base: position 4,161 of record JAQBQF010000309.1, read on the forward strand.
GAGTGCATCGAGGACGTGTGGTGGCCATGGCAGTGCCGCCGCGCGATCGAGCGTCGCCGCCGCCGGTCCCCACAGCGTGGCGAGCGCTTCTGCGAGAGGCGCCACGGCGGAAGGCAGCACGCGAGCGGCGGCACGCAGCCCGGCGCGATCTTTTCGCGCGAGCGAAGCGGCGACCGCGGCGCGCGCGTCCGCATCGGGCGCCGACCCGAGGACGAACGCGGCCGGTGCGACGTGACCGATATCGAGGCGCACGCCGGGCAATTCGATCTCCGCGAGTGCCGCCGCCGCGACCGCGAGCACCTCGGCATCGCCGTCGGGCTCGCCGGAATCGACGAGCTCGATACCGGCCTGGAGGATCTCGCGCTGACCGAGCTCGACCGCGAGCCGCGTGACCGAACCTTCGTAACACACGCGGATCGGCCCGACGACGTCGGTCATGCGCGTCGCGATCACGCGCGCGATCTGCGGGGTGATATCGGGACGCAGCGCGACGATCTCACCGGTGCCCGGCTCGACGAACCGGATCGCCGCGGCCTTCGCACCCGCGCCGAGCCCGCGCTCGAGGACGTCCGCACACTCGAACATCGGCGTGATGACGCGCGCGTAGCCCCACGCCTCGAAGACCCCGACGACGCGCTCTGCAAGAACGCGACGGCGCGCGGCGGCACGTGGCAGGAAGTCACGAACGCCGGATGGCAGGCGAATGGGAGGCGCGCTCAAGGCCCTACTCTACTACAGAGCAATTCGCAGGCGGCTCGGTGCATCGCTTGCAGCATCAGAGGACGAAGGAGAACCCGACCATGTCTACCAATGCACTTCTGATCATCCTCATCGTGCTGGTTCTGCTCGGCGGCGGCGGCTATTTCTGGCGCCGGTAGTTTCTCAGAACAAGCAGGCCGGCGCGCCGGCCGTGGTGTTCCCGAGAATCGCGTCGACCTGCGACAGCTCGCGCTTCCAGTAGCAGAGCGTGTCGGCGTTGAATAGATAGCCGTATTGATAGAACGTCGAGTTCGGCGCGCGCCTGATCAGCTGCTCGCCGTGGGGGTCGTGGAGATCGCGATGGCGTGCCGCGACCAGCGCCTTCGCCTGGCCGAACAGCGCCGCCGCGTTGTCGCGCGAGGGCCCGGGATCGCCGCCGCGAAGATGAGCGAGTGTTGCGCGATAGAGCTGCACGATGAATTCCGCACGCAGCCGATCGATCTCGAAGCCGTCGCGCAGCTCCGCGGCCCAGCGCGAACGCGGCAGGTCGAGCGCGTTCGCCTGGAGGGCGAGCTCGTCGAGCCGAGTCGCGAAGGCGCCGAGTGGCGCGAGCACGTTCGTCGCGAACAGATCGCGTGCATCGGGTGTCGCCGCGACGAGGTCCTCGAACGTCACGCGGTCCGGTTGCGAAACAATTCCGAGGGAGCGGCCTGCGTCGATCGCGGCGTCGCGGCTCGCGAGGTACGCAGCAAGTCGTTGATCGATCAAGGCGGCGTGCTGAGCGTCGGCGAGATCGTCGACGAGAGCCGCTGCGCCATCACCGAGATCAGGCGACAGCGCGGCGCGGGTGAGCGCGCGGGGATCGCCGCCGGCTTCGTAGCTCGCGCGCAGCGCGGCGACGTCGTTGAGCCAGTAGCCCCACTCCCAGCCGCTCGAAAAGATCAGGTGCTGGTCGAGCGGCGCGCACGCCATCTGATGCAGCATCGAGAGATCGAGCCACCGCGAGTGCGCGTAGAGCGGCAGGTACGTCGGGATCGAATCGTCGAACGCGACCCAGTATGCGGTCTCTGGAAAATATCCTGCGGGCTGGTGCGCACACATCCGCGCACGCAGATACGCGAGGTGCTCGGCGAACGTATCGTGGTGGTAGGCGCCGCCCGCGTCCTCGAACAGGTCGTAGTACATGACCGTGTGGAGCTCGGGGACGATCGTCGGATCCGCGAACTTGACGAGGAAGTAGTAGATGAGGTCCTCGCCCATGTACATCACGCGCTGCGTGGCGCCGACGTGGACGACCGCGTGCATCTCGGCGCTGGGCGCGAACACGCGCAGCTGCTTCGCGACCTCGTTGATCGAGCTGATGAACCGCGCAGGATCGGCGCCGAAGAACTCGCCGAAGCTGAGATCGTAGACGTCGAACGGCAAGTCCTTGGTGATCAGCGGCAGCCGCGCCGCGATCTCGTCGGCGATCGGCACCATGCCCGTTTGATCGTCGGACAGATCGAACGCGAGCTGCAGGTTGCTTTGCCCGTACAGCTCGATGTTGAGCCCGACGCGCACGCCGCGCGCGTGTGCGTAATCGATCAGCTCGCGGGTGTACGCCTGCCAGTCGGCGTGACGGCCGGGCTCCATGATGTCGTCGAGCGCGACCCACTGGAGAAAGTTGCCGCGATTCTTGATCAGCCAGTCGATCACGCGATGTGCGTCTTCGGTGTGGCCAGACTCCCAGAACGCGAAGTAGCCCTCGATCGGATGCAATGTGTGGAGCTGGATGCCGCGAACGCGGACCTCGGGCGCATGAACGACGCCGAGCGCTTCGAACGGCGCGAGCATCGGCCGGGTGGGAATGAATGACTCGAACGGATGCCGAAACCGAAACCCGAGGCTCTCGAGGGCCGCGGCGACACCGTATTGCGCGCCGAGGAGATCATGGGCGCGGACGGCGATGGTCATGCCGCTCGTGTCGAGCGCGTACGCTTCGGCGGCGAGCATCGCGTCGTCCGCGAGCACGATCTGAAACCCGCCGCGCGCGGGATCCTCGGTGGTCTCGAGACGCAACGCCGGAGAGGGGGTCAGCTTCACGAGCTCGCCGATCGCGAATGACCACGCAGGCGGCGTTACGACCGTGACTTCACCAGAGACGTCGTCGCCGCAAGCTGCGAGAACAAGGGCGACGACCAAGAGCAGCGCCGCGAACCGCATAGGACCGCAGCGTAACTCGAACGGCGCGCCGTGGACCCGTGCTAGCGGCGTTTTCGCCGCACGAGAGCTTGGCGCTGCGAGATCTGGTGCCCTACGCCCACAACTCATGCTCGAGGGCGCTGCCACGTCCGGGCAGGTGATCCCGTTTCCTCGCCGCGTCTCGACGGACGATTCGTCACGGATCGATTCGCTCGAAATCGGCCCACACCGGCTTGTGATCGGAGCGCCCCGCTTCGACGATCGCCGACGCGATCGCGACGAAGTGATCGTCGTGCAGGATGTGATCGAGCTGGAACTTCAGCGTGAAGCCCGACACCGGCCACTCCCAGGTCCGCTTGTTCCCGTTGTGCTCGTCGATCGCATCGGCGTAGCCGAGGTTCTTGATGCGCGACACCGCCCGCCCGTCTCCTTCTTCGTTGAAGTCACCGAGGATCATCGTCGGTAGCTTCGGATCGAGCGCTGCGAGGTGATATTCGATCTCGCGCTCGCGGTCTTCGCGCGTCGAGAAATAGCCGACCACCCAGCTCCCGCTATCGGACATCGGCGGCCGCAGGTGCACGTTCAGGAGCTGGATCCGGCCGAGCGGTGAATCGAGCACGACCCGCCACGCGAAGAACGGTCCACCGTGACTCGGCAGCTGATCGATCGACACGATCGGAAATCGCGACAGGATCCCCATGCCGCCGGCGGGCCAGCCCTCGGGCTCCGTGAACCTGTGATGCGGGTAGCGGTCGCCGAGGCCATGGACGAACGCGGCTTCCCACGCGCGATTGGTCTCTTGCAACAGCACGATGTCCGGCCTGGCATCGCCCACCGCGGCGACACCGGCGGGATCTCCGGCGAGGCCGAAGTTGACGTTGTAGCTCATCACGCGCATCGCGCCGGACGGCGGCGGTGGCTCGTGCGTTAGAGCAGGCCGTCCGTTGCTACACGCAGCAAGCAAGATCGCGACGAAGGCGATCCGTCTCATCGTCCCGGCCCCGCGAGCATCGCCCCCCATCACGAACAAGACTCCGCAACGCTGACGTGGGTTGCACTGTTACAGCGGATTGCCGACCGGCACGAACTGCACCTCGACTCCCGGGAACTTGATCCGGAGGTCGTCGGCGAGGCGCATCGGGCCGAACACCTCGGTCGCGACGTGACCCGCGGCGACGAGCGTCACCTGGAGCTCCTTCGCGAGATCGCCGGCGCGCTCCGCAAGCTCGCCCGTGATGAACATGTCGCAACCCGCGAGTACGGCCGGTTCGAGCAGATCGCTCGCCGCGCCCGAGCAAATGCCGACCTTGCGCACGAGGTCGGGGCCGTGCGGAAACACGAACCGCGGCGGTTGCCCGTTGCAGACGCCCGCCGCGACGCGGCCGACCGCTTGATCGCGCGGCAGCGGAGTCGCCCACGCCCCGGCGAGCCCGAGCGCCGTGCCGCGGACATCGCCGAACGCGTCGCGCGTGGACCCAAGGCCGAGCGCATCCGCGATCCCGACGTTGTTGCCGAGCCGCGCGTGCTTGTCGAGCGGTAGGTGGTAGCCGGCGAGCGAGATGTCGTTCGCGAGTAACAGCTTGAGCCGGCGCGCGAGCGCACCCGTGATCGACGCGAGGCCGCTGCCCCATACGAGCCCGTGATGGACCACGATCAGATTCGCACCGAGCTCGATCGCTTTCCCGATCAGCTCGGCCGACGCGGACACACCCGTGATGATGCGCTCGATCTCGATCGTACCTTCGACCTGCAGCCCGTTCGGGGCGTAGTCCTTGAAGCGCGCGATCTCGAGCGTCGTATCGAGGTAGCCGACGACGTCACGGAGATGGACCGGCATCCGCTACTTCGCGTGCTCTTGCTTCAACCAATCGATCAGTGGACACGTCTTGAGGGCCGCGCGATCTGCCATCGCCTGCACCTTGGGGACGCGGTCGGCGGGCGTGACGTCTGCGAGCGAGCCCCAGAGCTTGATCACCTCGGGATTGGGGTGCTTGTGGAGCGCGTCGCTCGTCGCGTCGCTGAGCTGGTGATAGGTCGTGACCTCGGCCGAGACGGCCTCGCAGAGGACTTTCATGCCCTCGGCGAAGTCGACGACTGCACCGATCTCGATCTTCTTCTCGGCGAGCTTCTCGTCCTTCTTGGCTTCCACCACGACCTTGTGGCCGAGGTCTTTGGCCTCGGCCTCGACCTGCTTGCCCATGTCCTTCGCTTTGTCCTCGCTGGACTTGCTGCAGCCGACCAGAGCGAGCGCCACGAGTGCGACCGATGCGAGCTTCATGAAACGGAACGTATCACCGTTTACTTCTCGTACATGAGGTCGAGCAGATGACAGCTCTGGAGCTGCGCGCGATCGACTTCTTCGAGGATCTTCTGGAAGCGCGTGTCGTGATCCGCGCCTTCGATCGATTTCCACAGTGCGACGAGCTCGGCGTTCGGGTGCTTGTACAGCACGTCCTTGATCATCTGCTGCTGCTGTTGCTTGGTGTAGGTCTTGCCGTTATCGGGCACGGCAGCACAGAACGCCTTCATCGCATCGGCGAACCCGGCCGGCGTCCCGAGGCCGATCGACTTGCCGGCCTTGCCGGCCTCGGTCTGCGCTTGTTTTGCAGCCTGTTTCGCCGTGCTCTCGACTTTTTGCTCGACCCTTTGAGCGTGTTCCTTGGTCGAACCTTTGCACGAAGCGCAGCCGAGACCGACGAGCAGACCCATCGTCGCGAGGCGCATTCCCCACTTTAGCATCGCCGGGCGGCTGCTTCACAACCGTGGGCCTCACTCCCGCGCGCCGTGGTAGATCGTAAACCATGGCGCCGGTCAAAAAGCCCGAGAGCTCGCAGGACTACAAGACGATGAGCGGGATCCCGCTCAAGCCCAGCTACGGCCCCGATGATCTCGCATCGCGCGGCTGGAAGTACGAGACCCAGCTCGGAAATCCGGGCGAGTTCCCGTTCACGCGCGGCCCGCACGCGACGATGTATCGCGGCAAGCCATGGACGATGCGCATGTTCGCCGGCTTCGGCACGCCCGAGGACACCAACAAGCGCTTCAAGTTCCTCCTCGCGAGCGGGCAGACCGGCCTGTCGACCGCGTTCGATATGCCGACGCTCATGGGCTACGACCCCGATCACGAACGCTCGCTCGGCGAAGTCGGACGCGAAGGCGTGTCGGTCGCGACGCTCGACGACATGATGCGCCTGTTCGGCGACATCCCGCTCGACAAGGTCTCGACTTCGATGACGATCAACGCGCCTGCGGCGGTGTTGCTCGCGCTCTACGTCGCGGTCGCCGAGAAGCAAGGCGTGTCTCCGGACAAGCTGCGCGGCACGCTGCAGAACGACATGCTCAAGGAGTTCATCGCGCAGAAGGAGTGGATCTCTCCGATCCGCGGCCACATGCGGATCATCCGCGACATGCTCGCGTGGTGCACGACGACGATGCCGCAGTGGAACACGATCTCGATCAGCGGCTATCACATCCGTGAAGCCGGCGCGACGGGCGTGCAGGAGCTCGCGTTCACGATCGCCGACGGTATCGGCTACGTGCAGCTCGGCATCGACGCCGGACTCGACGTCGATGACTTCGCGCCGCGCCTGTCGTTCTTCTGGGACGTGCACAACGACTTCTTCGAGGAGATCGCGAAGTTCCGCGCCGGCCGCCGGATGTGGGCCAAGATCATGCGCGAGCGATTCGGCGCGAAGAATCCGAAGTCGTGGCTGCTCCGCACGCACGCGCAGACGGCCGGCGTGTCGCTGATGGCGCAACAGCCGCTCAACAACGTCGTGCGCACGACGCTGCAGGGCCTCGCGGCGGTGCTCGGAGGGACCCAGTCGCTCCACACCAACAGCTACGACGAGACCTACGCGCTGCCGACCGAGGAGGCGGCGATGCTCGCGCTGCGCACGCAGCAGGTGATCTATGAAGAGAGCGGCGTCGCCGCGGTCACCGATCCGCTGGCCGGCAGCTACTTCATCGAGACGCTGACGGATCAGGTCGAAGCCGCGGCGTGGGAGTACATCCACAAGATCGACGCGATGGGCGGCATCACCAAGGCCGTCGAGGAAGGCTATCCGCAACGCGAGATCGCGCGCTCGGCGTTCGAGTTCCAGCGCGAGGTCGACAGCGGCAAGCGCTCGATCGTCGGCGTCAACAAGCACAAGTCGGGCGAAGACAACGACAACATCCCGACGCTCAAGATCGATCACGATGTCGAGCGTGCGCAGATCGAGCGCGCGAAGACGTTCCGTGGCAACCGCGACAAGGCCGCCGTCGATCGCGCCCTCGCCGCCGTGCGTGCCGCGCTCAAGGACGACAAGCAGAACGTGATGCCGCCGATCTTCGACGCGGTAAAGCAGCACGTCACCCTCGGCGAGATCTGCGATCTGTTCCGCAGCGAGCTCGGCGAGTACCGCGACCCGGCGTATCTGTAAGCTAGACCGCGACGGTGGGGCTACACATCCGCGTGATCGAACCTTAGACCTAAGAGCGCGGGGTCACGACAGCTGCGAGGAGGCCGCCGCCACGTCGATCTCGCCGCGAATCAGCCGCGCGAGCACATCGACGTGCTCGTCGAACGCCAGCAAGTTCGCCAGCGCCGTGCGTTCGAGCAGCGATGGTGGCAGCCCTTCGGTTCCGAACAAGATCGTCGAGCGCAGGCGAAGCTCTCCGTCGTCGGGATCGATGTCGAAGGCGCCCGCGTCGAGCTCCCTGTTGCGAGCCGCGAGGAAGGCCGCGATCTCGGCGCGCCGGGCTTCGGGAACGTCGTCGGGATGGATCGATGACAGCGTGCACACCGCAGCGGCCTCGTCGGTGGTGACGAGGAACACCCATTCACCGTGCTCGCCTTCGATCGCGGCGCGCACGAGCGTGTCGCCGATCGCTTCGGTATGCCAGCCCTGGCGAGCGAACATCGCGCGCACCTCGTCGCGTGCGGGGGCCGGCGCGGGGGTCGCACCCAGCATGCCGCGCGCCCACGCAGTTTGATAGCCCGTCGAGAGCGTGCCTGCGCCGCGCAACTCGGGGGGCAGATCGAGGGCCTCGACGATCGACACCGCGAGCCAGCTCTCCGTCGCACACAATGCGCCGAGCAAGCCTTCGCGGCGGTGCTCGACGAGTGCCTCCGCGATGGCTTCGGCTTCGATGTCACTCGAGAACAGGTCGGCAAGTAGCTCGGGCCGGAGATCAGCGATGACTTCGACGTCGCCATCGCCGCGAGCGAGCTCTCCGGCATCGCGCACCAGCGGATACAGGTTGAACAGCGATCGTTCGATGATCTGCGCGTAACCAGCGGCGTCGACACGAAACCGCAGCTGGCCGCGCGGCGACTCGCCACCGCGCACCCGGAGCTCGGCGGACCGCACCTCGAAGGTCCGGCCGTCGAGCGTCACGAAGCGAAGGGGCCGCTCGAACGCGAGCCGGGTCTCGTCGATGGTCGGGTCCACGCTAGCCCTTCGAGTACAGCTTCTTCGTGCGCTCGACCGCGACCTTCATGCCGGCCCCGAACCCGCCGATCGCCATCTCGATCTTCTTCGACTGCGAGAACTCGACGTGCGGGTGCCACGCGCCCCCCTTGCGCTTGAGGCCGAATGACACTTCGAGCGCGCTCTCGGTCCCGAATGGGTTCGCGCTGTTCGACAGCTGACTGGTGCCGAGCGTACCGGCGACCGAATCATTGACGTAGTCCGACTCAAAGTTCACGGGACTGTTGGAGCCGAACACGGTCGCATTCGCCATCACGCTGGTCTCGATCCCCTTCGTGATGTCGCCCGCGGCGAGTGCGACGGCCGCGTCGACGCCGTGCGCGAGGTCCCAGGCAGCGTCGGTCGCCACACCGACCTTTTGCGACTTGTTCAGCTCCGGCGTTGACTTGTCCGCCGTCTGACACGCGTTCTTGATCAGGCTCGCCGCAACAGGCACGAAGTTGCCGACGATCGTGTTGGCGAGCGTCGACGGCGTCACGTTACCGACGTCGAACGGTACTTTGAACGACAGCTCGCAGTCGGATTCGCGGACGCCATCCTTGACCTCCGTGACGAACTGCCCGCCGAACGCGCACTTGAGGGTGCCTACCAGGTTGAACTCGCCATTGATCTCGATCGTGGTCTTGCTCGTCGCCTTGCCTTGTTTCTTATCGACGCTCGCCTTCTTCGCCTTGGTCTCGCGAGCGGTCCTCTTGCCTCCATGATCGAGCGCACCGTGCTTGGCGCCGAGCGACTTCTTGTCGATGCGCGTACCTCGCTGATGCGAGACCGTCAGGTCGCCCTTGAGCACGCCAGCGTCGAGCTTGGCGCCGAGATCGCCACCCATGCCCGATTCGACATAGTGGTTGTCTTCATCGATGAGCGCGCGCTCCTCGACCATCGCCGCCCAGGTCTCGTTCTGCTCGGCGCGACTCATGTCCGTCTTGTCCTCGGAGAGGCGCGCGCCTGCGAACACGCCCGCGGCGGTCGCGTTGTGGTCGGCCATCCGGCGATACACGCCGTATTGCAACAGCAACACCGCGTCGGAGGTGTCTTTTCCAGAAGCCTCGAGGAAGAACTCCACGTGCGTCGCGACGGCGATCCCGAGCGTCTCCCAACCCGCGCCGAGCTTGAACGACGCGGCGATCTTGGTCGTGTCCTTCTCCTTCTCGGCTTCGCCTTCGAGGACGAAGTGGGCAAATCCGCCGCCGCCCAACGGCACCTTGAACGCGATCTCGAGCTTGCAACCGGTATCGGGATGCGGCGCCGCCATGTCGACGATCGTGCGGACGAAGCTGAAGGCTTCTTTACCGTCGATCGCGTCGACGGCCTTGCGAGCCACGGTCTGGCCGTCTTTGCGCGGCTCCGAGACCTTGGCCTTGATCGCCGCAGCCTCGGACGCCGTATTTTTTCCGGCCGCAGCGACAGCGCCCGCAGCGCCCGCAGCTCCTGCAACGGCCGGCTTGCCGACGACCGTGTTCTTCCAGCCTTTGGCGGTGGCCGTCATCGTCGCGAGGAACGTCTTGGTCTCGGCGACGACCGCCTTGGTCGCGGCCGCCTGCCCGGCGATCTTCGCCTGAGCCGGGTCGGTCACGGTACGCATCGCGGTCCACGCCGCCTCTGAAGCGATCTTCGTCAGCTTCGCGGTTTCGGCGACCTCGACTTGAGACATCAGCGTGCGTGCACCGTCGACGGCGAGCTTCGTGAGGTGCTCGTTGACGACCTCCTTCGCGGTGTCATAGGTGCCCATCCGCCCGGCCATGCCGATGTAGGCCTGCGTGGCGGGACCGGTGGCCGGCTGATCGGCAGCGATCGCGGCCGCGACATCTGCGTTCGCCTGCTCGCGTGCGCTCGCCTTGATCTGGCCGCGGAAGTCGCGCAGCTGGTCCGAGCGCCGCCAGCCCGCGCCCTTCGCACCGAGCTTCTTCTCCAGGTACGTTTTGATCTTCGCCTCGGTGTCGGCGATCACCGCCTTTGCGGCCTCCGTTGCGACACCGTCGACGCCGTTGGCTCCGCCACCGGCGGCCTTGCGCGAGGCTAGCTCGTCGGTGTGTTTGCCGGCGGCAATGACCTTGGTTGCCACCACGGTCTTGAGGTCGGCATCGTATTGCCCGGCCGTTGCCTTCTTCTTGAGGTCGTCCGACACCTCGGTGAGCTTGGTCTTGATGAGCGGAGTCATCGCCTTCTTGGCGTCGGCCTTGACCCGCTCCTTCTCCTTCTGTTCGCCTTTGGCGACGCTCACCTTCGCGCCGTCGAACACCGCTTTGCCCCGGACAAGCGCGTTGTCGACGACCGTCGCTGTGACGGCCGCACCGGCGATCCGCTTGGCCTCGTCGACGATCGCGTGGCCCGCGGCGCCGCTGGATTTCGCTAGCTCGGCCGTGTGCGCCTTGACGTCACTCAGCTCGAGCGGGGTCGCGCCCACCAGTTGCTCCGCGTCGAGCGTGGTCTTCGCGTGCCCTTCGAGCACCTTGAGCTTGGCGTCGAACTTTTTCTTGAGCTCGGCTTCGATCCCCGGCTGCAACGCCGCCTTGATCTCGGTGGCCACGACCGGCACTTCCGCCTCGCCGTAGACCTTCACCTTGCCCTTGAGCACCTGCTCCGGCGTCAGCACCGGGGGCTGCGCCTGCGGTGCAGCGGCCGGCCCGCCCTGACGTTGAACCACGGCCTGGCCGACTGCTTGCGACGCACCGGCCTTCGCGGCGCCGGCCGACTCGCCACGCGCGGCACGTGCCCCCATCACATCGGCTTCGTGCTCGAGAGACGCATCATGGTTGATGGCAACGCCGTCGCTGGGGTTGGCCCCGGCGCCAGGCTTTTGCTGGACCGCAAGTGCTCCCATGACGTCGGCTTCGTGCTCGAGGGCTGCATCGTCGTTGACGCCGAGGCCGCCTTTCATCTGCATCGTCGGAGCGACGCGACCTTGACGCTGCTGCACGACGTGCGCGAGCTCGTGTCCGAGGAGCTCCTGGCCAGCAGTGCTGTTCGGGTCGTACTTGCCCGCCGCAAAGTGAATGTTTTCGCCCTGCGCGAACGCTTGCGCGCCGATCGCCTCGGCCTGACCGGTCTGGTGAATGCGGACCTTCGAGAAGTCGGCTCCGAACGAGCCCTCCATCTTCGTCCGCACTTCCGCCGGTAGCGCTTCGCCACTGCCCGAGGCGGGCTCGATCGCACCTCGGACCGGAGCGTCGGCCTTCGGCTGAATCGTCGAAGGCGGAGCCGTGGTCGACGCGGACGGCGCGGTCGCCGCGGCTTCTGCGTCGATCTGCTGACCGAACGAGACAACGATCGAGTTCAGCCCGTTGTAGAGCTGCTCGATGAGAGAGTTCTCCTGCCGATCGAACTCGGCGACGAGGTGGTCGAGCGCTTCTGCGTTCGCATTGACGCCCGCATAGTCGACGGTCCCGACGAACGACAAGATGACTGCCTTCACCTTGTCGGCTTCGGCCTTCGCCTGGCCTTCGAGCGCGTGATGTGCGGTGTCGTACTGGCCGATCAGGCCCGACATCTGAGCTCGTCCTGCTCCGACATCGAGCGTCGGAAACTGGGCGACCATCGACTCGAACAGCGCATCGACCTGCGTCTGCGCCGTCGGACCGGTCTGCGTGTCGACGAGTGAGGCCTCGAAGGTATCGACGTAGCCGGCGATGGGCGCGACATAGCCTGCATCGATGTCTTTGCCCGCCGCCTGGGTCTCGAGCTCGTGCCGCAGGATCGGCGAGACGGCTTCGATATAGGACTGACCACCCTCGATCGCCTTGTTGAGTCCCTCTTCCGCTTCTTCGAGCGCGCTGAGGAACTGCATCGCGTCGGCCATGCCTTGAATTGCGGCCTGCTCGTCGGTGGTCTGGTCTTGCTGCAGCTCGTGGACTTTTTGCTGGAGCGGCGAGACTTCTTGCTTGGTGTCTTGCGAATCTTTTTGCGTCTGCTGGTCCTGCTGGCCGCTGAACCGCATGTCGTTCTCGATGCCGGCGAAGTCGAGCTCCTCTTTCGAGAAGCCCGCTGCAGACATCACGAGCTTGCCGACGAAGTTCTTGAGCCAGGTCTGCGCGCCGCCGATCGCCGCGCCGATCCGTCCGATCGTCGCGTTGTAGAGCTGACCGAGGACACCATCCTTCGGCGGTGGCGGCGTGAGATGCGCGGAGGCGCCGTCCATCTTGCCGCCCTCCTTGTTGATCTTCGCCTGGTTCGAGTCCGCCTTGGCCTTGGTCTCTTTACCCTTGGCGCCCTGCTCCTGGCCTTTGTCGGAGCTCTCTTTGCCCGCGACCGCATCGCCCTCGACTTCGCCGGCGGCGGTGCCGGACTTCTTCGCGCGCTCGGAGACCTCTTTGAGCTTGGCCGCGACGGCCGGCGACTTCGCTTCGCCGAGCTGTTCTTTGGCGTTGGCGTATTGCTCCTCGGTGCGTTCCTTGGCGGCAGCGAGCGGTGCCTTCGCGGTCCTGAACGTCTCGAGCTGCGTCGGCCACATCTGGACGGAGGTCAGCGGACTGCCTGGCTTTTCGGGGACGTGCAGCTCACCTCCGCCTCCGGCGGGCGACGAGCCACCGCGATCAGGAGCACGGGTCTCGACGATCAGCTGCCCGCCGGTCGGGGCGACGATGGTTGCGGTCGTACCCTTCGCCGAAAGCTTCCACGCGATTCGATTGACCTGCACGAGCTTGCCGCCGTTGACCTTCGACGAGAACTTGACCAGCTCGCGCTTCTTGCCCTTGCTGCTGGCTTTGACGCCGCGCTTGAGCTTGTTGATCATCGTGATTTCGCTCTCGGCCTCGACGCCGAGCACCTTGCGACCGAACTTGACGTGCTTGCCGGGCTCTTCAAACGCGAACTTCTCGGCGATGCCCTTGATGCCGCCCTTGAACACGACGCTCGGTCTGATGAGCTCGCCGAATTCCTTCTTGAACGCGGTCAAGAAGCTGGTGCCCTTCTTCGCGAACGCAGCGCCGGTGCCCGCCGTGGCAACCATCACCGCGACCTGAATGGTGCAGCTGACGACGTTCGCCGACAGGTCGCCGGCTTCCTTCTTGAGCAGCTGTGCAAAGCGCGCGCGCGCCGCGGGATCCTTCGTCGCGCGAGCGCGCCCGATCAGGATGCACATCTGAAAGATCCCGAGCATCATGTCGATGACGTCGAGCGAGAGCTTGATCAGCGCCGTGATCGTCGCGACGGCGTCCGCGGCCGCGGCGATCGCACCGAACGTCAAGCCGCCGATGATCGTCTCCGACGTCACCAGCGCGAGCAAGCCCGAGATGATCGCGACGACGCCGGCCCAGCCACTGATCAGCGCCATCAGGTCGCCGAGCATGTGCAACACGCCGCGGAGACCTTCGATGGTGGCCTGCGCCGTGTCCAAGTTGAAACCGGCGCTCTGATTGCCTCGGTACGCGTTGTTCTTGTAGACCTGCCCCCAGTGGTCGCCCAATGCTTCGGTGGGGAACACGAACGTCTGGAACAGCGTGTTGCCGATGCCCGACTTCTGGAACGTGTACTGGAGGGCTTGGAGCCTGACGATGTTGACGCTCGACACCGCCTTCGCGTAGCTCGCCTTCGCGGTCGGATCCGCGCGCTGCTCGAGCACCTCGAGGACCTTCGCGTCGAAGTTCGGCGGCGGTGGTGGTGGTGTCGGGGTTACGGTCGGCGTCGGCCCGAGCGACGGCGTCGAGATCGACGGACCGACGCCACCGGCCGAGGACGTTGCACTCGCCGGAATAGGAGCTGCGACCTTCGCGGCGGGATCCGCGGCGGCGGGCGCGGGCGCAGGCGCAGGGGTCGGCGCCGGCGGCGGAGCCGTGTTCGGATCACTCTTGGCTTGCGCATCGGGCGCGGGCGTCGTTTCGGTTTTCGCGCCCGGCGCGCCAGGCGTCGCGGCGGTCGACGCGTTCGCGTTCGCCGGTTGCGGTTGCGCGCTCGGCGATGGTGCCGGCGTGGGAGCCGCCGGAAGCGGATCGTTACCGCCGAACATCGAGATGCCCGGCAGCGAGCTGTGCGTCGAGACCGTGAACGTTTGCCCGCTCGTCAGCGCGTGGGCGCCGGCTTCCGCCTCGGACTCGACCGCGCTGCCCGATGGACCGACATCCATCCGCGCCGCGATGTGCATCGCCGCTCCGCCCGACCGTTGGTTCTGAACGACGTGGACGAGCTCGTGTGCGAGCACGTGGCGACCCGCGCTCGAATTCGGATCGAGGCCCGGCGCGAACACGATGTTCGCGCCGTGCGTGAACGCGCGCGCGCCCATCCCTTGGGCCGCTTCACTCGCGGGACCCGACGTATGAATCCGCACGCCCGACAGATCGACGCCGCCGAGCAATTGCGAAAATTCTTTGGACACGCCTTCGTGCAGCGACGTGCCCCCGCCTTGGAGCCCGCCGAGCATCCCGCGCAGCTTCGCGATGTCGCGATGGCGTGGGTCGCGCGTCTGGACGCCCTGCGTGACGTCTTCGGTCAGGACGCGCTTGCCGGGAACCGCCATCCCGCTCGCCGCGAGCGGGCCTTTGATCGGATCCTTCGCGTGCTGGATGCCGAGATCGCTCGCGTCTTTTGCGCGCTCGCTGCGAGCAGATTTGCGGATGTCGAGCTCGCTCATGGATTCCTCATCGCACGCACGCAGGGCAAGGCCGTTATGTTACCGGAAGCGCGGGGTGATCCTTCCTATGACGCAGCACGCCACCCGTTCAGGAAGGCGCGAGCAGGAGGAGCGCCCGGCGCTCCGCCTCATTGTATCGCAATTCTCCCCAGTTACGCCGCCACTCGGCGCGTTCGTCGACCAGGGTCTTCGCGAGCGGCGGCGCGACCTGGGTCAGTTGCGTGATCCCGGCCGTGATCGTGAGCAGGGCGTCGGCATCCCGGCCCATCACGACGTAACGCCGAGCGCCGATCAGGATGCACATCAGGTACGCGAAGGGATCGTTGCGTTCCGTCGCCTCGCGGATGCCGTCGGCCAGCAGTTGCATGGCGCGGTGGCCCTTCTCGGTACCGGCCAGCAAGATGCGCGGGATGATCGCACCCTTCTTGATCAGCGGCTTGAGCGTCTTGCGCATCGCGGGCATGTCGCCGGACATCGAATCGAGCAGGCCCCATCCGATTCGCGCGCGCTCGGCGTGAAGTGGGCGCTCGTTCGCTTCGGCCAGCTTGGTCGCTTCGCGCACGAGGTAACGCGCGGGCTCGACGTTGCGCCGATCCATCGCGACCGATGCCGTCTTGAGCAGCGCCGTGATCCGAAGCGCGATCGGAGAGCTCGGTTCGGACAAGGCCTCGAAGCGCGCGCGAGCCGTCTCGAGATCCGAAACCGCGAGCGCGACCTCGCCGAGCGCGAGATCCGCCCACGCGCGCGCGGCCGCGAAGTGTGGACGATCGTCCGCGGATCGATCTAACAGCTCCGCGAGCTCGACCATCGCCGCGTCGACGGCCACCGGATCACGTGCGAGTCGGCTCGTCATCAGCTCGGCGGCTTTGTGGACGATCAACGTCTCGACCGGACCGCTGATCGCAGGCACCTCGGCGCGGACGCCGTTCAACAGATCGTACCAGCAGCCGAACAACCGGAGCTCGTCGCGCGCGGGATCGTCGTCGGTCTGCGCGAGCAGCTTGCGCAGCTTCGGTCCGTCGTCGGGCCCCACGCCATCACGCCACAAAGCCTCGACGTACTCCGCGACCTCAGACACGGCGGCCAGACTATCGGGGCGCATCGCGTGGCGTCAACCAAACGGCTGCTATGCTGTGGCGCTGCGATGGGCGTCCCGCACGAAGTTCCGGAGGATGTGATCCGCGCGAAGCTGCGGGTGATCGATCCACACCGCGATCTGCCGCTCGATCTCGTCAAGATCGGCGTGATCGTCGCGCTGATCGTCATCGGCATCATCATGCGCCTGAGTCCGATGCCGGCGCGGGTGGCCGGTGCCGGTCCGCTGATGCTCGGCGTCGTGCTGCTCGTGGTGTGGGGCAAGCAAGCGAGCCGACGTGCGATCGTCCGCGAACGCCGCCTCCTCGCCGCGCACGGGCTTGCTGGGTTTCCGATCTCCGGGTTTCGCGAATGGCTCGCCGCGGAGGGCCCGCTGTTCGAGGTCCGATATGCGCGAGAGCTCGATGCCAAGGTCCTCGCGCAGCCCGAGATCACGAAGGTGGACGCCCACACCGTGCGAGTCGCGCTGCCGCCGAGGACGTTCGCAGGCGTGCGCGGCGGCGATCCGGATCGGTTGCGGAAGTTCCTCGACACGTTCGGCGAAGGCGTCGTCGGAATCGAGATGGGCGGCACGGAGGCCGCGCGTCGCTCACCCGGATGAAGGGCGAAGGCAACGCGGCGCGTCTACCGAGCCGAGCAACGTTTGCGCGTCTTGAATAAGGAACACGCACCCGAGCATAGTGAGCCGAGAATGTTCGACATTCGGATCGGTTCCAACTACGCGAGCGTCGCGATCGGCAATAGATCAACTTCCGACGCTGGGAGCCGGCGCAATTCGCCGTCGATCAAGATCAGATCCGAGACGTTCGCGGCCGGCGGCGCGACGCCCATGTCGTAGACGACCGTCTCGCCCGCGCGACGCAGCGTGCGAATCCCGCCGTGCTTGCGAGCCTGCGCGGCCGGCGTGGCCCAATCGCCGAGCTCGAACACGCACTTCGCGTGACCGTTGTGACCGGCGACCTGCGTGAGACCGAGCGGAAGCGAGCGCGGATCGAACCGGCGCGGCCGCGCGACCGCGAGCTGCCACGCGGTATCCGCACCCCGGCGCATCGGGTTCGTCGGCCGATGATAGAGCAGGCCACCGCCCTCCTCGCCGGAGGTCCCTGCAACGTGCAGCGGCTCGAGCGACAGCGGCATCGGCAGTCCCGCCTGCCACGGTTCGCGGACGTGCTCGATCGCGCGCGCGAGATGCAGCTCGAGAGCCGCGGCGATGGCGCGCGGATCGCGTTCGTCGGCGAGGCCGAGCATCGCGAGCTCGCGCGTCGTCACGCCGGCGTGCGTGATCAGCGCCGGGCGCCCGTCGGCGAGCTCGCCTGCGAGTGCGAGATGAAACCGACCGGCGAGCAGCAGCTCCTGCACGAGCGTACGTTGCTCGACGGAGAACGACGCGTAGTCGCGCCCCGCGAGACCGGAGGACGGCAAGTCGGGGAACGCGGCACGGAACTCGGGCTCGCGCGGCTTCGGGACGTGCGCGCCTTCGTTCGTCCGGCTGTCCGAACGGTCGTCAAAGTTGACACCGTCCCCAGCATCGATCGCTTGGGCGAGCGAGCGCGCTTCGGCGAACTTCTCATCGGTGATCGCGACGAGCTCCATCACACGCGACACATCGTGGTTGCCGAGCAGAATGACGGTCTGCGCCGGATCGTGACTCGCGAGCCACCGCAGGATCCGCAGCCCTTCCTGGCCCGCGACCTGAAAGCCCCGGAAGTCGTAATCGAAATGATCGCCGATCGAGACCAGCACGATATCGGGTGCGAGTCGGTCACCTTGCAACGTTCCGTGACGCGCGAGCACCTCCATCATCTTCGCGAAGGGCGCTTGCGGATCTCCCATCACGAAGGTGCGCATCTGACGACCATAACAATTAGCGTGACGTTTCGCCGCAAGGGCTCGTCTACACCCGACATGAGGCACACGCTGATCGAGAGACTCCGGGCCGCCGACGGCTTTGCGGCGGTTGCGGCTGCGGCAATAGACGAGCTTAGCGCACATGCGGGCGTCGCCGGCGTTGCGGTCGAAGCGCATCTCGATGGCCACCCGACCGTGTGGCTCGGCACCGCGCCCTTCGAGCCGACCGCGGCAAGGCAGTACATCGAAGGTGGATTCCGGACCGATGCCCTGCTCGCAAAACTACGAGCGACGCCGATGCCGGCGACCGATGGCGCACGCTGGATCGCACCGATCGTCGGATGCGGCGAGCTGCTCGGTGCGATTCGCTTGGTCGCCGGCGGCAACTGGTTCGCGCGGCTGCAGCACGTCAGCATGCTGGTCTCGGTTCGGCTCGCTCAGCTCGGCGGCATCGAACGCGATCATTCGTCGTTGACCGCGCGCCAGCACGAAGTCGTGATCCTCGTGTCACGCGGCTGCACGAATCCCGAGATTGCCGGGATGCTCGCGATCTCCGCGAACGCGGTCAAGAAGCACGTGTCGCGCGCGCTCGAGATGCTCGGTGTGTCGAATCGCACCGAGCTCGCCGCGCTTGCCCCACCGGCGATCACCGCGGGACAATTCGATCCGCCGAAGGCGACCGTGTCGTGGTCGCGCGACGGCAAGTCGATCGTCGTTGTCTCGTCGCGGCTCACGCACTTGGCCGTCTGGAATGCCGGCGTCGAAGTGCCGGAAGATCTCGCACGCGTCGTCCACCGCAACGTCCCGTGGAAGGTCGACAACGGTCGACTCGTGCCGACGCTCGTGCGGATCCACGGCCAGGTTCATCGCGGCGAGACGCGGATCGCGAATGCCGAGATCATCCTGATCATCCGCAAGCCGCCCGATCTGGGCTCCGAAGGCATCAGCTGGGAATCGACACAGACCCAGAAGCAGGAGATTCCGGTCACGGCCGACGAGCTCGGCCGGTTCTCGCGCGACGGCCTGACTCCCGGCGAGTATACGATCACCGTGAAGACGGAGGCCGGCCCGCACGTCCTCGATGTTAACGTCAGCGTCGAGGACGAAGCGTTCGATATCGACCTGGCTCGAGCTTCGGCGCATTAGGAACCGGTGGCAGCACGTCGCGCGAGCACGATCTTCAATGTGGTGGTGCTGCTGATCGGCGCCGTTGCACTCGGCTTGTTGCTGCATAACCTCGGCTGGGACAGCACGAGGCGGGCGATCCTGCACACGGGCCTCTGGTTCGCCGTGATCGCCGCGATCGATCTGGCATCGGTTTCGTGCGACGCGTTCGCGGTCCACGGCTTCTTGCGGCCGAGAGTCCGCGTCGCGTACTGGAAGGTGTTCGCGGCGCAGGTCAGTGGGCTCGCGATCAATCGACTGACGCCGGCGAACTCACTCGGAGAACCGGTGAAGGTCACGATGCTGTCGCGTCACGTGCCCACGAACGTCGCGGTCTCGGCGATCGTGATGTTCAACCTCACGACGATCTATTTCGGAATCGCGGCGATCGTGATCGGTGTGCCGCTGACCGCACTGATGCTCGAGCTGCCACACCGAGTCGCGGTCGTCGTGTGGATCGGGATGTTCGTGTTGATCGGGCTCGCGATCGCGATCGCGGTGATCGTGCGGCGCGGCGCGGTGGCCACACTGATCGACCTCTCGACGAAGCTGCGCGTGATCTCCGTCGAGCGCGGCGCGCGATGGCGGCTCGAGATCGCCGAGATCGACACGCGGTTGCGCGAGCTCGGAGACGCGCAGTCGTCCGGATTCAAACGAGGTCTGCTCGGCGTGCTCGGCTCGCGCGTCTTCAACTGGACCGGCACCGTCGCGGTGCTCTATGCCGCCAACATTCCGATGACCGCGTCGCTCGTGATCGCGTCGTTGTCGGTTGGCATCCTGATCACGTGGATGTCGAACGTGATCCCGCTCGGGCTCGGTCTCGCAGACGGCACGAACTACGCGCTCTACGGCCTGCTCGGCGCGTCGCCCGAGGCAGGCCTCGTGTTCACGATGGTCAATCGTCTGCGCACGGTCGTGCTCGCCATGCTCGGGCTCGCGATCATGACGCTCGCGAACTTCGTGCACCGCTCACGCACGGAACACGAACGTGTGACTCGCGCGGAGCCACGGTAACGTCGCGAGGCGCCACAGCGCACGCAACGGCCAGCGGAGCCCTCGGATCCCCCGCGCCATGACCTCGGCGTAGATGCTCGGCGAGGACCGTGCTTCGGCGAACCGCAAGCCGGCGCGTTCGCACAACGCGCGGACATGTTCCGGACGACGATGCACCGAGTAGTAACCGCCGCGAGCGACGGTGTTCGGCCGCCCGAGGTTGAACGTGCAGTAATCGCGAACGATCACGAGTGCGGTCGGTGTGATCACGCGCCGGATTCGCCGCAGCACGCCGAGGACGTCATCGTCCGGCAGGTACATCAGCACGGCGCCCACGTAGACGAGATCGACATCGCGCGGCAACCGATAGCTCTGGATCTCGGCGTGCTCGATTCGCGCCGATGGCACGCGCGCTCGCGTTTGCGCGACGAAGTCAGCGGACAGGTCGCAGCCATGGACCTCGCCCGCGATCTGCGCGAACTGCTCGGTCCAATCGCCGAAGCCGCAGCCGAGATCGACGCACCGCAAATAACGCGACCGTTCGGCGCGCAGTCGATCGAGCGTCCACTCCTGGAGCATGCGCCGGGTCCATGCGTGATAGCCGCCCCACCGGAGGTTCGGGTGCACGGCCTGGACACCGGGATGCGTACGAGCACGTTCTATCCAGTAGTCGCGGGCGAGGTCCGTAGGATCCTCGTGGAGCTTGGGAGCTTGCAGCATGACGTCCACGCTGCGCGCTCGCTCGCGATTCGAGGAGTCACCGACTGGGTACGTACCTGATCGGGTACCGCGCGCGATCGTCCGGCGTCCGGGTCGCGTGGCCCATCGCCGGACGGCCGAACCGGACACTGCGCTCTAACCTTGCGCGATCGCATCGTGCGGATCTGGCGCGCGATGTGAAATGCCGCGTCGCATGCCCCGAAGACCCATGCATCCACTGGAACATCATGCTTCGTTTCGCGCGGTGATCGCCGCGGCCCCGCCCCTCGCCGAGCTCGCGAACGCGATGCGTGACAGCGAGCAGATCGTCAGCTCGCTCGCGACCGCCTGCGGCGATCTCGCGCAAGGCTTTGCGGCACCGCCGGGAAGTCGGTCGCGCGTGCAGGCGCACCACCGCGCGTGGATCGCCGTCCGCGAGATCGATCGTACGGTGCGGCTCGCGCAGATGAGGCGATTGGCCCCGGCCAAGCTCGTAGCGAAGGCTCAGCGCGCGATCGATCGCGCCGATGTGATGATCGCCGCTCTTCCCGGCGTGCTGCCGTCGTGAAAACAGTGTTTTCCACGGAGACGTCGGTCGCAATGCGACATTCACGAGGTGGCCTCCTCTTGGAGAGGTAGTCTCAACCCAAGAGGAGCGTCCCATGCGAACCCACGTTGTTTTGATCTGTGCTCTCGCGCTGGTCGGCTGCAAGAAGACCGGCACCGGAACAGGCGGTGGTGGTGGTGGTGGATGGCTCGTCGGCAGCGATGCGCTAATGGCGCAAGTCGACCCGCACGGTAAGCTCGGCGCGGGCTACGACCTCGGCTCGCAAGAGCAGCTCCAGGGCATCGCGTGCCGCTACTCGGGTGAAGCGTGGGTCGTCGGTACGCACGCGACGCTGCTCTATACGAGCGACGCTGGAACGACGTGGAGCCCGCAAGTCGTTCCGACGACCGCCGATCTGCGCGCGCTCGCCACGCAAGACAACGGCCCCGTGTTCGTCGGCGGTGATGGCGTGTTCCTGGTCTCGACCGATACCGGTGCTTCGTGGAAGTCACTCGGCGATGCCGTCACGAAGTTTCGGTCGATCGCCGCGGCGCAGTCGGGAGATACGGTGCTCGCGCTCGGTGATGACGGCTCGCTGTGGTCGTATGACGCCACGTCGCTCGCACGCACGCAGTCATTTGCAGGCGCGCATGCAGTCGCCGTCTCCGCGGACGGAGCGATCGCGATGATCGCGGGACATGGCCTCTCGCGCAGCAGCGATGGCGGCGTCACTTGGCAGGCACTCGCAACGGATCTCGCGTTTGACGACGTCCGCATCGCCGAAGACGGCTCGGCGGTCGCCGTCGGCGCGGGCGGCATGATCGCGAACATCGACCCGAGTGGACATGTGAGCACGCAGCAAGTCGGCACGGCGGATCTGCACACGCTGCACATCGCCGATGCGGACTCGCCGGATGCCGCGGGCTACGCGGCCGGTGACGGCGGACAGGTCCTGATCACCCAGGACTTCGGCGCGTCTTGGACGCTTGGGCCGAACCTCGGTCGCACGGTCTGGAGCGTCGACGTGATCGGCACCGGGCACCGGTAGCCGCTCGGCGATTGATTCAGCTCCCGACGAACCGTGGCGTGCGACATGCACGCGCGGGCTCCTCGTGCAGCTCGCGCTCGAAACCACATCCGCAAATCAGACGAGGAACGGCCAGACCCGCGCGCGAGCGAGGTTCGCGCGTTTCGACGCGGCGCACGCAGGTGCTGCGCATGCGCGCCTCACTCCGCTACTCGAAGCGCTGACCGAGCTCGACTCGGAGGTCGGATGAAGTCGCGTACGGTGTGGGCCACGGCGGTCGCGGCAGCCCTCGCGTGGTTCGTGGGCGTGATCGCGAGCTGGAATGCACCGCCCGCGGACGTTCGGATCATCAGTGTCGGTTCGACCTGCGTCACGATCGGGTGCGGGCTCGTCGCCGCGAGATATCTCCGATCGGCGTCGCCGATCGACGATCGAATGAAGTACGTCGCCCGGTCGACGGTGTGGCTGTCACTGCTGATGGTGTGCGTGACCGTGACGACGCTCCTCTAGTAGCTATCCGAGGGTCATTCGCGCCGCCCGACACCGAGCACGCGCAGAACTTTGATTCCAACTAGATCGAACAAGCCGGTCGAGCGTTGGGACAGCGGTGCGGACGCTCCTGCTGATCGTGCTCGTGGTTGGATTCGGTGCGCGCGTTGCGGCTGCGCGCCCGGTGTGCTGCCAAGTGGCCTACGGCGATCCCGAGCCCGATTCCGAGGCATCACCGACGACGTGGCGAGGGCCGGAGAATGCTGCGCGATTCGAATGGTCGACGTGGTTTCGCCTCGGCTGGGGGGTCATCTCGGAACGTCCTGGGTTCATCGCGCGCGGGACGATCACGCCAACGACAGATCAGAATACGACCTGGGAGACCGGGCTCGGAGCCGAGGTCTCGGTTCCGATCGGCGGGACGGGACTGCGGATCGGGCCGTGGATGGAGCTGCGCGGCCTCGATGCATTCGTCGGCGGCGAGGTGGTGATCACCCGGTCCCCCGCGAGCTTCGATCTGTTCCAGTACGACGGCGAAGGCGTATGGATCGCACGCGCAGGCGGAGGCGAGCAGCACGCGACCGCGTCGCTGTCGTGGGGTTACCGGTGTCCGTGGAAGCTCTGGGGTCCGTATCACCACGGGTCGCGCTACGAGATCGGCGCGCGGCTCGTGGTCAACGCGACGCGCGCCTATCGCGACCCGGCCGATTGGTCGGCGACGTTCGGCGTCGAATTCGAGCCGGTCGGCGCGCTGCGTTACCTGCTCGGGATTCGCAGCTGGTACTGACTACTTCGAGACCGGCATGCCGTAGAGATCATGCATCTCCGGCTCGCCGAGGCCGAGCTTGTCGAGATCCGCGCGGACCTTCGACATGTCGCCGACGATCGCGATGATCATCTTGTTCGACGGAATCAGCGACTTCGCCGCGGTCTTGACGTCCTTCGCCGTCACCTTGCGCACGCTATCGGCGTAGTGCGCGAACCAATCGTCGGGTAGACCGTGTAACACGAGCTCCGCGAGCGCTTCGGTCGTCGACGAATTCGTATCGAACATCGCGGGCAGCGCGCGGATCATGTTCTGCTTGGACTTCTCGAGCTCCGCGGCTGGAACATCGTTGGTCGCGAGATCGTCGAGGATCTTGATCGTCTCGGTCATGCCGTGCGCGGTCTCCGCAGTGACGATCGCGGTGCCGATCACGAACGGTCCCGGCAACAGGCGCCAGTCCATGCCCGCACCCGCTCCGTACGTGATGCCGAGCTGTTCACGCAGCCGCTGCGTGAGACGGCTCGTAAAGCCACCGCCGAGCGTCGTCGCGAGGACTTCGAACGCGTAGTAGCGCTTGTCCTTGCGATCGAGCCCGACGAGCCCGATCCGGACATCGGATTGCGCCGCTCCGGGACGATCGGCCAGGAGCAACCGATGGGTGAGCTTTTGCGGCGCGACGACCGGGCGCACAGGCAACTTTGCGCCCGCCGGCTTCCAGACACCGAGCACGGCGTCGAGCTTGGCGTGGAGCGCGGCCGCGTCGACGTCACCTGCGACGACGAGCGTCATCGCCGCCGGACTCCAGTGCTCCTTGTAGAAGGTCTGTGCGTCCTTGACGGTCAGATCCTTGAACTCCTCGCGAATCCCGCTGGCAGGATGGCCATAGGCCGACTTGATGCCGTAGAGCGCCGCCTCGAGCATGATCGCCACGACCTCCCGCGGTCGATCGCGTCGTTGTTCGAGCGTCGTCATCCGATCGCCCTTCACGCGATCTGCTTCTTTGGGATCGAACGCGGGCTGCGTCACGATCTTCGCGATCAGATCGAGCGTTGGATCGAGCGTCTTGGTCAACGTCTGCACGGACATCTCGGCCGCATCGACGCCGGCGCCGACATTGATCGACGCACCGAGTCGATCGGACTCTTCGGCGAGCTCGATCGCGGACAGGCCACCTGCCCCCTCGTCGAGAAGATCCGCCGTGAGCTCGGCGAGGCCGCCCTTCCCGGTCGGATCCGCCGAAGCGCCTGCACCGGGCACGAGCAACGTCAGCGCGACGATCGGGAGCTTGTGATTCTCGACCACAAGCAGCCCCATGCCGTTCTTCAGCTTCAGCCGCTTCGCGACCGGCGCCTTGAACGTTGGCTCCGCCGTCGGTTCGGGAGCTTTGGTCCAGTCGGTGATGCCGGACTTGTCGAAGGGCGCGGCCGCAACGGGCAGCGCCGCGAGCACGACGACGATCAGGGCGCGACGCATTACTTCTCCTCCGCTGGTTTTCCAGGCCCGGAATGGGGGGGCTCGGATTCAGTCCGAGCGCCGGGGCTGATCGTGAGCACCACGCGCGCGGTCGGCTTCAGATACTTGGCGACGACGTCCTTGATCTGTGCCGCCGTGACCGCGCGAAAGCGAGCCAGGTCCTTGCCGAAATAATCTGGATCGTGCGCCATCACGTCATAGCCCGCGAGCTTGATCGCGCGCTGCAGCGTCGGCTCGAGCCCGTTCAAGAAGCTCGCTTCGTGCGAGTTCTGTGCGCGCTCGAGCTCCTTCGCGGCGGGCGCCGTCGCCGACATCTTCGCGACCTCTTCCGTGATCTCGTCGACAAGCTTCTTCGGGTCCGTGCCCGGCTTCGCGGTCGCGACGATCTCGAACGTGCCGCCGAGCGCGTCTCCTTCGAAGTCCGAGCGGACGTCTTGTGCGATCTTCTCGTCGTAGACGAGGCGCTTGTAGAGCCGGCTCGACTTGCCATCGCCGAGGATCGCGGCCGCGAGATCGGTCGCCGGCTCCTCGGCGCCGTAACCGACCGGGCCGCGCCACACCAGGTACACGCGAGGGACCTGAACGTCGTCGGTCGTGTTGACGACGACTTGCTTCGTGATCGGCGCCGGTGTCTGGTACTTCGGTCGGTCCGGCTCGGGCGCCCTCGGGATCCACGCGAAGTATTTCTCGACGAGCTTCTTCGTCTGCTCGAAGCTCACGTCGCCGGCGATCACCATCGTCAGGTTGTTGGGCACGTAGTACTTCTTGAAGAACGCCGAGACGTCGGAGAGCGCGGCCGCCTTGAGGTCGGCCGGGTAACCGATCGTCGACCAGTGGTAGCCGTGATCCTTCGGCCACAAGTTCTCCTGCAGGATCAGCTCGTGCATCCCGTACGGCTGATTCTCGTAGCTCTGGCGGCGTTCGTTCAGCACGACGTCGCGCTGGTTGTCGAGCTTCGGCTTGTCGAGCGTGTCGATGAGGCCCGCAACGCGATCGGCTTCGATCCACAGCATCGTCTCGAGGAAGTTCGAGTTTCCCACGTTCTGGAACACGGTCATGTCGCCGGATGTGAACGCGTTTGACCAGCCGCCGGCGGCTTCGAGCAGCTTGTCCATGAGGCCATCAGACAGGTGCGCCGAGCCTTTGAACATCAAGTGCTCGAACAGGTGTGCGAAGCCGGTGCGATTCGCGACTTCGTCCTTCGATCCGACGCGCGCCCACATCACCTCGTAGACGGTCGGCGCCTTGTGGTCTTCGATGACGTAGACCTTGAGCCCGTTCGCAAGCTCGAACTTCTGGTACGCGATCTTGGGCTCGTCGGCGCGAGCCTGCGTCGCAAACGCGACCAGCAGGAACAGACAAAGGCTTCGCATTCGCGGACGCTAGCATACCGGTCGTAGGGAACTCACCGAGAACGAGTGTGTTGGCGAGCCGCTCGGTCTTTGGCATGCTGCGGCCGGTGAAGATCCGAGAGCGAGACCAGCTCACCTTTCTTCAGGAAGCTGCGAGAGGGATTCCCGACGACAAGCTCGGGGACTTGCGCGCGCTCCTCGATCAGATCGACAGCGCCGCGTTCATGATCGATCCGGTCGGACGCGTGGTCGCCTGGAGTCAGTTCGCAGAGCACATGTTCGGCTATTCGCGTGACGAGGCTGCCGGGCTGCAGATCGGAGACTTCTATAGCGAGCAGGATCGCGAACAAGGCGTCCATCGCACCGAGCTACGCCGCGCGCTCACCCACGGTCGGATCGATGTCCGAGCATGGCGCCTGGGCCGCGACGATTCGAAGATCCACGCGTCGGTGATGATGGGCCCGGTTCGCGATCCGGTCGGAGGGCTCCGCGGCTTCGCGCTGATCGTGCGCAAGATAGACAGCGCGTCCTAGGAGTCTGTAGGGCATAGCTCGCGGGGGCGAGGGCTCTGAAGCACGCAAACACGCGAGCACGCGCGTGCGGGACGGGGCGCCTCGCTCATCGAGAGGCTCCTAGCTCGGCGACGCCTTGGCGATCGCCTCGAGCTCCTGCCACCGCGCGAACATCTTCTCGACGTTCGCGCGCGCCGCGTCGAGCTTGCTGATCATCGCCTGGACGTCCTTGCTGCGATCCTTGAACACCTCGGGATTGCTCAGCGCGGCTTCGAGCTCGACGACCTCGCGCTCCGCGACC
>JAQBQF010000042.1 GCA_028287115.1 Myxococcales bacterium
GACGAAGCACGCGTCCCAACCGGCGACGATGTCACAGGCTCGCGGTAGCGTCGGCGTACCGACGGCCGCGGCTGTCGAGGATCGGAGAATCGCAGCGCGACCCTGCCGAACGACGGGCCCGCTGACTGCAACTCCCTGCACCTACCTCACCGCACGGCCCGAACCGTCGTGCGCCAGTGCAAGGAGAGCGCGGCGAGAATGACGAATCGTCGTCAATTCGGCAGCATCCGGAAGCTTCCATCAGGACGATGGCAGGCGCGCTACCGAGACGCATTGACGAACCGCCTGGCGAGTGCGCCGACAACCTTCGCGGCGAAGGCGGACGCGCACAGGTACCTCGCCACGGTCGAGGCCGACATTGCCCGCGGGCAATGGCACGACCCGCGCCTCGGCGACCTGACCTTCGAGGAATGGGTGAAGCGATACTTGGATGTCGCCGGCCACAAGGCCGCGACGACTCGAAGCCGAGACGAGACCGTGCTGCGGGTCCATCTGGTTCCCGCGCTCGGATCACGTCGACTGGCAGGGATCACGCCTCTCGACGTTCAGCAGCTCGTCAACGAGATGGCGGCCACCCTCGCACCCGCGACCGTACGAACGAACTACGGCGTCCTGCGCGCAGTCCTCAATGCCGCGGTCGACGACGGTCGAATCGCCCGCAGTCCCTGCCGACGCATCGCTCTTCCGCGCAACGGCGACACACCGCGCCGCGCACTCGAGCCGTCGGAGTTGCACCGGCTCGCGAGCACTATGCCATCCGAGTATCGCTCCCTCGTGTACGTCGGCGGCGTGCTCGGCCTGCGTTGGTCGGAGATCGCCGGGCTGCGCGTCGGACGCGTGAACATCTCCGGCCGAACGCTCGAGGTCGCAGAGGCGATCAAGTACGTGAGCGGGCGCCTGGTCATCGACGGGTTGGTCAAGTCGAAGGCCGCGCTGCGCACGCTCGGCCTTCCCGACGAGCTCGCGGCGATCCTTGCCGAACACTTCGAGCAACACTGCCTCTCGGACGCAGACGCGTTCGTGTTCTCCTCGCCGCGTGGCGGCCCGCTCAACTACCAGAACTTCATGCTCCGGATCTGGAAGCCCGCGGTGAAGAGGGTCGGCCTCGAAGGTGTCACCGCACACGATCTGCGCCATAGCGCAGCCACCTATCTCGACGTCGTCGGCGCGCCCGAACAGCTCATCCGCCGCCGCCTCGGCCACGGGTCAAGCGACATCACGAGGCGCGTCTACGTGCACGTTCTTGACGAGACGGACAAGCGAGTGACCCACGCCCTCGGCGAGCTCGTCTGGAAGGTCGCATGCGAGGAACGCTCTGATGACGATCGTGAAGCTGGGTAGGCGTCAGCGCCCACGCAAAAGGGCACGCCGAAGCGCGGGATTGCAATGATGGGTTCCCGTCGCCGTTTAAAGGTTGACAGAACGTTGTACATCTGCTCTACTCCTTGTAGACCCCCATCCGGGTTGGTCCACAACAAGGAGAGAACGATGAATATGCCCAACGAATCCAGCGTGGAGCTCGTAATGGTTCCGGTTCCTGCGCCCGCTCTGCCTCAGGTTTATGAGGCCCTTGATCGCTACTACAAGGGCCTCGATCTCGGCCCGGCCGACGTGACAGTGGCGGTGCCCGGCAACGGCGACTGGTCGCAAACGGAGATCAAGCAGCTCTCTGGTTACTACCGCAACCCGAAGGGTCGGGCCGTGATCCGCAAGATCGCCGTGGCCCGAGGCGCCGAGGTGACGTACGGCGAGCTTGCCGAGGCGGGAGGGCTCAGCTTCGACGAACTGCGCGATCAGTTGTCCTGGTTCGCCAAGTACGCCAAGAAGATCAAGGAAGGCGTCCACATTTGGCCCATCACGGTCGAAGACCGCCAGGGCAAACCGAAGGAGGAGCGATACATCTACCGCATGCCGCCCGAAATCGCGGACTGGTGGCTCGAGATCGACGGAGGAGACGATGCGAAGTGATTGCCAGAATCACTAGCGGGCTCCATGCGAACTCCGCGACGAGAAGACCCAGGGGCGGCGCCACTACGGCGCCGCCCTTTTTATCGCGCGCTGCTCATCCTGTTGGCCGTGCCGCGTCCAACGATAGGAGTCCCGGTTACCGCAAGACGACGTGTTGCGCTACCGCTCCGGAAACGGCGCGAGCTCCCTCTCCCAGTCGTCCGCAGCGCGTGCGAGCTCATCGATACTCGTGTCGAGAGGCACGAAGTACTCGAAGAGGTCCGGGCGATCGTCGTCGCCGAACCACGGCGGAATCGCTTCGAGCGAAAGATGGAATCGAACCCTCACTTGTTCGCCGTTGCGCGCCGCGAGGCTCAGCGCAATATTCGGTTCGGTAAAGATCTCGAGAGCTGTATCCGACAGATCTTCGGCGGCAACCGGCACGACAACACCGTCAACAACGCCGTGCAACCAAGCGGCGAGCGACGCGGCCTCCCAAGTGGTGAGACATGGGTCACTAAATGACCACTCACGACCATCGCTCCCGCGCAGTTCGCCACGAATGATGAGCCAGTTCGCGTCCCAGTCCTTTGACCCGACCTTCGAATCGCTGGTACCGAACTGGTAGGCGACTGGCTGAAGGCTCAAGCGCGCCCCGTTGCTCGACTCGATCTTCATTCGGCGGAGA
>JAQBQF010000097.1 GCA_028287115.1 Myxococcales bacterium
AGGCGCTCGCGCGCAATCCTGCCGATCGCTACCAGAGCACCAAGGTGATGGCGGTCGAGATCGAGGAGATGTTGAGCGAAGCGGGCTACCCCGACAACGACGAGCGCGTCGCCGCGTACATCGCGGATCTGCCCAAGCACCGCGAAGTCGCCAAACCGAAATTGCCGGCACCGCACGTTGCCAAGCCGGTGACGCCGCCGATGGCGATTCCAAAAGTCACGAGCTCGACGAGCCCTCCACCGAGTGTCCTGACGACACCGGCCTCACCGTTACCGGCGATCTCGCCGGCGATGACGATGCTCGGAACAGCACCTGCACCGGCCGCTCCGATCCCGACGGCACTCGGTTCTGCGCCGATGCCGCCGACCTTGCCGAGGCCGCCGATCATCGCGGGCGCGCCGCCGCCAATCCCGGTCGCCGAGCCGATGCCGAGCGCAGCGACGGCGGCCGCGGGCGCCAACGCCGAGCCCGCGCAACTGACGCTCACGCCACCGCCGGGTATGACGGTGACCCCGCTCTCGGCTCCCGCTCCTCGAGAAGCTCCTCCCTTCGTCCCGAAATCACATGGGACGAACGGGTCCGGTGCGTCGGACACGTTGCCGGCTTCAGCCGCGGCGAATCCAGCAGACGTCGTGTCGTTGCCGTCGCCGCGTCGTGATCCGACCGATACCGGACGCAAGTCACAAGAGCTCCTCGGTACGTGGGGCTGGCAGACCGATTCCGTCACGGCGATCGCCGACGACGATGACTACGCACCACCACCATCGAGTCGCAAGACGCTGGTCTTACTGATCGGCGGCGGCCTCGTGCTCGCGTTGGTCGTCACGGTGATCGCGGTCGGGTTCCGAGGCTCGTCGAAGAAGGACGAGCCCGCCGCCGCTGCGAAACCCGCGAGCACCGAGGTCGTCGCGAAGACCGACCCAGCGCCGCAAGGCTCGGCGACCGAAGGATCGAACGTCGCTGGCGTTGTCGCCGGATCGAATGCGGAGACCGGATCAGGCGCAGGTTCGAGCGCTGTAGCAAGTGCAGGATCGAGCGCGGCACCCGAGACCGGATCGAGCGCGGGACCCGAGACGGGTTCGAGCGCGGGGAGCGCAGCCGGATCGAGCACCGGATCGGCGGACGTCGCCGTCGCCGCGACGGATCCGACGAAGTCCGAGGTCGGATCCGCCAAGACCGCGACCAAACCCGAGGTCGTCGAGACCAAGCCTGCGCCGACCGATCCGAAGACCGATCCGAAGGTAGACACGAAGACCGATCCGAAGCCGACGAAGCTCGAGCCCAAACCGCCGGTCGAGATCAAAAAGCCACCGGTCGAGATCAAGAAGCCGCCGGTCGAGACGAAGAAGCCGCCGGTCGAGATCAAGAAGCCCGACAAGATCGCCAAGGTCGAGCCCAAGCCCGAGCCCAAGCCCGATAAGACGACGAAAGTCGCGAAGCCGCCGAAGCCCGACAAGGTCGCCAAGGTCGAGCCCAAGCCCGACACCAAGACCGTCAAGGCCACGGCGGCGAAGTCCGAGGTCGAGGCCGCATACCGGACCGGCATCCAGCAATTCGCACGCGGCGATACGAGCGGCGCGTTGACGTCGCTGCGGACCTCGCTCGCCGGCAACCCGAACTACCCGCCGACCTGGCGCGGGCTCGGCCTCGTGTTCGAGAAGATGGGCGAGAAAGATCAGGCGAAAGCAGCATTCCGCAGGTACTTGCAGCTGTCGCCCGGCGCCGGTGATGCGGACCAAATTCGTAGCCGACTGGAGCGGCTCGGATCATGAAACCTATCCTCGAACGTGTCGTCTGCGTTTGGGTCGTTGTCGTCGCGCATCTCGCGAGCGCCGATCCGCACCACGTCCTCGTCTTGCGCTCGGAAGGCTCGATCGATGACGGCTTGCGCACGCGCATCGACACGCAGGTGTTGAAGCTCGCGAAGAGCATCCCCGGGGTCGTCGAAGCGGCCGACATCACGTTCTCCGACGCGACCGCGGCCGCCGGCTGCAACTGGGCGGACGCATCGTGCAAAGACCAAGTGCTGTCGACGATGGGCGTCGATGAGCTCGTCGCAACGAGCGTGATGTCGCTGCCGAGCGGTGATCTGCGGATCACGGTGCGACGGCTACCTCGCGGTGGCGCGCCGCAAACGGCCTCGACGACGATCCCCGCCGGCCAGCCACCCGACGCGAAGCTGAACGGCGATATCGCTCCGATGTTCGGCGCCGTCGTCGCGGCCACCAAGACGCCGCCGCCCGTCCCCGCGCTGAAGCCCCCGACGACGCCGGTCACCACGCCGTCGCCAACGAAGCCGGCGACGACGCCCGTGATGACCGCGACCGTCGCGCCGGTTAAGGCAACGACGACCACGCCGCCCGCGACCGGAACCGGCGCGATCTCGACAGGCTCGCCCCCGCCACCGGAGACACCCCCGCCTGTGATCTCACCGCCTCCGACGCCAACGCCGGAGGTAACCGCAGCGCCGGACAATCGCATCATCGCCGAGCCCGAACCGTCCAGCCGCCGTCGCTGGCCGATCTACGGCATGGCCGGCGGTGGCGGCCTCGTCGTGCTCGGCGTGCTGCTCTGGGCGGCTGCAGACAGCGTGCAAGGCGACATCAACAAAGCGCCGACCAAGACGCCCGCCGATTTCCGGAATCTCCGCGACCTCGAGAACAAAGCCGACGGTTACTCGGGTGGCGGAAACCTGTTCTTCGTCACCGGCGTCGTGCTCGGTGGCATCAGCGGTTACATGTTCTGGCGCGATCATCGCGCCGGCAGCTCGCAGCGGGCTCGGATCGTTCCGGTCGTGTTCGAAAACGGTGCAGGCATCACCCTTAGCTTCGGAGGTGGGTCGTGAAGTCAGCGCTCATTGGTTTGTTGGTGCTACTCGCGAGTTGCTCGGTCAAACATGCGAGCGATCAGTACGCGTGTCCGAACGGCAACGAGTGCTCGAGCGATCGATTCTGCGACACGGACGGGTTCTGCGTGCTGAAAGGCAGCATCGATGCGCCGAAGCCCGCAATCGACGCCCCGCGCGGTGACGCGGCCAACACCTGCCCCTCCGCGTGCACGTCGTGCAACGTGACTCAGAAGACGTGCACGATCGATTGCAGCCTCACGAGCTGCGTGAATCAGGTGACCTGCCCGACCGGTTACCACTGCGACATCCAGTGCAAAGGTGACGGCGCGTGCAGGAACGGCGTCAACTGCTTGGCCTCTGCGTCGTGCAACGTCCAGTGCCCGGGCACGAACTCGTGCCGCAACGTCCAATGCGGATCCGGACCTTGCGACGTCAACTGCACCGGCACCGGCTCGTGCCGCGGCGTCACGTGCGGCGCCTCCTGCGCGTGCGACGTGACCTGCAGCGGCGCTTCGAGCTGCGCCAATCCGCCGCCGGCGTGTACCTCCGCCGCATGTACGAGCGGGCTCGGCTGTACGTCCGTGCCGCTCGTCTGTCACAGCTGCATGTGATGTCGCGGTCTCCCCAAAGGGGATGATCAACGGTACGTTCGACGATCAACGATACGTCGACGAATTGAACCACCACTCCGCCTGCACACCGACGAAGTGGACCCACGGGTGACCGTGACGCTGATCGTCGGGCACGTAGAGATCGAGCGCGCCTTGATCGAGGTGCGCCGCGCGATAGACGAACCGCAGCTGCGGCCGATCGTAGCCGGACGGTCCCATCGGCGAGAACACCGCCATCGGCGCGAGCTGGAACACCGACGCGTCTTCCGCTCGCTCGGTGATCGGGTTCAGGCCGTGCGGGAACCGCGCTTGATACGAGACGTCGGCTCCGACGAACCACTGCCGTGAAACTTTTGCGAGTGGTCGCAGGTCGATCGCGTACTCCCAGCCGTTGTTCGGGCTGATGTCGTTGCCGCTCGCATCGGTGAAGCGACGCGCCAGCGCGCCGAGCATCATGTTACCGATCTTGCTGTCCCAGTTGCCCGACGTGCCGAACGTCAGCTCGGTCGCGTGTTGCGTCTTGAGATCGGGGCCAAAGCTCGTCGGCGGCGCGAGCTCGTCGAACGCGGCGAGCCCCTTGGCGTAGCGCGCGTAGACGTTGACGTGCCGCCGATACCGACCGTCGACCTGCGCGCCACCGAGGTTGAAGAAGCTCGCTTCGGCACCGATCAGCAGGCCGGTGTCGGAGGGAAGCGCCTCGAGGGTGCCGTCATCGCGCTTGCGCGTTCCGGAGGGCAGAGAGTGAAACTCGCCGTGCAGCTTCACCTTGACCGAGACGTCGTTCGGCGGGCCATTGTGAATGAATGCGGCCGAGGCGCTCGCGAGTGTGCGCTCGCGATTGAGCTGGACGACCGTCGTCGAGCCTTGCACCGGATTGGCGACATCGATCTGCTGAAATTGAAACGGGTGGTCCAGCCGATTCCAACCGACATGGCCGCGGAGCTCGAGCTCGTTCGAGTCCCACTGCCGGTTTGCCTCACTCGAGAAGAGCGGAGACCGATAGAGCACGCCACCGCCGACCGTGTTGAGGTCGTCCAGCGCCCAGTAGTCGAACAAGTAGATGTCGTCACCGCGATACATCCGAGATCCGACCCAGATCGAGAGCTTGTCTGACAACCGGCCGTCGAGGAACATGTTGCGAATCGCCGGGTGCGCGTCGAACTGACCGTTGGCGTGGAACAGCGTGTCGTCGAACGCCAGCGTGACGACCGGGCGAAACGCGATCGACGCCGTGTGGTCGGCCCAATTGGGGATCTCGAAGCCGTACGAGAACTCGAGCTCGAGGTAGCTCGGCTCGACGATCCGCGGCCCGTGCGCGACGACGAGGATCCGCTCGGGCTTGCCGCCGCGCAGATCGGTCCCCGCGATGATGCGACCGTAGGAACCAAACCGGAAGCCGGCGTCGGGGTCGTGAGGGACCTGGTCCATGGCGAGCGCCGGCCGGTCGTAGACCGGATCGTCCGGCTTCAGGTTTAGCTGCGGATCGTCCGCCGTCGGTTCCGGCTTCGGTTCTGGCTTCGGCTCGATCGGCTCCGGCGGCTTGTCGCCGATCGTCGGCTCGGCAGGCGCCGGTGTTGCCGGCTGAGCCCACGCGTGGCTCGTCCCCAGCACGAGAGCGAGGGCGAGGACGACGTGCACGAACCGCATCCGCCGCGACACGAGCACGAACCGTGCCTGCGTCGCAACCAGTGATGTCGGCGATCTAATTGCGCTGCGATCTACGTCTCGTTGCGGAACACAACGACGTCGTCGACGCAGTTGGAGACTCGGGACACGCGCTTTGACAACGAGCTACTTGGTCGTCGATGCGGTCTCGGCAGCGGGCGCAGCCGTCGTCGTGGTGGGCGCGGCGCTCGTTGTCGCCATCGCGGTCTTTCCTTTGTGATGGTGCGCCTTCTTGTGCTTCGCCTTGCGCGCCTTCTTCGCGCTCTTCTTGTGCGCTTTGTGATGCGTCTTGGTCGCGGCCTTCGCGGGTGTTGCCGCCGGTGACGTCGCGGCTGCAGGTGCAGGCGCGGGTGTTGCCGCAGGTCCCGGTGCGGCCGGCGTGGCTTGTTCGGCCGGCATCGGGTCGGTGATGGGCCCCGCGAATGCCGTGCTGGAGGCGAGCAGAAGAATGACGACAGCTCGGATCATGAAGACGAGTGCTATCGCATCCGGAATGGCTGGGCAACTTGCGACAAGATCTCGACTTCACGTTGCCGATCGCAACGGGGATGGCCGCGCCGAATGCCGGACCGATCACCGAAGTATCGATTGTGCTGGACGTCCTTCACCGGTTCGACGACACCTCTCCTGGCATGGCCTTTGATGCTGCCTCACGCATGCGCTTCGCTGTTGCCGCCATGCTCGGACTGCTCAGCGGCTGCCCGTCGTCGCAGAATCCAAACACGGGCGGTGACGGAGACGCCGGTGTCGATTCAGGATCCGGCAGTGGCAGCTGCCCGGCCATTCCGACCTGTTCGGTAACGATCAAGTTTCACGGCGCCGGTACCGCCGTCTCGCTGCGTGGCGACTTTGCCGCCGATGGCTGGACGACCGGGGTCGCGATGACGCCGACCGCAGATGGCTTCGAAGCGACGATCCCGGCGAACGATCAGCAGATCATCGTCTACAAGGTCGTCGTCGACGGGACCTGGATCGCCGACCCCGACAACCCCCGCAAGAGCCCCGATGGCTTCGGCGCGTTCAACTCGGTGATGCGCGTCGATTGCGATCATTGCCCGGCGCGTCCCGCGATGGATTGGCGCGACGCGATCATCTACTTCGTGATGGTCGATCGGTTCGACAACGGCAACACGGCGAACGATGCACCGGTCGGCGGTGTCGAGCAGCCCGGCCAGTATCAGGGCGGCGACTTCGTCGGCCTGCAGCAGAAGATCGACGAGGGATACTTCAACGCGCTCGGCATCAACACGCTGTGGATCACCTCACCTCTCGACAACGCCGACAACGCGAACCCCGGCTCCGACGGCCACGCGTACTCCGGCTATCACGGCTACTGGCCCAAGGACGTCACCGCGGCCGAGAGCAAGTTCGGCACCGAAGCCGAGCTCGCGGCGATGGTCGATGCCGCGCACGCGCACGGCATCCAGGTCCTGATCGACTACGTGATGAATCACGTGCACGACACCTCGCCGATCTACGCCGCGCATCGGGACTGGTTCTGGCCCGACGATAACGGCCGTGGCGGCAACTGCGTGTGCGGCGGCGGATGCACGTGGGATGACCCCGGCGTCACCGGTCACGATCGCGAGCGCTGCTGGTTCGATACGTTCCTCCCCGACTTCAACTTCCAGAACCCCGACGCGCGCAAATGGTCGGTCGACAACGCGGTGAGCTGGGCCAAGCGGATCGGCATCGACGGCTTCCGCCTCGACGCGGTCAAGCACATCGAGACGTCGTGGCTGACCGACCTCCGCGCCCGGATCAACTCCGAGGTCGCATGGGATCAGAGGTTCTACATGGTCGGCGAGACGTTCGACGGCGATCGGGGTTTGATCAAGTCGTACGTCAATCCCGACACGATGCTCGACGGCCAGTTCGACTTCCCGATGCGCGGGCAGGTGCTGTCGACGCTGCTGCGCCGCGACGGTCAAATGTCCGATCTGGTCGGCTTCCTCGACTCGAACGCCGGCTACTACGGACCTGCGTCGGTGATGTCGACGTTCCTCGGCAACCACGACGTGCCGCGCGCGATCGAGCTCGCCCTCGACCAACCGATGTTCGGAGCGTGGGACGGCGGCAAGAACCTCGCGTGGAGCGGCCAGCCCAACCTGCCGACCTCCGCGAGTCCGTTCGAACGCCTGGCCGTCGCGTACACGTTGCTGTTCACGTTGCCGGGAATTCCGATGATCTACTACGGCGACGAGATCGGGATGCCGGGCGCGGGCGATCCCGATAATCGCCGGTTCATGCAGTGGACCAACTACACGCAGAATCAGACCGGTCTCCACGATCGCATCGCGGCGCTCGCCAAGATGCGCGCGCAACACGCCGCGACACGCAGCGGAACGCGGACGACGCTCGGAGTCAGCGGCGATTCGTTCGTCTACAAGATGATCGCGACCGGAGACACCATCTATGTCGCGATCAACCGCGGAGATGGCACCGAGACCGCGCCCGGCCTGCCGGCCGGCAATTACACGGATCTGCTCACGGGAGCCACGGTCTCCGCGCCGCTCTCGCTCGGACCGCGATCGAGCTTCGTCCTCGCGGCCAAGTGACATCCCTTTCGGGGATTCCGCGGCAGCATGGCCTGCGGCAGGAATTTCGTGCTAGGCAGCCTCATGCTGCGCACGACGATCCTCGGGCTCGCGCTCGCCTTCTGCGGCTGCCATCACGATCCGGAGCCGATCCATGCAGGCGAAAACGAGCTCCCGCCCCTCCCGCCGGCCTCCGGCACACCCGTTGGCTATCTGATCGACTCTGCCGATAACCTCAAGCTTCGCGACGAGCAGATCAAGAAGCTCAAGGAGATCGACACGAGCCTTGCCGCGCAAGACGCATCGATCGATACGCAGCTCCGCCAGATCGAAAAACCGACCGAGGAGGAAGAGGAACCGCAGCCCAAGGGCCCCGGCGCCCACCCGCGCAAGCGTCACAACAACGCGCCGGGACAGAACATGACGACGACGGCGGATGCCGCGAAGCTCCACGACATGCGCGCGGCGAACGATCGCGATGCACTGAAGAAGGCGCTGGCGCTCCTCGATCCCGCGCAGCAGGAGTCCGCGCTGAAGATCCTCGAAGACCGTGGCATCGAGGTCGGCAAGGCGAAAAAGCACGAGGCCGGCGGCGACGACGGGACGCCGCTGCCCGGAGCCGAGCCATAGCCAGCCCGACAAAGTCGGCGTAGATTTCGCGGCGTGAAGCTCATCCCGCTGCTCCTCCTCGCCGCGGCCGCATGTGGCGGTCCCGAAAAACCGGAAACCGCCGCTGACCGGCACGGGCCGGACTGGCAACCGCAGGCGGCCTCCCCGCCCGCGGACAAGCCGGCGATCAATGGTGACGACGCGCTGATCGCGGAGGCGAAGCAGTTCGTCGCCGATACCGACAAGGAGATCCGCCGGCTCTACGTCGACGCCTCGGTCACCGAATGGGCGAACGAGACGGACATCACGAAGGAGCACGGTGAAGCCGCCGCGAAGTCGTCGGCCGAACAATCGACCGGCATCACCAAGGCGATCAAGGCCGCGCGCAAGTTCGATCCGATCCTCGCCAAGCTCGATCCGGCGACGCGCCGCCAACTGCTGCTGCTCAAGTTCTCCGGCCAACCTGCACCCGACGACGCGAAGCAGACCGAAGAGCTCGCGAAGATCGGCGAAGAGATGACCGCGACGTATGGCAAAGGTGTCTGCGAGACCGGCAAAGCCGGCAAGGAGCAGTGCAAGGACATCGAGGTCTGGTCGAAGGAGCTCCAGAAGAGCCGCAAGCCGGCCGCGCTGCTGAAGACCTGGCAGACGTGGCACGACGCGGTCGGTCGCGCCGAACGGCCGCTGTTCGTGCGCTATGTCGAGCTCGCGAATGCAGGTGCTCGCGGCGTCGGCTTCAAGGACGTCGCATCGATGTGGAAGTCCGGCTACGACATGCCCGAGGACGCGTTCGCCGCCGAAACTGATCGGCTGTGGTCGCAGGTCAAGCCGCTCTACACGCAGCTGCATTGCTACACGCGCCGCACGCTCAACAAGATGTACGGCGACAAGGCCGTCTCGAAGTCGGGCCCGATTCCGTCGCACTTGCTCGGCAACATGTGGGCGCAGTCGTGGGACTACCTGTATCCCGAGCTCGAGCCGTACAAGGGCGTCGCACCGGTCGATGTCACGCCGACGCTCGAGAAGTCCTACGACCCGGCCAAGATGGTCAAGATGGGCGAGGCGTTCTACACGTCGCTCGGCATGGATCCGCTACCGCAGTCGTTCTGGGAGCGGTCGATGTTGACGAAGCCGGCCGGCAAAGAAGCGGTGTGCCATGCGAGCGCGTGGGACGTCACGTACTCGGATGATCTGCGCATCAAGATGTGCATCAACAAGAACCAGGAAGACCTCTACACGATCCATCACGAGCTCGGTCACGACTACTACTTCCACGCGTACTACAAGCTCCCGGTGCTGTTCCAGCAGGGCGCGAACGACGGCTTCCACGAGGCGATCGGCGACACGATCCAGCTCTCGATGACGCCGGAGTACTTGAAGCAGAAGGGCCTGCTCGCCACGGTCGCGAAGAACGACAAGGCGACGATCAACCAGCAGATGCACGTCGCGCTCGCGAAGATCGCGTTCTTGCCGTTCGGCCTGCTCGTCGACAAGTGGCGATGGGACGTGTTCTCGGGCGCGGTGAAACCCGACGACTACAACAAGCACTGGTGGGATCTGAAGAAGGAATATCAAGGTGTCGCTGCGCCGATCGAGCGCGCCGCGACCGACTTCGATCCGGGCGCGAAGTTCCACGTCGCGTCGAACACGCCGTACATGCGCTACTTCCTCGCGGCGGTGCTGCAGTTCCAGTTCCATCGCGCGCTGTGCAAGAAGGCGGGCTTCACCGGCCCGCTGAACGAGTGCTCGATCTACGGCAACAAGGACGCAGGCGCCGCGTTCCAGAAGATGCTCGCGCTCGGTGCGAGCAAGCCCTGGCAAGATGCGCTGTTCGAGCTGACCGGTCAGCGCGAGATGGACGCGAGCGCGATCCTCGAATACTTCGCGCCGCTCGAGAAGTGGCTCGAAGAGCAGAACAAGGGTCAGACCTGCGGTTGGTGAGCTCGCGCGTCGAGTGACGCGAGCATCGCCCGTAGCGTCCTCACGTCGGGTGGCTTCACGAGGTGATGATCGAAGCCCGCTGCTTGCGTGCGGCGGAGATCCTCGTCCTGTCCCCACCCCGTGAGCGCGACCAGCACGACGTGCTTGTATTGCGGCCGCGCGCGGATGTGGCGCGCGACCTTGTAGCCATCGATCCGCGGCATGCCGAGGTCGAGAAAGATCATGTCCGGCGCGAACCGGTCGAGCTCACCAAGTGCGGCGCCGCCTTCGTAGACGACGCTGACCTCTGCACCCCAGAGCCGCAGCACGGTGCCAAGGCTGTTCGCCGCATCCCGGTTGTCGTCGACGACGAGCACGCGACGGCCATGTGCGAGCGGCTCGATCGGTGCGGGCGCGGGTGGCCGCGAGATCGCCGGCGGCGAAGACAGCGGCAGATACACGATGAACTCGCTGCCCTTGAACAGCCCGGGGCTCGTCGCTTCGATCCTCCCATCGTGCAGGGCCAGCAGGTCGCGCGTCAGGCTGAGCCCGATGCCGAGGCCTCCGCGATCCCGCGAGATCTGCGAGAACATCTCGAAGATGCTCGGCAGCATCTCGGCTTCGATGCCGATCCCCTGGTCGCGCACGGAGATCACTGCATGGGCGCCCTCGCTGCGCGTCGTCAGCCAGATCTCGCCACCTTCCGTCATGTACTTCGCCGCGTTGTTGAGCAAGTTCGAGAAGACCTGCCCGATGCGAACCGGATCGACATGCAGCCATAGCGGCTCGGATGGCAGGGACACGGTGATCCGATGCCGGGCCAGCTCGATCGAGGGCCGGCAGGTTTCGAGTGCGCTCTGGATCACGGCGGCGATCGTCACGAGCTCGCGCCGGAGCTCGATCTTGCCACTGGTGATCCGCGAGACCTCGAGCAGATCATCGACGAGTCGAACCATCTGCGCGATCTGGCGCTCCATGACCTCGTAGACCGGCTCGTCCGCCGCTCGATGGGTCTCCCGCAGGATCGCGAGGCCGTTGCGGATCGGCGCGAGCGGATTGCGCAGCTCGTGTGACAGGGTCGCCAAGAAATCGTCCTTCCGCCGATCGGCTTCGCGCAGCGCGAGCTCGCTGGCACGCAGCGCGTCTTCAGCCCACGAGCGTTCGAGTCGGAGATAGATCCGGTTCGTGAGCTCGCGAAGCAGCTCGATCTCTTCGGGGCGCCACACCCGCGGCTTGCGATGTTGCGGGATCAGCAGGAACTTCCAGATCCCGTCGCTCGCGTAGGGCACGAGCACCATCGAGCGGATTCCCGGTGGACGATACCGGATCGGCGCCGCGAGCAATTGCGCGTGTTCGTCGAGGTCCGCCATGACGATCACCTCGCCCGCGCACAGCTTGCGACGCACCTCATTACCAACGATCACGGACAGGCGCGCCGTGCGAGGCTCGGCCACTTCGCGTTCGTCGTGCTGCTTGTAGAGACGGGTCAAGCGGTCGCCGGCTTGGTCGACCGTGACGAAGCTCAGCTTGGAGATCCCGAAGAAGCGCGTGATCTTCTGCGCGGTCGCCCGAATGATCTCGTCGCCGCCGACCAGGGAAGCCAGGTCCGCGCTGACTTCGCCGAGCAGCGCGATGTTCCGTTCGGCCCGCTTGCGCGCCGTGATCTCGACCGCCGATCCCGCCACCGCGTGGACGTGTCCGGACTCATCGAAGACCGGCGCCCACTGGTATTGAAAGTAGCGCTCGCCGCTCGGCAGATTGAACGAGGCTTCGTCGGTGACGCCACAGCCCGTTTCGACGACCTCCCGGATCTGCAGCTCGAGGAGGTCCGCCAGCTCGGGCACGAAGCCGAGGTCACGGGGCCTTTGTCCGATCATCTCGTCGAGCGTGCGTCGCAGCGACGCGAGGACAGACTGGCTCGCGTAGGTGAGCCGGCCGTCGATGTCGACCAGATACACGTAGTCTTGCACGGCGGAGACCACGGCATCGAACGTTCGAACCTGTTGGCCCCGCTCGGCCACCAGCTGGCGGAGCGTGGCATTCGCCATCGAGAGCTCGTGCGTGTGCTCGGCGTCTCGTTGCTCGAGCGCGAGCGCAGCATGCGCTTGATAGCCTGCCGCGGCGAAGCTCGAGAGCCGAGCGAGTAGCCGCGCATCTTCGCGATCGAACCTGCGCCGGGGCGTATGGCTGACCACCCAGATGGTTCCGATCTCCTGGCCATTTGCGTGAAACGGCACGACCAGCGAATCGACCGCCACGGGAACGATCGCTTGCCATTCCGAGCACGGCCGCGCGGGGAGGCCGGCCCACGTGCCGGTCACCGCGGGCCAGGCGACGTTGCCATCGGCTTCGGCAATGGTGATACCGGCCGAGTCCGCGCGACACAGCCGGAGGCTCGTCTCGACGAGCGTCTGCAAGATCGATTGCGGCGCGTCGGCGAGAGCTTGGGCGAGCGTCGCGAATGCGTTCTCGCCCTCGAACCCAAACCCATCCTCCATGCCAAGGCGTTGATACACCGCGATCCCGGGCGACAACTCCCGGAGCGTCGTCAAAACCGGATCGCCACGATCTTATAGATACGGACCGCGACGCGCCCGTCCGGGGATTCGCGTCACAACGCGCCGGGTTAGGCCACGAGACTCCACGAAGCTTCGGTGACCTGGCCACGCGACTTGCCACTGGCCGGACCGCGACGCGTCAAGTCCGTGTGATCGCGCAGGACCACTGCGGACGACTGGTGGCACATGCGCTGCACAACGTCATCACAACCATCCTCGACACGGAGAACCACCATGACTCTCAAGAACTTCAGCTTCGCTTTCATCCTTGCACTCGGCGCCTCGGCGGCGGGCTGCGCTACTGACCCCGTCGCTGATCCAGGCACGGGCAGTGGTAGCGGCAGCGGCAGCGGCAGTGGCTCCGATGACGCTCCCAAGTCGCTCGACGCGACCGGCAAGTACAACGTGCAGAGCACGTTCGACATCGCCGCGAACATGCCCGGCACCGTAGGAACGGTCGTCAACGGCTTCATCGCCGCGACCGACGATCCCGATGACCCGACCAAGTGGATCCTCGACCAGGCGATCGCGCAGATGCCGAGCGGCACGCTCAAGACCCTGCTCCAAGGTGCCGAGCCGTTCGTCGCCGGTTACCTCAACGACCGCCTGCTGTCGATCGCGCCGGACTTCGTCAACACGATGCTCCAGCTCAGCAATCACTTCGGCGACATGGCGAAGCACTTCGGACTCAACGAGACCTTCGAGATCGCGAAGTCCGGCGCGGACTACAACTCGACCAACACGGTGTTCGGCGCTCACTTCAAGATCGACGCGGTCGAT
The DNA here is from genome assembly GCA_028287115.1 of Myxococcales bacterium. Taxonomy (GTDB): domain Bacteria; phylum Myxococcota_A; class Polyangia; order Haliangiales; family Haliangiaceae; genus JABFXX01. Next base: position 13,529 of record JAQBQF010000097.1, read on the forward strand.
CAAGACGTCGCTTTCGCGGACTACCAGGTCCCGAACGTCGTTGCGAACAACGTCGGCGTCACGATGGACGTCTACGGCAAGCTGACGATCGCCGATCACAAGCTGCCGCTCGCGTACGGCAAGATCCTCCGCATCGGTCTCGACGCGGTGATCATCCCGATGATCGACTCGAACGCGTCGAACCTCGGCGAGCTCCTCGCCGACAAGGTCGATTGCAATGCGGTCGGCCAGAACATCGCTAACGCGATCGGCTTCGGCGGCGCGAGCGCATACACGGCAGCCTGCACCGCGGGCCTCCAGTTCGGCGCGAACGCCATCTACCAGAAGATCGCAGCGATCGACGCCTCGGCTCTCGAGTTCAGCCTCAACGGCACCGCCAAGGGCGTCGACACCAACTCCGACAGCAAGCTCGACAAGATCCAGACCGGTGCTTGGGCCGGAACGCTCAGCTACTCGGGTACGCCCGCGCCGCTCGCAGCCGCAACGTTCAACGGCGCGCGGATGTAACCGCTGCGGGATCCCCGAAGGGGGAAACAAACGGTTCGATCGTGCGGGTGGTGAGCCCGCGGGTCGAGGATGGCTGACCGACCGAGGCGATTCTGCCTCGGTCGGTTTTTTTTCGGCCTTTTTTTTCGTTCGTTACAGGCCGATGACTTCGTGTGCTGAACTTCCGGGCGATCGGACTCTTGGCCCGGCCACTCGACTGGCCATGGGACCTCTGCCCTCGCGGAAGCCCGCTCGATCGGCTCTCGATGGCCTCTGCAATGCCCACAAGTGGTGGCACACGCGCTGCACGAAGAAGTCTCACCAATCCTCGACGGAGAATTTCAAATGACCATTCGCAGCCTCTCGATGTCCTTCGTTCTGGCTCTCGGCGTCACCGCCACGGGCTGCGCTACCTCCGAGCCCGTTGGCGGTAGTGATGGCTCTGGCTCCGACTCTGGATCCGGTTCCGGATCCGGCGCGGTGCCGCTCACCGCGGAAGGCAAGTACACGCTTCAGAGCGATTTCGATATCGCCACGAACATCCCCGGCACCGTCGGTACGGTGGTCAACGGCTTCATCGACGCGACCGATAGCCCCGATGACCCGAGCCGCTACGTGCTCGACAAGCTGATCGCGTTGCTTCCGAACGGCACGTTCAAGAACGTCGTGTCGGGCGCGGAAGCGTTCGCGGCCGGCTATCTCAACGACCGCTTGCTCGACGTCGCGCCGGACTTCGTCGTCAAGATCCTCGACATCGGCGACAAGTTCGGCCAGGTCGCGAAACACTTCGGGACGATCGAGACGCTCGACGTCAACGCGCAAGGTGTCGCGACGCACACGGTCGTCGGCCTCCACTTCAAGGTCGACACGCTCGAGCTCGACTACATGCTCAGGGATTACGGCCTGCAAGAGGTCGCGGTTCCCAACGTGATGGTGACGGTCGACCACACCGGCAAGCTGACGGTCGCGAACCACAGCGTCGGGCTGTCGTACGGCGCGGTGCTTCGCCTCGCGATGGATCAAGTGATCATCCCGATGGTCGATCCGACGGCGACGAATCTCAGCGACGTGCTGCATAACGCTGTCGACTGTACGGCCGTGGGCCAGTACGTCTACGAAGCAATCGGCATCGGCTCGCCAAGCACGTTCGAGTCCGCGTGTAACGGTGGTCTCAACGCGGCCGCCAGCGCGATCTACTCGCAGATCGACAAGATCGATGCGTCCGCGCTCCAGTTCGGGATCGCCGGCACCGCGAAGGCGATCGACACGAACCACGACGGCAAGATGGACACCATCCAGACCGGTGTCTGGGCCGGCACGCTGTCGTACTCCGGCAGCCCCGCGCCGCTCGCGAAGGCGACCTTCAACGGCAAGCGGATGTAACTTAGTACATCGAACGCTCCGGCTCGGGTGCGCCGGAGTGTCGTTCGAGCTCGGCGTTGATAAAGCCGCCGATCACGATCGCGATGGTCGACAGATAGAACCACAGCACGATCACGATCACGCTCCCGAACGCGCCGTAGAACACTTCGTACTCTGCGACCCGTTCGACCCACTGCGACAGTCCCCACGAGACGATCAGCAGCAGCAACGTGGCGACCGCGGCACCGGGCCAGCTATGACGCTCGGTGCCGAGTGGCCGCGGCGTCGGTGCGAAGCGAAACAGCGCGCACAGGGCACCGAACACGATCGCGAGCAGGATCGGCCACCGGATCCACCGCACGAGGCCGACATGGTTCGGATCGATCGCGCGAACGATGCCGGGCAGCGCGACGATGACCGCGAGGATCACCATCAGGCCGATGAGGGTTCCCGCGGCGATGCCGAGTGTCAGCGCGAGCTTGACGAGGATGCTGCGCCGCTCGCGAACGCGGTACGCGCGATTGAGTGAATCGATCAGCGCCTTGGCCGAAGTCCGTGCCGAGAACAGAGAGAACGCGACACTCGTCGCGATCTGAAATCCGAGGAAGCCGTTCGACCGCTTCGCCTGTCGCTCGAGCTGTTCGGTCAAGAACGTGACGACCTCGGTCGGCAGCACCGTATCGAGGCTGTGGAGGTGAGCGTGGATCTGCGACAGATCCGCAACGACGCCGTACACGGAGACGACCGCGGCGAGGGCGGGGACGGCGGCGACGATCGCGAACAGCGCCGTGCCGGCGGCCAGGATCGGCATCTCGCCGAGGAGCGCCTGCTGAGCGGCCCGCAGCCAGCGCACGAGCAACGACTCGCTCGTCCGCCACCAGTCGGACATCTTGCGCCTGAACGACAAGCGCCGATCCTATACGCTCGTCCCGTGATCGACACGCATTGCCACCTCGATCTCGCCGCGTTCGATGGCGACCGCGAGGCGACGATCGCGCGCGCCGAGGCGGCCGGTGTCACCGGAATCCTGATTCCGGGCATTCGTCCACAGACGTGGCCGGCGCTGATCGAGCTCGGCCGGCGCTCGCCGCTGATCCGCGTGGCGCTCGGGATCCATCCGCAGGTCGTGCCCGAGCTTGCCGCCGCCGAAGTGCCGGTGGATCTCGCAGAGGCGCTGGCAAAGGCGATCGAGGCATGCGGCGCGGTCGCGGTCGGCGAGTGCGGCCTCGACGGCGCGACCGGCGAGCGAGAGCGTCAGGAGCTGCTGTTTCGCGCGCAGATTCGCGCCGCACGCGCGATCAAGCGGCCGCTCGTGATCCACGTGCTGCGTGCACACGATGTCGCGCCGCGGATCTTGCGTGAAGAGCGCGCGGCCGAGGTCGGCGGCGTGCTGCACAGCTACTCGGGCGGCGCGGACCTCGTGCCGATCTATCGCGAGCTCGGCATGGCGTTCTCGTTCGCCGGTCCGATCACGTATCCGAACGCGCGCAAGCCGGTCGCCGCCGCGCGGGCGATTCCCGACGACTGTCTCCTCGCCGAGACCGACGCACCGGATCAGGCGCCATCGGCGCATCGCGGCGGTCGCTCGGAGCCCGCGTACGTGCGCGAGGTGATCACAGGTCTCGCGAACGCCCGGGGCGTCGACCCCGAGGCGATGGTCGCGCTGACGACGGCGAACGCTCGCCGGGTGTTTCGCTGGTAGCTCGCGATCGAGGACGCCTCGTGCGGACGACCAGGCCCAGCACGACGATCGTGAGGCCAAGGATCGTGAACAGCATCATCCGCATCGGTCGCGGATAGCACGGGCCTGTTTGCGAACATAGCGAGGCCCACGTTCGATTCCTGATTGACTCGACGAGCCGATCGAGAACAATGGCGCGTCATGACCCACCGCCGGTTCGATCGCGCCGCACGCCTGCTCGGAGACGACGGCATCGCGCGCCTCGGCGGCTCGACCGTGACGGTGTTCGGAGTCGGCGGCGTCGGATCGTTTGCGGCCGAAGCGCTCGTTCGCAGCGGCGTCGGACGCGTGATCCTCGTCGACTACGATCGGATCTGCGTCACGAACGTCAATCGCCAGCTTCATGCGATGAAGGGCACGCTCGGCAAGTCCAAGGTCGAGGTCATGGCCGAGCGGCTGCGCGCGATCAACCCGGACGCGACGATCGAAGCGCGCGCCGAGTTCTACGGCCCCGAGACATCGGCTCGCTTGCTCGCGCCCGAGCCCGATGTCGTGATCGATGCGATCGATAACGTCGCGGCGAAGATGCACCTGATCGCGACGTGCGTGCGCGATCGGCTGCGGATCGTGTCGGCAATGGGCGCGGCGGCCCGGCTCGATCCGACGCAAGTGAGGATCGGCGATCTCTCGGAGACGCGCGTCGATCCGTTCGCGCGCGAGCTGCGGCGCCTGCTCCGTCGCAAGCACGACCTCGACTGCACGCGCCACGTCGGCGTCTGGGCGGTGTTCTCCGAAGAAACGCCGATCGCTCCGCAGGCGCTCGCGTACGACGACGGCGCCTTCCGTTGCGTGTGTCCAGGCGGCGAGAACGGCGTCAACGACTGCGCGCACAAGAACCGCGTCGAAGGCTCGAGCGCGTTCGTGCCTTCGGTGTTCGGCATCACGATGGCGTCTGTCGCCGTCAAGCTGCTCACCGGGCTGCCGCTGCCACGCCCGATCGAGCCGCCGCGCCCGACGATACGGCCTTCGCGACTCGCGCCGTCGTGAGCGTGGCTGATGACCGCCGTCGTGCGATCGGAGCCCGGCGACCCGACTGTGCGCTGCGTGATCGGGATGCTTGCCGCGCTGTCCTCGGCGTCGCGCTCCTTCTAACGATCGCCTCTTGTCACACCGATCCCACGGTCGCGCAGGGCACCGCCGATGATCTCGCGGTGTATCTGCGCGGGGTCGCCCGGTTGGACACCGCCGCGCGCGAGAGAGAGGTCAGCACGTGGATCGCCGACGAGGCGACCTGGCGTCGCGCGATCGTCGAGCCGTATCGCGCACTGTGGCCCGACTACATGCGCAGCTTCGATGCACGGGTCCCGGCGCTGGTCGCCCGGCTCGGCACAGCCGGCGCGATCACGACGCGCCGGCACTACGCCGGCGACGCACGAGGAACGCTCGCCCAGGGCCGGCTGCGCTGGGCCGAACCGGTCCAGGCCCCCAGCTACGTCGCCGAGCTCGCCGGAGCGCCGATCGACACGGTCTTCATCTTCGACGGCGCGCACTGGCGCGTGCTCGCCGGTCTCGACGAGATCGTGCTCGCCCACGTGAAATCCCTGGATCGCGCATGCGGCGGCCTCGTCGAGCTCGCGGGCGCGCTCGGGCCGTGTACCGAGGTCGGCTGGGTGATCGCGGACGCCGCCCTGCGAGCCGATGACGTACGTTTCGCGCACGCGTGCAAGCTCGCGGCGACTCTCTGTGGTAACCGATCTCCATGATCTCCGTTGGCCAGAAGATTCCTTCCGTCACCATCAAGCAAGCCACCCCCGAAGGCGGCGCCGACGTCGACCCCGCCGCGCTGTTCGCCGGCAAGAAGGTCATCATGTTCTCGCTGCCCGGCGCGTTCACACCGACGTGCTCGCAGAAGCACCTGCCGGGCTACGTGAAGGAGTTGTCCGCGCTCAAGGCCAAAGGCATCGACATGGTCGCGTGCCTTTCGGTGAACGACGCGTGGGTGATGAAGGCGTGGGCGGAGGCTCACGACGCACTCGGCAAGATCACGATGCTCGCCGATGGCAGCGCCGCGTTCTCGAGGGCGCTCGGGATCGATCAGGATCTCAGCAAGGCGCAGATGGGCGTGCGGACGCTCCGCGGCGTGCTCGTGATCGACGACGGCGTCGTCAAGTCGATCGAGATGGAAGCGCCCGGCAAATTCGAGGTCTCGAGCGCCGAGGCCTGCCTGCTCAAGCTCGGCAAGTAGCGCGATGACCTTTCATCGGCTGCTGATCGCAAACCGCGGCGAGGTCGCGGTGCGCGTCGCGCGCGCGTGCGATGCGATGAAGATCGTGCCGGTGTTTGCGGTCAGCGAGGCGGATCGCGAGGCGCCGTACACGCGCGGGCGCGAGGTCGTTGTCCTCGGGCCCGGTCGAGCGGCGCAGAGTTATCTCGACGTCGAGCGCGTCGTTCAAGCGGCGGTTCAGTCGCGATGTTCGGCGCTCCACCCCGGTTGGGGCTTTCTGTCGGAGAACCCGCTGCTCGCGACGTTGTGCGCGCAGCACGGCGTGACGTTTGTCGGCCCGCCGCCGCATGTCACATCGATGATGGGCAGCAAGACGCGCGCGAAGGCCGCGATGCGCGCCGCCGGGCTGCAAGTCATTCCCGGCAGCGACGGCGTGCTCGGCTCGGTCTCCGAAGCGCGGCACGTCGCGGCGGCCGTCGGATTTCCGGTGCTGTTCAAGGCCGAGAACGGCGGCGGTGGCCGCGGCATGCGGATCGCGCGCGCCGCCGGCGAGGTCGACGTGGCCTATGCCGAAGCGCAGGCCGAAGCGCGTGCCGCCTTCGGTGGCGACCGCGTGTATCTCGAGAAGCTCGTTGAAGGTGGGCGTCACATCGAGATCCAGATCTTGGCGGATCGCTACGGGCACGCGGTGCACCTCGGCGAGCGCGACTGCACCGTGCAGCGCAATCATCAGAAGTTGATCGAGGAGAGCCCGTCTCCCGCGATCACCGACGAGCTGCGGCAGGCGACCTGCACCGCCGCGGCGCGCGCTGCGGCGGGTGTCGGCTATGTCGGTGCCGGCACGATGGAGCTGCTGCTCGACGGCAACGTCCTCCGGTTCATGGAGATGAACTGCCGCCTCCAGGTCGAGCACACCGTCAGCGAAGAGCGCAGCGGCAAGGATCTCGTCAGGGCGCAGCTCGATGTGGCCGCGGGCCACGTGCTGCCCTGGGCGCAGAGCGACATCGCGCTCTCGGGTCACGTGATCGAATGCCGGATCAACGCGGAAGATCCCGCGCACGACTTCAAGCCGGCTCCCGGCAAGATCACGACCTGGCACCCGCCCTCCGGCCCCGGCATCCGCGTCGATACCCATGTAGAAGCCGGCTACGTCGTCCCACCCTTCTACGATTCACTGATCGCAAAGCTCATCGTGCGCGGCAGCGACCGGGCCGATGCGATCGCGCGCATGATCGCGGCACTGTCGGCCTTCGCCGTCGAAGGCGTCCCGACGACCATCCCGATGCACATCGCGATCCTGTCGAGTGAAGCGTTCCGCAGCGGAAACTACGACACCCGCTCGATCCCCGGCTGGCCTTAGGGACGCGCGCGATCAACAGCGCAAGCGACGGTGTGTGGCGTTGTCGCAAGCCGGCACCGCCGTGTTAGCTTGCTCGCGCATGGCGTTCGTTCCGCTGGTTCCGATAGGCGATCCGCTGAGCTCGCTCGTCGACGAGCGAACCGCTACCGATCAACGAACCGCGCTCGCCGCGCTCGAAGACAAGCTGCGCGCGCGCCGCGCCGAGGTCCACGGCGGCTGGGGCCCGACGTACGTCGACCGCGTCCACAAGAAGGGCAAGCTGACCGCGCGAGAGCGGCTCGCGCGGCTCGTCGATCCGGGGACGCGCACCTTCGAGGTCGGCACGTTCGTCAACTACGGCGAAGTCTTCCCCGGCGATCAGAAGTCGCCGGCCGCCGGCGTCGTGACCGCGTTCGCGCGCGTCGAAGGCCGCTGGTGCATGGTGATCGCCAACGACAACACCGTCGCCTCCGGCGCGTGGTGGCCGCGGACGCCCGAAAAGATCCAGCGCGCGCAGATGATGGCACTGCGGCTGCGGATCCCGACCGTGTACCTCGTCGACTGCTCGGGGCTGTTCTTGCCCGAACAATCGAAGAGCTTTCCCGGTGCGCATGGCGCCGGCCACATCTTCAAGATGAACAGCCTGCTCAGCGCCAACGGCGTGCCTCAGATCGCCGGCGTGTTCGGTGACTGCATCGCAGGTGGCGGCTATATGCCGATCATCTCCGACCGCGTCTACATGACCGAGCAGGCGTACATGGTGATCGCCGGCGCGGCGCTGATCAAAGGCGCGAAGAGCCAGAAGATCACCTCGCTCGACATCGGCGGCCCCGAGGTCCACGTCCATCAATCGGGCTGCGCCGACGTGCGCGTTCCCGACGACGAAACGCTACTCGCGTGCATTCGCCGCGATGTCGCGCGACTCCCGTCGAGCGGCGCGGACTTCTATCGCGGAGACCTCGCGTCGGTCGAGCCGCGCTTCGCACCCGCGGAGCTCGGGACGCTGATCCCCGCCGATCATCGCGAGGCCTACGACGCACACCAGGTGCTCGCTCGCCTCCTCGATCAGTCGCTGTTCTGGGAAGTGATGCCCGAGGTCGGCGAAGAGATGATCTGCGGCATCGGCCGGATCGGCGGCCTCTACGCGGGCTTCGTGATCAATCGCCAAGGGCTCGTTCGCGATCCCGAGCATCCCGAGCGCCAGCGCCCTGCCGGCATCTTGTATCGAGCGGGCATCGCCAAGATCAGCGCGTTCTCGCGCGCATGCAACGACGATGGCATCCCACTCGTGTGGCTGCAGGACATCTCCGGGTTCGACATCGGCCGCGAGGCCGAAGCACACGGCCTGCTCGCATACGGCTCGTCGCTGATCTACACGAACTCCACGAACACGACGCCGATGTTCACCGTGCTGCTGCGCAAGGCCTCGGGCGCCGGCTACTACGCGATGAGCGGCCTGCCCTACGACCCGGTCGTCCAGCTCTCGACGAGCTACGCGCGCCTCTCCGTGATGGAAGGACGCACGCTCGCGATCGCGGCGTTCAACACGAAGCTCGACGACGATTTCCAGATCACGTCGACCGATCCCGCCGAGCGCGCCAAGATCGAAGCCGGCATGCGCGACACCGAGGCGCGGATCGAGCGCGACATGGATCCCTTCGTCGCGGCGCGTCAGATGGACACCGACGAGATCATCGAGCTCGGCGAGCTACGCGCCTACCTCGCCGCGCTCGTCGAGATGACGTACCAGAACACCGGCTATCGGCGCGTCAAGAATTCGCGGATCTGGTCGATGCACGATCTGCGCGCACTCGTCGGAGGTCCACGGTGACCGAGGGCGATGGATCGGGCGCGCCCGGAGCGGAGCGAGGACGCGCGTCCTTAGCCCGAGGAAATCCCGGAGGGGTGAGCTCGCTGACCGCACTCGTGTCCGGCAGTGAAGTCCGCGCGCCCGCGCCCGGATGGTTTCACCGGCTCGTCGAGCACGATCATCTCGTGATGCCCGGCGATCTGATCGGCGAGCTCGACGTCCTCGGCCGCGTGTCGCCGGTGCGCGCGCCGAAGATCCAGGGGCTCGTCAAGCTTGCCGACCGAGCCGTGCGCCGTGCGGTGTCCTACGGCGATCTGCTGTTCACCGTCGATGCCGATGTCGCGCTGCGCGGAGCTCCCAGCGAGCTCGCAGATTCGTCGCGCGCGACGACCGGCCTGGTGTTTCGCGCGCCCACCAGCGGGCGATTCTACGGCCGCTCGACCCCGGACAAGCCACCGTTCGTGCAGGTAGGCAGCGAGCTGTCGACCGGCACGACCGTGTGCCTGCTCGAGGTGATGAAGACGTTCCATCGCGTGACCTACGGCGGCGCCGATGTTCCCGCGACCGCGCGCGTGCTCGAGGTGCTGGTGGCCGACGGCGCCGACGTCAACGCAGGTGATCCTCTCTTAGCGCTCGCCGTGACATGACCCCGCGGCGACTCGACGTCCCAGCTTCTTCGCGATCGCCCGCAGCATCGCCCTGTACAACATGATCGCTCCGCTGCGCGGTTTGCGATCGTAAGCGGGCCGCTCGTGCAGGCAGCACGGGCAAGCGGTCCGTTCTAACGATCCTTCGGCGAGACGCGCATGATCTTGCCGTCGGCACGGATCGCACGCAGCCCCACGCCTTGGATGTAGCACTCCTCGCTCAGGCCGGCGCGCTCGATGCCGGGCGTGGGCGCGAACACGAGAGTGTCGTCGGCTCGGCATGACAGCACTCGCGCCGCGGTGGTCTTCGCCGGCGACCACACGCCATGGTCGCCATCGCACTCGCTGTGCTCCCCTGGTGTCCTCACGCGAAGCGCGTCCGCCCGCGCGATCTGCAGCGCCTTTGTGTGACACGACAGCGAGCGAAACTCGTCGGAAGCATCGTCGAATGCCAGGTCGAGTCCACCCTTCGTGGTCTCCGCGGTTCCTGTGAAGTGATCGACCCGATCCGGGAGATAGGGACCGAGCTGATCGGGCGGATGCTTCGGATCGGTCACGGCGTGCTCGACGGTGAGGTCGGCCGCGGCCCCGTCGATGCGCAGCGTGTACGTCGTCAGGTCGTAGTGGCCGAGCGCGCGGCCGACGTGGAGATATCGGAACACGAACGTGCGCGGCTCGGCAGCTGCGAACGAGGCTGGGAATAGGAGGCAGAGGACGAGGAGTCGCATCTGCATTGGACGCGCGCCGTGCGACGAGCTTGGGTTCTTAGTACGTGATGTACGGCCCGCTCGAGCCGGCTTCGTCGAGCTCCTCGCCTTCGACCTCGTCGTCGATCACCTGCGGCAACAGACCGACGCCTTGCAACACGAAGATCTTCACCGCCGACGCTGGGATCCGCGCGTTCGGTGCAACGCGGCGCAAGATCGAGATGATGTTGCGCTGGATGTCATCGACTTCGGTGACCGCCGGTCCCGGCTTGATCACCTTGCCGATCCAGCGCTCTTTGTCTTTCTCGTCGCCGATTTCCAAGACTCGAAGGAACTCCTCCGACGAACCGTCGAAGTACTTCTTGTCGCCTGGCTTCGACAGCGCGAGACCCTCACGGAGCTTGCTATCGATCTTGGTGCCGAAGAACAGGGCGCAGCCTTTATCGAGTTTCATGGAGTCGTTCCCACCGCGTACCGCGGCCTCGTTCGGGGACAAGGATTCGAACCTTGATACGCAGCTCCAAAGGCTGCTGTCCTACCATTAGACGATCCCCGAGTTGGTCGGCACGATACCTTGGAAGTGGGTATGACGCCACCCATCATGCTGATTTCGTTGGGACCTTGCACAGTTCACCACTCAGAGGTCTTGCCAGGAGAGAACGATCCAATTAGTTTCTCGGCCGCATTGGCGGGGTAGCTCAGGGGTAGAGCAGGGGTCTCATAAGCCCTTGGCCGGCAGTTCAAATCTGCCTTCCGCCACTAAATTCTAAAGTCGGATCGGATCGCGATCACGAGTCTGTCCGATTTCGAGCGTCGATCACGCGGAGTGTCCGGGCTTTTTTTTCGAGTCGTCCTCCCGGTCCGGATGTTGTTTCAATTTAACAGTCGGAGCTGACTGTTTTTCTGCTACGACTCGGCGCATGGACTTCGCGCTCGATGATGACCAGCAACTGATCGTCGACACGGTACGCAGATTCGCCGACCGCGAGCTGCGTAGCTGGGCAGCCGATGCAGATCGCGCGGGCACGGTTCCGGAGCGCTTGACCAACGCGGCCACCGAGATGGGCTTCTTTACAGACGCTGTTCCGGCGAGTGCCGGCGGTCTGCTCGAAGGCGCCTACTCGCACCTCACGCGAGCGCTGCGCGGGTTCGAGCTCGGTCGCGGATGCGCGGCGATGGCGGCGTTGCTCGAAGCGAACGTCGAGCCCGCGCTCGCCGTCGCCAAGTGGGGAACGCCCGCGGCGCAGCAAGCGCTGTTCGGTGCACTCGCGCAGGGGGCGCTCGCGTCCTTCGTCTACGACAGCCGCGGCAACCTCACGGTCGCGACCGAAGGCGACAGCGTCCGCGTCACCGGCAAGCTCGGACCGGGTCCCGTGCTCGCAGCGGCAACTCATGTGCTGGTCGGTACGAAGGATCTGCTGTTGCTCGTGCCGACCGACGGTCTACGCCGCGAAGCGATGGTGCCCTCCGGTTGGCGTGCCGCGAAGTGGGCGACGATCGAGCTCGAGTCGCATCGCGTGCCTGCAGAATTCGTCGTCTCGCGAAGCGCCGCCGCGGTCGCCGAGGTCCTCGCGTGGGCTCGCGTGAGCCTGGCCGCGCGCGCGGCCGGCGTCGCGACCGCGGCGATAGATTTCGCCGAGGCCTACGGCAAGGAGCGCGTTCAGTTCGGGCAGCCGATCGGCAACTTCGAAGCGCTGATCCGCTTGCGCGATGACGCGCAGACGAACATCGCGGCCGCGCATCTCGTGGTGCTCCACGCCGCGTGGCAGATCGATCGCGGCATGGCCTCCGCGAACGATCGCGCAAGCCGTGCGCGCGTACTCGCAGGGGATGTTGTCTCGCGAGCCACGATCGACGCGGTGCAGATCTTCGGCGGCTACGGCTTCGTCAACGACTATCCCGTCGAGAAGCTCATGCGCGATGCACGCGCGTTCGAAGCGCTGCTCGGCGACGAGCGACTCGGGCGGGTTCTCTCACAGAAAGCATCCTGATCATGGACCTCTTCCACGACAGCCCTCTGTTCACCGGCGTCCGGCAGATGCTCGGCGCGTTCGCGAAGCAATCGATAAGGCCGATCGCGATGAAGCACGATCGCGACGAGGCGATGCCGTGGGATCTCATGAAGAGCGCGATGGCGTTCGGCATGACGCAGACCTCGGTCCTCGATGGCCGAAAGAAGTTGACCGGCGTCGAAGAGGACCCGGATCCGAAGAAGCCGAAGTCGCAGGCGCGCCTCGCGGTCGCAGCGAGCGAAGAGCTCGCCTGGGGTTGCGCCGGCATCTCGCTCGCACTCGGAGGCTCGGGGCTCGCGTGCTCGCCGGTTCATGCGATGGGCACCGACGACCAGAAGCAGGAGTTTCGCAAGCTCCTCTCCGGCGTCGATGACAAAGGCCACGTGAAAGTCGCGGCGATGGCACTCAGCGAGCCCGGCACCGGCTCCGATATCTCCGGCCTCAAGACGACCGCGGTCGCCGACGGCGATCACTGGGTCATTCGCGGCAGCAAGCAGTGGATCACGAACGGCCAGTCGGCCTCCGTCTTTGTCGTCTGGGCGCAGACCGAGCCAAGTGCGGGCCGCGCGGGCGTCCGCGGCTTCATCGTCGCGCGCGGCACACCCGGGCTCGTTCCCGGAAAGAAGGAGACCAAGCTCGGGATCCGCGCCTCGGAGACCGCGCAGGTCCACTTCGAGGACGTCCGCGTCCACAAGGACATGATGCTCGGCGTCGGCCGCTCCGGAGGGCTCGCAGACACCAAGAAGATGCTCGACTCGACGCGTCCGGTCGTCGGCTCGCAGTCCGTCGGCATCGCGCGCGCGGCGTTCGAGTTCTTGCTCGACCGCGTCAAGTCAACGTCGCTGCACGGCACGCCGATGGCGAGCCATCAGCACATCATGTTCGAGCTGGCCGACATGCAGATGGAGATCACCGCCGCTCGCATGCTCGCGCACCGAGCCGCCTGGATGGCAGACCACCATCTCGAGAACGTGATGGAAGCCTCGATGGCGAAAGCCCATGGCGCTCGCACGGCACAGTACGTGACCACTCGCGCGATGGTGCTGCTTGGCGAAGAAGCGCTCGAGCCGGGGCACCCGGTCGAGAAGTGGTATCGAGACGCAAAGATCTACGACATCTTCGAGGGCACCGGACAGATCCAGCGCCGGATCATCGCGAAGCAGCTGACGGGTCATAATCCGACGTAAGGCTAATTAGCTCTGGCCCGCCATCTGCGATACGTTCGGTACTGGTGGCGGTCGCACTCGGCATCGATCTGGGAACGACGAACTCTTGCGCGGGGGTCGCGACGCCGACCGGCGTCGAGTTCATCCTCGGCCAGCGTTCCGAGCGGGTGCATCCCTCGGTCGTCGCATTTCCTTCGAGCGGCGGCGTCGTCGTCAGCGGCGACGCCAAGCGCTATCGCCTGAGCGAGCCCGAGCACGTCATCCACTCGGCCAAGCGGTTCATCGGCCAGAACATTCGCGCGCCGCTCGTCCAGCTCGCGCTGACGGGGGTCCGGTACAAGGTCGTCGAGGGTACGAATCAGCAGCCGATCGTCGTCGTGCGCGACCGCCGCATGACGATGCCGGAGATCTCGTCGCACATCCTGCTCTACCTCAAGCGCTGCGCCGAGCGTCAACTTGGACAGTCCGTCAACGATGCGGTGATCACGGTCCCCGCAAACTTCACCGACGCGCAACGGCAGGCGACGAAAGAAGCCGGCCGGCTCGCCGGTCTGCAAGTCATGCGTCTCATCAACGAGCCCACGGCGGCCGCGGTCGCCTACGGCTTCGGGCGCGAGCGAGACCAGCTGATCTGCGTGTTCGATTTCGGTGGCGGGACGTTCGACGCGAGCATCCTGCGGCTGTCCGGCGACGTGTTCGAAGTGCTCGCGTCCGACGGCGATTTCTTCCTCGGCGGTGACGACCTCGACCGCGCGCTCGCGGAGTCCCTCGCGGCCGAGTGTAACCGCGTGCTGCGGTTCGATCCGCGCGAGCACCCCGTCCTCATGATGAAGCTCATGATGGGCGCCGAAGCGATCAAGTGTCATCTCTCCGAGAACGACGCGGCAGAAGGCGAGATCGACGGCATCGATCTGCCAAACGGCGAGGTCGGCGCGCTTCCGTTCTCGATCAGCCGCCAACAGTTCGAAGAGCTCGTGAACGGCTACGTCACCCGCACGATCGAAGTGACCAAGCAGGTGCTCGCACAGGCGCAGCTCCCGCCGAGCGCGATCAGCGACGTGCTCTGCGTCGGCGGCTCGACGCGCATCCCGATCGTGCGGCAGCGCCTCGCAGAAGTCTTCGGCCGCGAGCCCAACTACAAGATCAACCCCGATGAAGTCGTCGCGCAAGGTGCGGCGATCCAGGCGGGCAGCCTCAGCGGCTCGATCGTCGACGGCGGCATGGCGTCGCGCGACGCGGTTCCCACGCCGGCGCATTCCCCGCTGCTCTACGGCGGCGCAGCGATGCCAACGGGCCCCATCGGCCGTCCGGTCCTCCTCGACGTCAATCCGGCGACGCTCGCGATCCAGACTGCAGGCGGCTTTGCCGAGCGACTGCTCGACAAGAACGCACCGATCCCGATCGAGCGGACGCGGGTGTTCACGACGGCGCGAGACAATCAAACGCGCGTCGAGATCGATTGCTGCCGAGGCGAGTCGCGTCGCTATTCCGAGAACGAGCCCCTCGGCACGTTGATCCTCGAGAGCCTGGCCGCGAAGCCGCGCGGAGACCTCAAGATCGAAGTCTCGTTCCGAGTCGACGCCGACGGCATCCTTCACGTCAGCGCGACGGACGCCGAATCGGGAGCGCGGCAAGAAGCGCAGCTTCAGGTTATCGGCGCCCCCGTCGAGGCTACGTGAGCACCCGCTCGGAGGTCTTGCTGTGGGCGCAGCGCGTGCTCGCGAAGAAGAGCGCGCCAGCACACGAGCTCCTCGAGATCGCGGCGAGCTCGTCGTCCGAAGATGCCCAAGGCGCGTTTCACAAGATTGCGCGGCTGGCGCATCCGGATCTTCATCGCAATGCGCTGACGGCCGACGATCTCGATACCGTGACCCGCGCCTACAGCGTGGCAGCGGGTGCGTACCAAGCGTTCCGAGGCCAGGCGATGCAAACCTTGCGCATGCGTCCGCTCAAGCCCGAAGACATTCGCGCCGCGGCTGGTTCCGGCCGGCCGGCCGCCGCTCCCGTCCCGGTCACACCGTCGGGACCCGCACCGCTGGGTGGCGCGTCGTCGCAGATGACGCCGAAAGCACTCACGTACTATCGCAAGGCCGAGCTCGCACTCCGCCGCGGCGACCTCAAAGGCGCCCTGCTGCAGCTCAAGATGGCGATCGCGACCGACCCCCAGTCCGCCTTTCTCCGAACGGCGCTCGCTGAGGTCGAGATCGAAGTCCTAAAAGGTCCATAGCTTACGCGGAGACCTGCGTACGTCTGCACGACCCAAGTGGACAGACCCGCGATGATGTGACCAACTCCGCCGCATGTCCCCGCGGACGACGACAGGCACTTCGATCACAGGTCACGGCGTCTGGCATCCCGAGCCAGTTCTCGAAAACGAGGAGCTGTGCGTCGCATTCAACGAGTTCGCCCGGCGCGAGAATGCAAAGTACGCCGCCGAGATCGCAGCTGGCACACGTCAGCCGATCAAGGACAGCACGCCCGAGTTCATCATCAAGGCGTCTGGGATCATCACGCGCTACGTCCACGACAAGACGGGCCTGCTCGATCCCGAGCGGATGTGCCCCAACATCCCCGACCGTCCAGAGGAAGAGATCAGCGTTCAAGCCGAGTACGCCGTCAACGCGGCGAAGCGCGCGCTCGAGCGTGCCGGTCGTACCGGCGAAGATGTCGACCTCGTCGTACTCGGATGCTCGAACTTGCAGCGGATGTATCCGGCGATCGCGATCGAGGTGCAAGAAGCCCTCGGCGCCCGCGGCTACGGCTACGACATGTCGCTCGGTTGTTCCGCGGCAACCGGCGCAACGATCATGGCGTCGCAGGCGATCCAGACCGGCGCGGCAAAGTGCGCGCTCGTCGTCGTGCCCGAGCTGACGACCGGCCACATGAACTGGCGCGAGCGAGACAGCCACTTCATCTTTGGCGACGCATCGGTCGCGCTCGTCGTCGAGCCGACCGACCGCGCCAAGCCCGGCTCGTGGGAGATCCTGTCGACACGCATGATGTCGAAGTGGTCGAACAACATCCGAAACAACTACGGCTACCTCGATCGTTGCGATCCCGAGACCCAGAACAACACCGACAAGCTGTTCCACCAGCACGGTCGCCGCGTCTACAAGGACGTCGTGCCGCTCGCGGCGAAATTCATCCTCGAACACATCGCCGCGCACGAGCTGCCGCCGCAGAGTGTCGCTCGCTACTGGCTCCACCAGGCGAACGTCAACATGAACAACTCGATCGCCGAGCGCGTCCTCGGGCGCCCTGCGAGCCGCGAAGAAGCGCCGGTGATCCTCGACGAGTACGGCAACACGGCATCAGCCGGCTCGCTGCTCGCATTCTCGCTCCACAGTGAAGATCTCGCGCGCGGCGATTTCGGCGTCATGTGCTCGTTCGGCGCGGGCTACTCGCTCGGCTCGCTTCTGCTGCAGCGGACGTGAGCCTCGCGCACTGCGCGACATCGAGCTTCGGTGATGCGTGGTCCCAAGCGGGCGGGTCGCCGACCCCGATCAGATCGATGGTCTTCGGCTAGATCGCATCGTGCAGAACATCGACTGAGCCACAGCGAACGCCCTTCGCCCAATGCGGGACACGAACATCGTCGCAGAACGCGCGCGGGCCTGTGGATTTGTGTCCAGCCGCCGCGACAAGTCCGTTCCAGCCTTGGCTGGAGCACAAGCCCCACAGGCCCTAGCCCGCGCGCCCACGCTCCTCCCCGAATCAAAAAAAAGATTTGGATCCGGAACGGAGAGCTCGAGCGTGGGCGAGCGCGCGTGGCTCGATTACACGGCTGCGCACTCCCTGGCTTCGCAGCCAGCGTCGCCGCGGTCCACGCAACACTCGGTACCGACTTCTCGCTACACCTTTGCCGGACGGCCTGTGGCCGCTGAGGCGCGAACGAGATTTAATCTCATGAGGGGTCTCTTTCACGTCCAAGTTTACTCGCGAACATATCGGCGAAATCAAATATTGCGGCCGCGCCCACTCTCGGCGTCCGATGAAAGTACTAGACCGCAAGGCAGGACGGAGCTCAGCTCCGCTCGCGCCTCGCGTGAGTCTTCGACCGTGCGGGGCGCGTGCATCGTCGCTGAACGCGCGGCTGGCCTGTGGATTTGATGCCCCAGCCGCCGCCCGTAGTCCGGTGCAGCCTTGGCTGGAGCACAAGCCCCACAGGCCCTAACCCGCGCGCCCACGCTCCTCCCGGAATTAAAAAAAAGTATTTTGATCCGGAAGGAAGAGCGCGAGCGTGGGCGAGCGCATGTGCGTTTTATGAGCTGCCCGGGCGCGGCGAGCTCGATGACGAATGGGCCGGTCATAAAACCATAGCGTGCCTCGCGTTCTGCGAAGGAGGTCGCCGTCCCTAGATGCTAGAACGCGCGCCATCGGATTCGAGCGTGCATATCGGCATTCGATACCGCCGATGGCGCCCGCGACCTGGATCGTCGCGCAGCCGAAGAGACACTCGAGCCCCGATCTCGAACGCATCGCGCGCCGTTACCCATCGACCCGCGGATGGCGGTGGCCCGTCGCTGTAGCATCGAAATCGATATCGGCGAAATCAATTGATCTCGCGGAAGACCTCTGGTAGGTGTCGGTCGTGGCAGGTGTGAAGAACAAGCGAGCGCGGAAGGTTCAGGTGCAACAGAGCCTCCCGTACCGCGACAAGAATGGGCAGCGACGCGGGGGCGCGCGCAAAGGAGCCGGTCGGCCACCCAAAGGCCCGAGGTCGAGCGAGCGCCACAAGGAGCGCTTGGACCTGACCGGGCGAGATCCGATCCTCATCACGCTCCGCGTGGCGAAAGCAGTCGGCAATCTGCGATCTCGGCAGATGTACCAAGCCATTGGCGACGCGCTCGTCACGGCCGCCGATCGCACCGACTTCCGCATCGTGCACTTCAGCATCCAGCGCACGCATCTACACATGATCGTCGAGGCCGAGACCAAGCGCGCGCTGTCGCGTGGCATGCAGGGCTTCTTGATCTCGGCCGCCCGGCACATCAATTCGAAGATCGTGATGAGCTCTGGGAAATCGCGGCGTGGCGTCGTGTTCGAGGACCGGTATCACGCGAACGTGCTCACTTCGCCAAAGCAATGCCGAAACGCGATCGCCTACGTGCTCAACAATTGGCGGCGCCACAGAGAGCATCAGGCGAGCTTCGCGAGCACCTGGCTCGTCGATCCGTTTTCGAGTGCCGTCAACTTCGGTGGCTGGAAGGAGCTCGAAGACTCCGCGTTCTTGTTTCCGGTGCGCAAGACGTATGATCGTTTGCACACGGTGACCCCGCAGACGTGGTTACTCAAGACCGGTTGGATCCGGCACGGCCTGATCGGCGCGACGGAGGTCCCGGGACCCTCGAGCGACCTCGTCGGCCGCCCAGTGGTCCGGTGATGCGAGGCGCCAGGCGGGCCGGCTGACTACGCGTGGCGCGTGGCCCGCGTGACCGTACATAGGAGTTGCCCGATGGGCCGGCCGACTCCGCGTCGCGGGTGGCCAGCCCGATCGGAGAGAGAAGTCGCCGAGTGCGCTCTATGCGAAAGCGCGCGGCAACCGACGAATCACCACGATTTATTCGGCGGCAATGGCCGTGACCCTTATGCGTTCGTGGCTGTCGCGCATCTCGGCTGGTGCCTGCGTAACCGGCATGTTCTTCCACGTCGGCGCCCAGCCCGTAAAGAATCCCGTCCAGACCTCATACTTCCCTGCCCCGTTTGAGGGGTCGATCCGGATCGTGAAGTGATCGACGAGGACATCTCCTTGTTGCCATGTCGACGTGGGACAACGTCCGCCGATCGGATCGTGATCCGCGTTGACGCGCATCGTCGGGCCGTCGACGTGGATGAACATCTTCCATGATCGCCCGATCGGATGAAGCACTCGGTAGAACAGCGTGATGTCGAGCTCGTCGCCGAGCCGAACGCGTTGAGGGATGTCCCACCCGATGAGCTCGATGCGATCGTCCCAGACAACGCGCGCTTGCGATCGACTTGCGATCGTTGTCGGCTCTGAGTGAAGGACGCTGCCCACCTTTGGGTCAATGTTGCTATTGCACGATGGTGGGTCGAGCACGACGCGTACGTCTTTGCGCCCAGCCTGAATAGATCCCGTGAGCGCCTTGGAACTGTCCGGACCGATCACCTGCAACGAATACGCACCAGCCGAAAGATCTCCGATCTCGAAGCGCCCCGTGGTGGTCGTGATCGTCGTCGGAGCGGGTGACCACTCGTTGAAGCCGGCGACTGCAAGGACTCGCGCATCCGCGATCGGCGCCTCTGAAGAATCAACTACCACGCCCGCAATCGCCAGCTTCTGAACTTCCACGACGAGCCGAACGCCGTCTACTTGGGCATCGCCATCGGCGAGTAAGACTGGGGCTGGAGGCGGACCTACAAATGAAAACGGGAGAGGGCTCGCCTCCCCAGCCGAAACCTCCACGCGGTATTTCGCGCCGCCTGTCATGCTGCCGCAGTCGAAGCGGCCGGCTAGATCAGTGATGCATCGGCCCTGGTCATCCGTGTCGGCGTGCATGAATCTCACGAGAACCCCAGGTACTGGCGCGCTCTTCGCGTCGTACACGCTGCCGGTAATGCGCGCGCCGTAGATAAGGTCGATGTCGGCTTCGCGACGCTCCCCGAGTCCAAGCCGAACTCTAGCGCCCTCCGGAACGAAGGCGCCGACGGTGGCATTGTCGGCGAAGAGCACGTAGTCGCCGGGATCAAGACCACGCAAGACGAAGCGTCCCGACTCGTCGGTCTCCGTCGTCGACGTTTGGACCCATCCTTGCGGAGCGGTCGCTTTCACGCGCGTGTGCGGCACCGGCTTTCCGTGGCGACGCACCGTACCCGCGATCTCTCCAAGGGCTTCGACTTCGAGCGTCACGTTCTGCTCTCCGGGCGCGACGTGCACCGACTTCGGCGCGCGCAACCGGTACGGCGTGGTCGTGAAGCTCACGTCGCCGGTAGCGACGCCGTCCAACACGAACGTTCCGTCGGCTTGACTCACCGCCTCGGTAGCCGGGACGGTCGTCGCGTCGCGCGCTTGATACGTCGGCTTCTCGCCGCGGTCGGTAACGGTGACCCCCGCGACTGGCTTTCCGTCAACGACGACACGTCCACGAACGACGGCGCGCGCAGTCATCGTCACCTCCAGGTCCTTTGACTCGCCAGCTCCGACCACCACGGTGAACGGACTTGCGGAGAGCTCGCGCCCGAACGCAAGTACACGCCGCCGACCTGCCGCCACACCTGCTGCACGGAAGCGACCGTCAGAACCGGTAACAGCGCGCACCGGAGCAGGTTGCTCACTTCCGGGTCGTGGCGTTGCTTCGTCCCAGTCGAACCGGATCTCAGCGTTTGCGACCGGCAGCCCCTGCGCCGTGATGGCGCGTCCGGATACGACACCTTCCGGACTGAGCACGAAGTCGTGATGTACGCGTCCCGAAAGAGTCGCAACCAATTCGACGGCACCATAACCATTTGCGCGAATGACCAACCGGAGGTCTTCAGGCATCCCTTGTGCGCGGAGACACAGATCGAACGAGCCAGATCGGTCGGTTTCCGCGCCGATCACATCCTGTGCGAGCAATTCCGCATGAACGATTGGAGTTCCCGCTGCGTCGATTACCTTTCCAAAGAACCCGACCGCGCAAGGATCAAGCCCGAGCACGACGTCTTCAGAACGAGATTGCGGATCGCGAAGGTCGACCCGTTTTACCGTCGCGACTCGTCCTGGAACAACGGCTCCGATCGCGTACAGCGTTGCCACCTGAACACCGAAATCGAAGTGGCCATCGGAAGTCGTCTGCTGTTCACGAGGCGCGACGAGACCCGCAAGCGACAACTCGCTCGTGAGTCGGACGACCGCGCCGTTGGCGGGTGCTCCGTCGATAAGAACGTGCCCCGCAATCCGGCGCGCCTTGACACCGTCCTGTGAGAGCCAGCCAGGCGACCGGGTGGCTGCAAGTCTAGTGACGAGCTCATCGGCGTCCTCGTTACGATCGGATCCGCGCGCGCCGTG
>JAQBQF010000124.1 GCA_028287115.1 Myxococcales bacterium
CTTGTTCGGTGCGTTCTCTTGCGTTGCCACGGCGCGATCCCAAGAAGCTCGATCGCGATCGCCTCTCGGCCGCGCTGCGCACGCCCTCGCCCATCCGCAGCCTGAAGATGCTTCGATCGTGATGTCGGATCCCGCCAAGACGCGCCGCGCCACGTATCAAGACGTGATCGACTCGCCGGAGCACATGGTGGCGGAGATCATCGGTGGCGAGCTGCGGCTGTCGAACCGGCCCGGGGGTCCGCCGACCGCAGTCGTCTCTGCCCTCAACGACGAGCTCGGCCCACCGTTCAAGCGGGGTCGTGGCGGTCCGGGCGGATGGCTGATCCTGTTCGAACCCGAGCTTCACTTCGGCGAGGAGATCATCGTCCCGGATCTTGCGGGATGGCGGCGCGAGCGCTTGCCGCTCGTTCCCGATGCCGCATTCATCACCGTGCCACCAGACTGGGTCTGCGAAGTGCTGTCGAAGTCGACCGAAAAGACCGACCGCGCCGAGAAGATGCCGCTGTATGCGTCCGTGGGCGTGAGCTACGCGTGGCTCGTGCATCCACGGCTTCGCACGCTCGAAGCGTTCCGGCTTCACGAGGGTAAGTGGCTCGCGCTCGCGGTCTACAAGGATACCGATCGTGCTCGCATCGAGCCGTTCGACGCGATCGAGCTCGATCTTACGATGCTGTGGGCCGACGTTCCGCTGCCGACGAAAGCATCGGAGTCGCCCGGGCACTACGAGTTCGAAGGGTACTGACCTCAGCGACCTTCGAACTTGCCGGGCCTGCGCTCCATGAACGCGCGCAGGCCTTCCTGCACGTCCTGTGACTTCATGATCGGAATCAGATCGGGCATCAGGCGCACCGCGGCCGCGTGCTCTGCTGCTGGGATCGCCGCGCGCGAGGATGCGAGCGTCGCGTAGACGCCGAGCGGCGCTTGGGCGGCGATCGTCTCGGCGAGCTCGAGCGCGCGCGTGAGCTGCATGCCGGGCGCAACGACTTCCTGCACGAGCCCGATGCGCAGCGCTTCATCGGCGGTGAATTCGTCGCCGGTGAGGAGCCAGCGCATCGCGTTGCCCCAGCCGACCTCGCGCGGGAAGCGGAGCGTCGCACCGCCGACCGGGTAGATGCCGCGTTTGATCTCGATCTGACCGAAGCGGGTGGTCGACGCGGCGATCCGGATATCCATCGCGAGGAGCAGCTCGATACCGATCGTGAGGCACGTGCCCTGCGCCGCGGCGACGACGGGCTTGCGAACGCGCGGGCCGGTGAGGCCGAGCGGATCGATGCCGCCCGCGGGAATCTTCCACGCGCCAGACGAGAAGATCGGCGCCCACTGAGGCAGATCGAGACCGCCCGTGAAGTGATCGCCGTGCGCGTGAAGCACGCCCGCACGCAGCGTCTCGTCGCGGTCGAGCTCGCCCCACGCCAGGCACAGTGCGTCCCACAGCGGCAGGTCGAAAGCGTTGCGCTTTGCAGGACGATTCAGACCCACGACGAGGACGTGACCACGACGTTCGATCGAGACGGTACCGGCAGTCATCCGGGCGACTGTACTTCGCCAGCGCGTCGCGATGCGCGGATCGGCTGCGATCTGCACGTGTCGTCCGCGGCGGCGCCGAGTCGAAGCAGGCGACCACGAACAGCAGCCGCGCGGCGCTGCGCTGCGCTGTCAGAACCGATATGCGAGGCGGCCGAAGCCCGTGATCCCGAGGACCGCGGGATCCGTGACGACCGTCATGCCGTTCGTGCTGTTGTTCGCGATCTGCGAGATGTAGAGCGAACCGAGCCCGAACCAGTTGCTGTTGATCCGGTAGTAGAACTGCCCACCGAGGGAGAGGATCGTGCCGCTCGAGGCACCGAAGCAGTTCGCGACGTCCCCGCCCACGCACGCCATGCCGGCGGTGCTGTCCGAGAGCTTCACGTAAGCGACTTCCACCTCGACCTCGCCCCGCCCGTCCTTGATGTCATGGGCGACGTAGCCGCGCAGGCCGAACGAGTTCGTGCGCTGAAACGCGACGGTGCCGAGTCCGGAGGTCTGCGTAAAATCGAGGCCGATCCGCGAGTCTTTGATCGAGTGGCGATCGGTGAGCCCGACCCAGAGCTCGACACTCTGTGCGGAATTCAAGCTGACGACCGTCGTCGGAGGCGCGCCCATCACCGGTGGTGACGTCAGCGTGAACGCCGGCCGGTAACGGAACGTGACGGCCGTCGAGAGCTCGAAGCGTTGGACCGGACCGAGGCCCGCCGAGACGCCCGCGCGCGCTTCATTCGTCGCGAGACGGATCAGGTACGCCTCGTTCTGGATCACCGTCCCGCCGGGGCCGTTCGTATCGGGACTGTTGAGGAACGTGTTCGCTTGCACCTGCAGCGATTCGGTGTCGACGCGGTTGAAGTTCGCGGTCAGGCGCAGCCGCGGGCTCGGCTTGTAGTTGATGCCACCCGAGAGGTTCGTGATCTGGAACCCCTGCGAGCCGACGAAGTCGATCAGTGCGAAGTGATAGATGTCGAGCTTCGGCCCGCTGCGCAGATAACCGCTCGACGTTCCGTACACGCGTGCGAGCTCTTGATTGAGCGGGATCAGCGCGACGCCACCGATCGAGCCATACGCGTTGATCGTGCGGTACGCGGCGCCGAACCCACCGGCGACCGTCTTGACCTTCGTGTCGTAATCGTTCGTCAGCGATCGCGAGCCGCGCAGCGGATAGAGCCCGCCGAAGCCGAGCAACGTGAACTTGGCCGACGATGCGTAGTCGACACGGAGGCCGTCGATCTTGAGCCCGCCGAGATCGGGGATGTACTGGCGACCGAGGAACACGTCGCTGCGGACGCCGTTGCGGACCAGCCACAGCTCGCGAATGTCGTATTCGTTCTGACCGGTCAGGCCTGCTTGAACGTGGTTGACCTGCGTATTCAGCGCGTTGTTCGGGCTGTTGACGAGCCGCACGCGGCCGTCGACGCGCGCCTCCCAGCGACTCGCCTTGATGTGGCGGAAATCGGTCTGCAGTCGGAGATCACCGAACATCCGCGACGGACCGATGTTCTCGCCGGTGTTCGCGATACCGTACGCGCCGCCACTCTCGGTATAGAGGAACGAGCTCGCCGTCAGACTGCCCTGGATGAGCGTCGCGTCCTCTGTCTTTTCGGTATCGACCTTGTCGACGAAGAACCGGTCCTTCTCGAACTCGTTCGCCTTCTTGTTGGTGCCGAGATCGTGGCCGGTGAGATCCTGTTTCTTCGGCTCGTCGTCAGAAGCGGCCTTCTTGGTCTCGCCGTCACTCTCGTCGTCGCTGCTCGCCTTTGCCTTCGTCTTCTTGGGCTCGCTGTCATCCTCGTCGCTGCTCGGCTTCGCCTTCGCCTTGCCTTTGGCCTTCGGCTTCGGCGTATCGTCGGATTCTTCGTCATCCGCGTCGCTGGAGTCGGCCTCCTCGTCCTGATCCGCCTTGGCGCCTTTGGCGAACGCCGGCCGGGCGAGCAAGACCAGCGCGATCGCGAGCGCGAGCCGCTTCACCGGCACACCGACTCTCGATTGAAGGGTGATGTGCCGTTACCCCAGTAGTTCGGATTGTGACAGTTCGCGCACGTGGGATAGCTCTGATGGGCCGCGTCCTTGCGCGCCGCTTCGTCACGGTGGCAACTGATACAGGTCGCCGACAGACCGACGAAGTTGCCGCTCTTGTGGCAGTCGAAGCACGCGATCGCGCGGTGGATACCCGTCAGGTTGCAGCCGACGCGGCTGTGATCGAAGCGCGCCGGCGCGAACGACCACTGCGTGTGGCACTCGCCGCAGCGCGGTGACAGCGAGTTGTTGTGGATGTCGTCGTTGCGGTGACAGTTGATGCACAGGTTGCCGGAGCCGGCGAGCGGCCGGTTGTCCTTGTGGCAGCGCTCGCACGCGAGGTTGTCGTGGTTGCCGCGCAGCGAGAAGTCGCCGACGTCGTGCAGCGGCTTGACGTCCTCGAACGTCTTCGTCGTGTGGCACTGCTCGCAGGCGGTGCCGTATTGGCCCTTGTGGACTTTCGGCTCGGGGTGACAGCCGAAGCAGTTCGTCGGGCGCGGCTTGAACGTGATCGACGGATGGCAGTCGGCGCAGCGGACGTCGAGGTGTTTGCCGTCGAGGCGGAACGCCGACATCGTGTTGTGGTTGAACGTGTTGTCGCCGGTCTCGACGTGGCACTTCTCGCACTTGTCGCCGAGCCGGCCCTTGTGCGCGTCGTCATCGGCATGACACCCCTGCGCCGAGCACGTCGACGGCGTGTTCGCGAAGTCGCGCTTCTGCGTGTGGCAATCCTCGCACTTGTTCTTGAGGTGCTCGCCCTTGAGTGGGAATTCCTTGACCTCACCCTTGGCGTCCGCTGGGAACGGCTGCTGGTGATCGAACTTGAGCGCGTCCCACGTGCCGGCGCTGTGGCACAGGTTGCAGTCCTCGCCGAGCGTGCCTTTGTGCAGCGAATCCTGGTGGCACTGCTTCGCGGCGGTGCAACCGGTATCGATATGCGTGAAGGTCGCCTTGCCCGCCTTGTCGCGACCGACGTGGCAGTCAGCGCACGGGACGCTCGCGTGGGCTTTGACGAGCGGGAACTTCGAGCCCGGACCGTGGAACAGCTTCTTCATATCGGCGTACTTCACTTCGATCTTGCCGGCGTCGACGTGACAGCCACCTTGGCCACCGGAGCCGGTGCACTGGCTGCTCGTGTATTTGTTGTCGTGGACCTTCTTGTGCTCGTGGCAGCCCATGCAGTCGACCTTGTGGCCGCCGACGACGGTGCCGGTCTTGACGTCGACGAGGTTCGTCAGCACCTCGAAGTCCGCCGGCCCGCTGCCGCGGTGGCAGGTCCGGCACTTCGCGTCGGCGTGCTTGCCGGTCAGCGCGAACTTCGTGTTGCGCGTGTGGTTGAACGTGTTCGGGATAAACTTTGGGCCGCCCGATGGGTGACAGGTCGCGCAGCGCGGCGGATCGCCGAACTCCTTGAACCGGTTCTGGTGATGCGAGTCCTTGGCGTGGCAGACCTCGCATGCACCGTTTGGCTTGCTCGTGCCGAGGGCCTTCGTATGGCAGTCGTAACACTTGATCTTCGAGTGCGCCGGGCCGAGATCGAAGCGCGTCTTCTCCGTGTGATCGAAGTTCTGCTGCTTGAGCGTCTTGAACGTCGGTGAGTGGCACCACTCGCAGTCGCGCGTGCCGAACAGATGGCCGTCGTGCGGGCTCTGATGGCAGCCTGCATTGCCGCAGCTATCGGGCTTCTGGAACGGCAGGTTGAACACGCTCTTCGGGTGACACTTGCTGCACGCGACGTCCTTGTGGCTGCCGAATAGCGGCATCAGCGCGTCCTTGCGATCGTCGTGGTTGAACTTCTGATCGCGCGCGGGCTTCGCCGGCTTCCACACGCTCTCACCGTGACAGCGCTCGCACGCGAGCATGTCCTTGCGCTCGAACTTGTGCGGCTGGTCCTTGTTATGACAAGTGCCGCACAGGCGGTCCGTACCCATGTACGTCTTGAGGCCCTGCTTGTCCTTCAGCTTGTGGCAGTCGGCGCAGTCGGTCGAGGCGTGCTTGCCGTTGAGCTTCCAGCCGGTCAGATCGTGGTCGAAGCCCTTCTCGCCGCCGACCGTCTTCCAGCCCATGATGTCGTAGGGGCGGCCCTTGTGCTCGAGGTGGCACGTGCTGCACTGCTTGCCTTTGACCTTGGCCGAGGTGTGGAAGCCTTTACCGGCGGCGATCCGCGCACCGAGATCCTGGTGGTCGTGGCACGCGAGGCACTTGTTGTTGTCGAGGTCCTTGCTGCCGTTGATGTGACAGTCGTTGCAGTTGTTCTGCGTATCGAGCGCCGCGTGGCTCGACGACAGCGGGCCCGGCGAGCTCGAGAAGAAATCCTCCGCGAACGCGCGGCCCGCGAACCCGCCGAGGATCGCGAGCGCAGCCACAACGACAGCGCGCATGCCGAATACCTTACCAGGCACGCGACCACGCTTCCCAGATGTGCACGACCGCAAATCCGGTGAGCAGCACCGTGAACGGCACGTGAACTTTCTTCCACGAATGGAGCAGCACCTGCGCTTTAGGCGCGACGACCTGGCGGCGACTGATCGCGATCATCCGCGCGGCGCGCCGTGACAGATCCTTCCGCGTCTTGCGATCGACGCCGAGATGCTTGAGCCGGCGTCGTCGCGCGTAGCCCGGGACGTCATCGAGGAACACGCTGAGCCACGGGATGATGAACGGGATCCGCGCGATGTCCTGGCGGAGCAGCCAGATCATCGAGAACAGGACGCTCGGCGACTGCGCGACTCGCTGCGCATCGGCGCGGTGCTCGGCAAGCTCGCGGTCGAGCTCCGCGATCGCGACGGGCATCGTCGGGCGCAAGCGTTCGAACGTGCGCTGATGATCGAGCTCCTCGAGCTCGACGCCGCTCGAGAGCTGCGGGACGAGCGTATAGAGATACCGGCCGAGGAAGCCGGAGATCACGACGATCACCATGCTCCAGAACGCGGCCGAGACCCACGTATCGAGTTTTAACGCCGAGTGGAGCCCGACGAACATCGGACCGACGATGCCGGCCATCAGGTGGAAGTCGAACCACATCGTGTTCGATGACAGCCACCGGAAGAACTTGATCCGGCGAAAGATCGGATAGACCGCGGCGATCAACATGAGGCCGGTGCCGATCAGGCCGAGATAGACGCTGAGGCCCGGACCCGCGCGGTACTTGATGTTCTCGAGCACCGCGGCCTCGGGGAGGTCGGCATACTCGGGCAGCGCCTTCAGCACGCTGTACTGATAGGACATCGCCGGCGCGTAGATCCGCAGCAGGATCTCGCCGAACGCCCCGATGAACACGAGCAGGCCGAGCATCCAGAACAGGAGCGGCGCATACCGGCCGCGCTTCACCTTCGCGAGGCCACCCGAATGGATATCGGGGCCTTCGGTGAAGGCCTCCATCGGCAGGACTTCGCGGCGATCCTTCTTCGTCAGATCACCATCGAAGCCGGTGCGCGCGAGCTGCGCCATCGCCGGCGAGCGCTCGCGGAACAGATCATATGCGTTCATCTCGATCAGCGAGCCGGTCGGGCACGCCGAGACACACGCTTGATCGCCATACGCGATGCAGTGGTCACACTTGTTCGCGATCCGGCGTGCGCGCGCGATCCGCGGCGTGCCGGTGCCGAAGGTCAGCGCGCCCTTCTTGTCGAGACGGAGCTTGAAGTCCTCCTTGAACGTCGGCGCATCGGGCTCGACCTCGACCATGTCGATCGCGCCGTACGGGCAGGCCTGCGCGCACGCGGTGCAGCCGGTGCAGGTCGACTCGTTGATCACGACCTCTTTCTTGTTCGCGTCGAACTTGATCGAGTCGTACGCGCACGGATCGATGCACCGCTGATCGGTACACGTTCGGCACGTGTAGATGAAGTCGAGCATGCCGAGCTGATAGCCGCCGAGTGTCAGCCGCTTTGCGCCGTAGCGCTCTTCGCAGGCCTCCTCGCACAGCTTGCAGTCGATGCACAGGCCGAGCTGGCGTACGCGAACCATCTCGCCCGAGACGCTGATGCCTTGCCGGACGAAGAAGTCGAGGAGCTCTTGCTTGACGCCCGCGACCCACGCGAGCCGCTCGCGCGAGACCGAGAGCGCTCGCCGCAACCGCGCTTCGAACACGGGGTGACGAACCGCGAGCTCCGCGATCCAGCGGTGATCGATCGAGACGAGGATCGCGGGTGCGGTCGTATAGAACGCGATCGGTTGGCCGCGGGTCGCCGCGAGCGCGCCGGAGTTGAACAGATCGCCTTCCATGAACAGCGCGACGTTCTTGAGCGCGATCCGCGCGAGCGGGGGCGGCTTGATCAGCGACTCTTCTTCGCGTTCTTCTTTCGAGGCGTTCTCGTGAGCGAGCTGATACGCGCGACGCTCTGCGAGCTCGGCGTCCTGAAACACCGCCGCGGCGACCTGCCCTTCAGCGATGTAGATCACGGGCGAAGGCGCGCCGTTCGCGAGGCCGATCGGATCGAGCACGAACATGTCGCGCTCGACGCGGCGTTGCGCGATACCGCCGGCACTCAGCGCGGCCATCAGGTCCGCATCGGGAATTCCCGCGAAGATCGGTAGCTGACGCAGGACCGCATAGTCCTGCTCGAGGCCGGGTGGTAGCATTCCGCCCGTCCCGACCGGGGCGTTACGCTGGATGGCCGCGAAGTTCGACATCTCGACGGGAAGAACCGCGAAGGTCATGGGATGGCCCGGGGTGCCTCAAGAAGCAAACACCGCGCCCATCCCGTACCCTCGCGCTTTGTGGGCTGATTCTAGCAGGATGCGCTCGCGCAATGTTGGGCTGGGGACGTTTGGCCGGGGAAATCACTCCCAGGTGGGGCCGATGGCCATCGTCGCGTGCCTCCTCGGCGGAATCCTCAGCGCGCCGCAAGAAGCTTTCGCAGATCCCGCCGTGTTCGCCCCGACGGCGACGACCCCGGACGCCCCCGCCAGGACGGGGACCCCGACGCTGCCCGAAGCCGTGCTTCCCCCGATGTGGAACCTCGACGGCCTCTACCTGTGGCTCGGGCCGACGGGTGCCGCGAGCCGGATCCAATCACAGTGGGATTCGACGTTCGGCGCGGATCTCACGGTGGTCCGGGTTCGCGAGCGCGAGCCACTGGGCGCGATCGGCGCGAGCTTCAGCGCGACCCGATGGACCGTCCGCGGCGGCGGTCGGCTGTCGCTCGATGCGCTCGCCGGAACTCGGCTCGGCCGCATGGTCGGGGTTTCGCTCGGGCCAATCGTCGAGCTTTCCGATCTCGCGCACCCACGGCTTGGCGCGTCGGTCGGCGTCTGGGGTTTTGTCGGGCTCACGCCGTTCGCGCGGGTCGGTGTCGTCGAGCAATTAGGTGCATTTGCAGAGGTCGGGGTGCATATCGCACTGCCGATCATCCGGCGTTAGCGTCAAACGCCTGAAGGCTTTCAGGAATCGTACTCGTGCTCGTACGCGTGCTCGTACTCGTGCTCGTACTCGAACCCCGGCCCTGTTCGAATGTCGTTCTGCTGAACCAGTCTTGACTGGTTGGCTTACGCGGCGGGCAGATCGTGCACAGGAGCCCGACCCTCGAGTACGAGTACGAGCACGAGTACGACGAAGGCCGGCCCGATGTCTCGGCATTGACACGAGACGTACGGCGGGGTACCAAACGCTTCCCTTCCGGGGCGTAGCGCAGCCTGGTAGCGCACTTGGTTCGGGACCAAGGAGTCGCAGGTTCAAATCCTGTCGCCCCGACTGACTGCGGAGGTTCTCGCCTCCGCAGTTTTTTTTGCGCGCAGTTCGGGCTGCCCCGGTTGTCGCGTTCCGGGCTACAGTGTTCGAGTGGTCGCAGGGGTAGCAGCAACAACACTCAGAACATCGTCGAAGTTGTCTGTCCTGGTCATCGATGACGATCCAGACATCCTGGAGTATCTGGGCGACTTCTTGGGTGCCGAAGGGTTCGAGGTCACGACGCTCGGAGACCCGACACTCGCGGTCGAGCGCATTCGCGATGAGGTGTTTCACCTCGTCGTCCTCGACCTGATGATGCCGAAGGTCTCCGGTCTCGATCTGCTCGCGAACATTCGCGCGGTCGACGACGACATCGCGGTGATCATCCTGACTGGCTATCCGTCCCTCGATACGGCGACCGCGTCGATCCAGCACGAGGTGTCCGCGTACATCCACAAGCCGTTCACGCCCGCCGAGTTCCGCGACGTGATCGCGCGGATCGCGAAGAAGAAGGGCTTGGTCCTTCGCCGTGAAGACGAGCTGCACGCCGCGATCGGCCGGCAGATCCGCGATCTCCGCAAGTCGCGCGGGCTGACGCTCAAGCAGATGGCGCGCAGGACGAACCTCTCGGTGTCGTTGCTGTCGCAGATCGAGCGCGCGGAATCGAGCGCGTCGGTGTCGAGCCTGTTCAAGGTCGCGACGGCGCTCGACGTCCGGCTCACAGATCTGTTCGCCGGCTACTAAGGCACGAGACATCGATCCGGACGTTCCGGGACCGGGATTGAATCCAGTCCGCGCGCGCGTTCACGCCGGTCCGAGACGCAGTCCAGGCTGGTGCCGTGGGCCCCGGCTTCGGCTTCGGCTTCGCGCGTACCGCATCGGCCGGTTCTGGTGTTAGCGTCGCGTCGTGCTGCCGATCCGGATTTCGCCGTCGATCCTATCTGCTGATTTCGGAAAGCTGGCGGAGGAAGTCGCCGCGATCAGCACGGCCGACTACGTCCACGTCGACGTGATGGACGGCCACTTCGTGCCGAACCTGACGATCGGTCCGATCGTGATCGAGGCGGTCAGGCGCGCGACGAAGCTGCCGCTCGACGTCCACCTGATGATCGAGAATGCCGAGCAGTGGGTCGCCGTCTACGCGAAGGCCGGCGCCGATCTGATCGGGGTCCACGTCGAAGCGTGCCCCCACCTGCACCGGACGATCGGTCAGATCCGCGAGCTCGGCAAGAAGGCGTGCGTCGTGCTCAACCCGGCGACACCGATCGAGGCGATCGAGTGGGTGCTGCGCGATGTCCAGCAGGTGTTGATCATGTCGGTCAACCCCGGATTCGGCGGCCAGAAGTTCATCCCGAGCGCTCTCGAGAAGATCACGAAGCTGCGGCGCATGATCGACGAGCGTGGCTATACAGTCGAGATCGAGGTCGACGGCGGCATCAAGATCGACAATGTCGAGGAGGTCGTCCGCGCCGGGGCCAACGTGATCGTGTCGGGCTCCGGCGTGTTCGGCACGAAAGACTATGCCGCGACGATCGCCGAGCTCCGCCGGCGTGGTGAAGCAGCGCGTCGCGCGTGAACGTGCTCTCCGAGGTATGATCGCCGCCGGATGACCGTAGCGACCGCGAAGCCGACCGTGAGGACGTCCGCGAGCAAGAAGCCCGCGGCGAAGACTGCGAAGCCCGCGAAAGTACCCATCGCGACCGTCCGGAAGCTCGAGGCTGCACTCGTCGAGCCCGATGTC
This sequence comes from Myxococcales bacterium, assembly GCA_028287115.1. GTDB lineage: Bacteria > Myxococcota_A > Polyangia > Haliangiales > Haliangiaceae > JABFXX01. Next base: position 10,956 of record JAQBQF010000124.1, read on the forward strand.
GCACAGCAATGCGCGGCTCTCTACGCGGAGCTCGCCGATCTTGAATCCGCACGCGCGATGGCGGCCGCGGCTACGATCCTCGCTCACACGCGCAAGGGCACGCCGGTCGCACGCGCCTATCTGACGACGCTGGCGACCGAGGGCGTAGCCCCGGTGGAAGCCGCCGACGCCGTCGTTCGGCATTGCGCGACGATGGAGCGCGGACGCAAAGCGATGCGCGGCGCATTCGTCGCGTGCTGGCGGCGTGCATCGGACATGGCGGCGGTCGACGAGGCGTACAAGAACTTCTCGCGCGGCATCGTCGACGATCCGGACCTGCTGACCGCCGGATTCGAAGCCGCGCGGCGCAACGGCAATCATCTCGCCGCCGCCGATCGGATCGCGCTCCTCGAACGCGCGCGCAGGCTCGCGCCACTGATCGCCGATCTCGCGGCCGCCGCGCCCGTGCGTGCACGCGCGATGACAGATCTTGCGAAGTTGTCGGCGGAAGACCGCAGGCACGTGAACGTGCGAATGCTCGACGTGCCTCGGATCTACGACGAAGCGCTCGTCGTCGCCGCGGTGCTCGCGCTCGCCGATGACGCGCGCGTTCCCGACATGGTGCTCTCCGCGGCGGTCGCCGACATGCGCTATCACGGCAAGGACGCGCTCGTCGCCGTGTGGAAGAAGCGCGTCGCCGACGGAGATCACGCGTTGATCACGCGTCTGCTCGCGCTCTTCGAATGGACTGGCCTGTGGGCGACCGAGGACGATCACCTCGAGCCGTTCATCCACGCGCTCTACCCTGCCGGTGCGCGACCCGAGGTGTTTGGCCAGATCGAAGGCGCGCTCGCATCGGAGAGCGCCACGGTCCGCCAAGCGGTTCTCAAGGCGTGGCTCGACGAGGTGGAGGGCCAGCAAGTCTTCACGGATCAGCAGATCGACAAGCTCGTGCGCTCGACGGTCGCGATCGCGGAGGCCGGTAACAAGACGAGCGATCAGCAGGCGGCGAACACGGCGCTCGGCAGCATGAGTCACGCGGGCGCACGCAACGCGCTGATGGCCGCGGTTCGCAATTCGAGCACGGCGAAGAATAAACAGCTCCGCGAGCATCTCTACAGCGGCCTCTCGCAGATCGATCATCCGAGCATCGTCGCGTTCTTGATCGAGCGGATGTTCGTCGAGCGCGAGGAGTACTCGGGGCTGATGGAGGCGATCGCGCACAAGCTCGACTCGGACGCGCATCGCGAGATCATGACGACGCTCGGGCGTCGCGCGAAGGACACAGACGCCGCGCACGCCGCGGCGGTGTACGCCGAGATCCTGGTCGACAAGAAGCGCTCACCGAGACTGCTCGTCGAGCTCGCGCGCGGCGTCGCGACCTGGGAGCCGCCGACCAATGACGACGGGCGCCGGTTGCGCTATGTCGCGGAGCAAGCGGTCGTCGCGGCGCTCGCTCTTCACAGCACTGACGACGCGCGATCATTACTCGCGCGCGCGAAGGCGTTGCCGGAGAAGCCGTACTCCGACTATCGCGTGATCGATCGCGACCAGAAGACGCCGGCTCCGCTCGCGGACGCCGACACCAAGAAGCAGCTCGCTGCCCTCGAGTCCGGCAAGCTCGATCAACAGATCGCAGACGCGAGAGCCGCGGCGGATGCGGCCCGCGCGGCGGGTAAGCCGATCGCCGCCGATGACGAGCACCTCGGCAAGCTCGCCGGGTGCACGGTCTCGGGCCGGCTCCTCGACGACCGCGAGCGGCGCGTCGTGTGGTTCTTCGACGAGGTCGGCGGCCTTCATGTCTACGACGGCTATTCGATCGTGCCCCCGCCGTTTCAGATGACGGGCGCAGGCGGCACGGGCATTCCGTCGAGCGCGATGGCCGCTTTCATCGCCGGGAAGACGATCGTCGACGAGCGGATCACGCACTTCGACGCGAAGCACACGAACGCGCGAGACGTGATCCGGATCGGCGACCGCGTGCTCGTGTTCGACGGCCGCGGCAAGGACTACTGGGAACAGATCGGGCTGGTCGTCTACGGGCTCAAGTTCGGATCGTTCGTGCTCGCGCGTGACGCGGTGGCGCGGTTCGCGGCAAACCCGCCGGTCGGCATGAAGCGCGCGCCTTCCTGGTACATCGAAGGTGTGGGCGCCGTGCGCCGCAAGTATTACGCGCCGCTGCCGGGCGGCGCATATAACAAGGAAGGCGAAGCACGACTCGCCGTGCTCGGTAGCGCGATCGACGGCCGCACCGACGAGCGCGTCCCACCACTCGACCGCACGCATGCCGACGCGGACGCGGCGATCAAGGCGATGCAGGCGTGGGAGGGCCGGTTGTTCGCAGCGGGCGGCAGGATCACGAAGATCTGGGTCGATCAGAAGACGACGCGCCGTGAAGACACGGTGCTCGCGGCGTTTCTCGGAGCCCGCGCACGCACCGACGAAGAAGGCGCGCCGTGGCACCTGCGCAGCCTCGGCGAGATGGCCGCGGCGATCGACGAAGCGGGCCTTCGCGAGCTGGTTCCCGATCTGAAGGTCACGAGCGGTCCACCGGCGAGCGAAGATGCAATTGCGGCGTACCAGGCGTCGATCACCGAACCGTTGCCGGCGCCGCTCGTCGAGGTCTGGCGCGAAGTCGGCCGTGCAGGGTTCTCGTGCACGCGCACGACGATCCGCTTCTTGTCGCCGGCAGAGGCGTTGCGCGAGCGCGACAAGTTGCGCGGCGAGCTCGCCGTGTGGCTGACGACCAAGCTCAAGGGCAAGAAGCTCGCGGCGTACCTAGAGGTGGCGGCCGATATCGACGTCCTCGCGACCAAAGATGGAGCGCCGCTGATCCTGTTCGACACGAAGCAGCGGGTCGCAGATGGCCGCTGCTTCTGTACGGCGGGCCAAACTTGGTGGGAGAAGGCGCTCGGCTGGGAGATCGCGACCACGATCAACTCGGAGCTCAAGCGCGAGCTCGAGATGCGCCTCGGCGATATTTATCGCCTGCGTTTGGGAGAACGCGTCGCGCGCGCGACCAAGCGGGTCCGGCTCGTCAAAGGCGACAAGACGTGGGAAGCGATCGTCGGTGGCGTGCAACTGATGACGCGCACGCTGACGCCGAAGAGCCCGGGGCGCCCTGCCGTGAAGGAATTCGCCGATGCCGCGACCGCCGCCGATGCGTTCGATGCAGCGGTCGCAGCCGCGAAGAAAAAAGGCTTCGCGTAGCCGGCGCTCGAAGACGGATCGAATGCCAAGGCGCCGAGGCGGTCAGCGCGGGCGCTCGAGCCGTGCGACGTAGAAACCGTCGGCTTCGGGCGGCCAGGTGCGGTGCTCCGCGGCGAGCGTCAGGCCGGAACGGGCGACGAGCGAGCGGATCTGCTCGGGCCCTTCGGCGCGCGTGAACGTGCACACCGAGTAGACCAGCGAGCCGCCGGGCGCGAGGCGGCGCACCACGGAGTCGAGGAGCTGGCTCTGCAGCTTGGCCAATCGCGTGATGTCCGTCGGCTTCAGGCGCCACTTGGCGTCGGGATGGCGGCGCAACACCCCGAGCCCGGTACACGGTGCGTCCAGGATGATCAGATCATAGGCGTCGCCGATCTGGGCGGTCGGATCGAGCAGATCGCAGACATGAGCGTGAATGTTCGTGAGGCCGAGCCGCCGGGCGGTCTGCTCGAGCAGGTCGAGCTTCGTCTCGGACTGATCGGCGGCGTCGATGCGCGCGGAGTTGTCCGTCAGCTCGGCAAGGTGCGTCGCCTTGCCGCCGACACCGGCGCACGCGTCGAGGATGCGCTGCCCGGGACGCGGCGCCGCGAGATGGCCGACGAGCTGCGCACCGGTGTCTTGCACCGTCCACAGGCCCGCATTGAACGTCGGACTCCGCGCCGGATCGCCGAGGTCCTCGAGCTCGATCGCCATCGGCGCAAGCGCGAGCGGCTTTCCGGTCACACCGGTCACGCGGAGAGACTCGATCAGCGCATCGCGCGTCGTTCGCGTCCGGTTGGCGCGCGCGACGAGCGGCGGCTGCAGGGAGAAGGCCGCGGCGAGCTCTTGCAGGCGAAGCGCCGGCACGGGCGAGTCGGGATCCGCCGGTGTTTCGGCTTCGACCGCTGCCGACATCTCGTCGAGGATCCACGCCGGCATCGAATACTCGATCTCCAGCCGCTCGCGGCCGCTCGCCGGGAGGGCCGGCTCGCGCGCGGTCGATAGCTTGCGGAGCACCGCGTTCGTAAAGCCACCCAGCTTCGCGCCGCTCGCCTCGCGTGCCGCGGCGACCGCATCATCGACGACCGCGTAGCTGGGGACGCGATCGAGAAATAGCAGCTGATAGGCCGCAACGCGCAGCACGCACATCACCCGCGGTGGCGTGCGCTTGAGATCCGCGTGCGCGGCGATCGCGCGATCGATCCGCGTGCGATGGCGAAGCACGCCATAGACGATCTCGGAGGCGAGCCGGCGATCGCGTTCGTCGAGACCCGCGCGCGCGAGCTCGCCGTCGAGCGTTGGTGTCGCCCACGCTCCACCCCGCTCGACTCGCTCGAGGACCCGGCGCGCGACTTCACGCGCGGTCACGGGATCACCCCCCTCGGGGGGTTCCGCGGCATCTCCGGGTTGCCGAGTTGATCGCCGATCGCGATGCCGCGGCCCGCCGCGAATTGCGCAACGGTCATCCGCTTGCGTCCCGCGGCCTGGATGTCGCGGATCACGACGACACCCTGCCCGGTCGCGACGCGCATCCCCGCCGGATCGATCGCGAGCACGTGTCCTGGCAGTGAGATGTTGCCGGTAGGATCGTCCTCGGCGCGCGCGCGAAACAGCTTGATGATCTGCCCGCGATGCGATGCCTGCGCACCCGGCCACGGATCGACGCCGCGAATCCGTGCCGCGACTGCGGCTGCAGGAGCCGAGAAGTCGATCGTACCGTCCGCTTTCGTCAGCATCGGAGCATGCGAGGCGGCCGCAGGATCTTGCGATCGAGGTCGCGCGGTTCCAGCAGAGATTTCTTCGATCGCCTCGAGGAGCGCCGCCGCGCCGATCGGAGCAAGACGCGCGAGCAGCTCGCCCGAGGTCTCTTCGGGATCGATCGCGACGCGCCGCTCGAGCAGCACCGGCCCGGTGTCCATGCCCTCATCGAGCTGCATGATCGCGACGCCGGTCTCGGCCTCGCCGTTGATCACCGCCCACTGCACCGGGGCCGCACCGCGGTACTTCGGCAAGATCGACGCGTGGACATTGATGCAACCTCGCGGCACGGCTTCGAGCACGGCGCGCGGCAGGATCTTGCCGTACGCGACGACGACCGCGAGCTCGGCGCCCGACCCCGCGAGCGCGTCGCGCAACTCGCCGGTCTTCGCCGATTTCGGTTGAATCACCGGAAGCCCGAGCTCTTCCGCGGCGAGCTTGACCGCCGGAGCAGTGAGCTGAATACCGCGGCCGGCCGGTTTGTCGGGCTGCGACACGACGAGCTTGACCTCGTGTGCGCCCGCGAGCGCGCGCAAACAAGGGACCGCGAAGTCCGGAGAGCCCATGAACGCGACGCGCATGACTACTCGAACAGGTTCTCGAGATAGGTGAGGCGCAGGCGATCATCGCGCAGCACGCGGAAGGCTTCGTCGAGGACGTTCGCGATGTCTTCGAGCTCGAGCGCGAGCTCGCGGCGCAGATCCGCCGGAAAACAATCCGCGGCGAAGTCACGACGCGCCGCCTGATACGCGCGCCGGATCTCGAACCCGGTCGCATCACGCCGCACGCCGAGCAACGCGAAGTAGTCGGCCTCGGTGACGAGCTGCCACCGCCCGCGCACGCGCTCGCGATCGATCGCGAGATCAGTTTCGCCAACGAGCGCAGAAGATTCTTCGACCGCTTCGATCTCCGCGCGGCGCGCCGTCGCGAGGCCGAGCGCGCACAGGCCCCAGGCAAACGGCAGCAGATCGGTGACATCGAGACTCGCCGCACGCGCGACTTGCGAGAGATCGGCCTGCCCATCGAACGCCGCGAGGCAAGCACGCTCTTCCGGCGTGAGGTCACCCATGTTGAGGATGCCGCCGAGGCGCTCGCGATCTGGAACTTCGATCACCGTCGAAGGAGGACCGACCAGCCGTTCGAGGCTCGTCCGATCGAGCTTGCGACGAACGCCTTCGAGCACGAGCGAGGCGGGATGGCGCGACAGCCGGATCCGTTCCGCGGACGGGTTCGGCTCGATCACGATCTGGTACTGACCGCGATCCCAGCCGAACAGCGAATAGACGATATCCTCGACGTGACGGCGCACCGCCGGCAGGAGCTCGCGGCGCTTGAGATAGCCGAAATCGACGAGGATCTCGCCCATTCGCCGGCCCGACGCGGCGACGACGCTCTGGCATCGCTCGTATTGGGCCGCCGTGATCTTGCCCTCGCGGGTGAGCAGCTCGCCCATCCGATCGCCGGGCTCGTTCGACGCCGCGAACACCGGGCGGCCTTGATCGAAAGACACGATCTTCTCGACCGTTCCCTTCTCGCCCTCGTCGCGCCGAAACACGATCCGGCCGGTCGCGCCCGTCGCGAACATCTTCGCGAGCAACATCGCCGTGTCCGACACGCCGCGCACGACCTCGCCAGCTTCCGGAAGCCCACGTTCACGAACCTGCGTGTCCCACGAGCCGGGTGAAGTCGTGTGCTCGCGCGCATCCGTCCGGCCGCTGCGCTCGATCTCGGTGACCCCCGCGCCGCCGCCTCCGAGGGCGGGCTCCTCGCCGAGCGACGCGAGGTCGATCTCGGTCTGATGATCGTGGCGAGGTCCGACATCGACGGCAGGTGAAGATGCGCTGTCGTTCTGAAACAGCCGCTGCGCCATCATCGACATCTTCGCGCGCAGCTGACGCGCGAAGTCTCGACCGCCCGCTTCGCGATGCGCCGAAGGCGCCGGCGTGTCCTCGATGCGCACGACCTCACCTCCACGAATCACGTGAGGCAGCGGCGTGCCGGTGGTCTCGAGCGCATTGCCGTGACCGATGATGATGTCGTCCTCGAAGTCCTCGAGCTCGTTCTTTACGGGCTCGACGAGATCACGGCTCGAGTCGCGGTCGGCGAGTGCCGACAACGGCACCGGCTCGGACCACTGCTCGTCGGATTTGGTGCGCGCGGCGACCGACGGCTCCGCGGGTGACTCGCTCGGCGCCGGCGCCTCGTCGCGGATGATCAACGTGGGCTCGCGGACCGGGGCGGTGTCTGTCCAATCCTCGCGGATCTCGGCGGTGTTGCCGGGCCGCCAGTGCTGGCCGGCCTCGACATCGTTGTTGGTGCGGCGGCGAGGCTGGATCAGGATCGGTGGTGGCAACGGCGCCGCTTCTTCGGAGGGCTCCGGTGCGATCTCGTCGGGCTCGGCGGCGTCGCCGATCGAATCTGCGAGCGCCTCCCAGCGTGCGCGCAACGCCGCACGGGTCGCGGCCGTCGGTGCATCGTCGACAGGTCCCGCCGTCGCCGGATCGACCGACGGATGAACCGCCGGGTCCGTCCCTGCCGTGACCTTGACCCGGCTGAGCGTGATCGCCGAGGGCGGCGCGGTGATCACGCCCGGCAGCGGCTGACCACGCACCAGCGACACGACCTCGAGGCTCTTCTCGACCGCGAACCGCAGTGCCTTCGTCGAGAGCGGCCGCGAGACGAATCGATCGGGCGCGATATCGATCGCGTCGAGCGCGGTCCGGATCGGGCCGGTGTCGTCGCCCACCACGATGATCTGGACTTCGGCGCGCGGCACCATCTTGCGGAGCGTCTCGATCAGCGACGACGTGTCGCCGAGCTCGAGGCTCGCGGTGAGGATCACGACCTCGGGCTTGCGCGCGGCGAACAGATCGATCGTGTCATCGCCGCCGGAGCTGACGTGGACGTCCGCGCCGTGCGGGACCGGCACGTCGAGTGCGGAAGCGAGCTCGGCGATGCGTCCCGGGTCGGCGACGATGAGGACACACGGGGTAGATGTTGCGGACACAATTCCCCTCGAAGCGCTAGGAGTATCGCATACCTGGAGGCGGCGGCTACAGCGCCGACAACGGATCGACGTCGAGACCGACCCGAACCGAGCTGACCACCTCGGCCGCCATCACGGCGCGCGCAACTCGGCGGAGCGCCTGCCGATCGGCACTGCGTAGCCAGATCTGCCAGCGCGTACGATTGCGCAAGCGTTCGAGCGGCGCCGGGACGGGCCCGCGAATCTCGACCCCCGCGACGTCGGGCCGCTTGGCGTACGTCTCGGCGAGCTGTGCGAGACGGTTCGCCGTCGAGGAGACCTCGGTCGCATTCGCGCCGTCGATTCGCACCGCGATCAGGCGTCCGTGCGGCGGATACATGAGCTCGGCGCGAGCCTCGGATTCCGCACGAAAGAAACTCTCGTAGTCGTGGGCGGCCGCGCAGACCACCGCCGGTGAGGTCGGGCGGTACGTCTGGACGATCACGTGCCCCGGCCTATCACCGCGCCCTGCCCGGCCCGCCACCTGCGCGAGCAGCTGAAACGTTCTCTCCGAGGCCCGAAAGTCCGGAATGTTGAGGCCGGTGTCCGCGCACAACACGCCGACGAGCGTGACGCCCGGAAAGTCATGGCCTTTCGTGACCATCTGAGTTCCGACCAGGATGTCGACCTCGCGCCTGCCGACGCGCGCGAGCACGCCTTCGATCTTCGAGCCACTCGCGACGTCTCGATCGAGCCGCGCGATCCGCGCCGTGGGAAACTCCTGCCCGACCGCGTCGGCGACCTTCTCGGTGCCGAGGCCCTTGCGGAGGATCGTGTCCTTGCCGCCGCAGCTCGGGCAGATCTCCGGAACTCGTTGCGCGAAGCCGCAGTAGTGGCAGCTCATCCGATCGCTGTGACGGTGGTAGGTCAGCGACACCGAGCAATGCGGGCAGCGAAATGCGTGACCGCAGCCGCGACACAGGACGAACGTCGCGAACCCGCGCCGATTGAGAAACAGGATCGTCTGGTTGCCTGCGGCCAGCGTCTCGCCGATCGCGGTGCGCAGCGGCGCCGACAGCATCGCCTCGCCATCGGGCATGTGCTTGCGTAAGTCGACGATCTCGACGACCGGCATCGGCCTCGCGGTCGGCCGCTCGGTGAGCCGGAGCAGCCGGTATTGCCCGCGTTCCGCGTGCGCGAAACTCTCGAGACTTGGCGTGGCCGATCCGAGGACGCAGACCGCGCCGGTCCGCTGCGCGCGCACGAGAGCGACGTCGCGGCCGTGGTAGCGCACGCCTTCGTCTTGCTTGAACGAGCCGTCGTGCTCTTCGTCAACCACGATCACGCCGATGTTGTCGAGCGGCGCGAACACCGCCGAGCGTGCGCCAACGGCGATCCTCGCCTCGCCGCGGCGCAGGCGCGACCACTCGCCGAGGCGAGCCTGCTCCGACAATCCCGAGTGAAGGATCGCAACTTGATCGCCGAATCGAGCGCGGAACCGCGCCGCGAGCTGCGGGGTCAGCGAGATCTCGGGCACGAGCACGATCGCCGTCTTGCCGGCATCGAGCGTCATCGCGATCACGCGCAGGTACACCTCGGTCTTGCCGCTGCCGGTGACCCCGTGGAGCAAGAAGGGCGTGAACGGCCGACCGAGCGAACGCTCCTCCGGTGCGCGCGCCGCAAGGCCCATCGCCGCGGTGATCTGCGGCGAGTCGGCGACGAGCGAATCTGCATCCGCTGCGGGAGCTGCGAGGCCCATCGCCGCGGCGATCGCGGCGACCGCGACGGTCTGCTCGTTGGTGAGATGGGGCACGACACCGATCGTCATGCCGTCGCCGACTTGCACGGCGCCGAGCGTCAGCTCGCGCTCGAACACGCGCACGAGGCCAGACTTCGTGAGCTCGCGGACCGCTTGCGCCGCGCCGCTGACCTGCCGCGCGAGCGCCGCGACCGGCATCGGCCCGCCGCCGGCGACCAGCGCTTCGATCACCGCGAGCCGATTCTTCGAACGCGCGAGCTGCGCACGTACGCCCTCGACCTCGACACCGTCGGCAAGCGCGACGACGCGCTCGTGCTTGAGCCGCACGCGCGATTTGTCACGCTGCTCGGTTTCCTCGACGAGACCGCGCTCGCGCAAGACATCGAGATTGCGACGCATCGCCTCGGACATCCCGGCGATCGGCATCGCGCCGCCGGCGAGCTTCGCGAGCAGGGCCCGATGTTTCGGCGGCAACGCACCGCCATCGCCCGCGGCGGCGGCCTGCCCCGCGTCGGTGAGCGTCACGGTCTTGCGCGCGATCACGCCGCTACCCGCCGGCAGCGCGGCGCGAATCGCTTCGCCGGGAGGTGCTTCGTAGTAGTCGGCGACCCACAGGCATAGCTCGACGAGCTCGTGGGATAGCGCCGGCTCGTGATCGTCGAGCACCTCGCTGAGATCGATCGTCTTGATCCCTTCGGGTGCTGCTGTATCCGAACGCACGACCACGCCCGTGACTTTTCGCGTGCCGAACCGCACGAGCACCCGCGCTCCGATCTGCGCGCGACCCGCGAGCCGATCCGGAACGGAGTAGTGATACCGGCCTGGTACCGGCAGCGTGACCGCTACCTCGCAGAGCTCGGTCATCGGCTCATGCTTTTCCCGCGCCTGCGCCCGCTACCATCTCGCGACACAGCTCGACGACCGCATCACGGAGCTCTGGGCGCTTCATCGCGTACGCGAGGTTCGCGCGGAGATAGCCGAGCTTGTCACCCGCGTCGTGACGTGTGCCTTGCAGCACGACGCCGTAGAGTCCCTCGGGCGACTTGACGAGCTCGCGGAGGGCGTCGGTCAGCTGGATCTCACCGCCGGCCCCCGGCTTGGTGTTCTCGAGATGACGCCACGTGCTCGGCGGCAACACGTAACGGCCGACGACGGCCCATCGACTCGGCGCGGTGCCCGGCTTGGGTTTCTCGATCATGTCCCGGATCCGCATGCGGCCCTGCGGATCGAGATCGCCGGTCACGATGCCGTAGAGGTGCTCTTTGCCGGCGGGCACCTCCATGATCGCGATCGCGCCCGCGCCGAGCTCTTCGTGCACGCGAATCAGCTGCGCGATGCCCGGATCGCGATCGTTGTCGATCAGATCGTCCCCGAGTAGCACCGCGAACGATTCGTCACCGACCGCCTCGCGCGCGCACAGCACCGCGTGACCGAGCCCGAGCGGTTGCTTCTGCCGCACCGAGAGCATCCGCACCATCGTCGAGACCTTGACGACTTGCGCGAGCAGGTCTGTATTCCCGCGCTCGCGAAGCGTGTGCTCGAGCTCGTACGCGTGATCGAAGTGGTCCTCGATCGCGACTTTGTTGCGGCCGTTGATCACGACGACATCGGTGATGCCGGCACGAACCGCTTCATCGACCACGAGCTGCAGCGTCGGGACGTCCACGATCGGCAGCATCTCCTTCGGGATTGCCTTGGTCGCCGGCAAGAACCGTGTGCCGAGCCCGGCAGCCGGGATCACTGCTTTTCGAACCTTGTGCGCATTCTCCATCCGGGCCATGTCGCGGCCACCTTACCATCGGGCTCGGACATGGAGCACAGACCGTTCCCGCCGTCGGCGAGGCGTCTCGGCCTGGCGCAACAGGCGGGCCTCACAGGAGCGAGCCCGGTTGTCGTCGGTGCGATCGCATGCGTGGTCATGCTCGCGGTAATGCTGGCGCTCGGACGCGCAGCCGTCGCGACGATCGGAGCGTGGATCACCGCGGCCTGCACCGGCGAAGCGACGCTCACTCCGGACGGCCTCGCGACCACGGTAATCGAGCTCGCCGCGCCGATCCTCGCAGGGGCCGCGTTCGCCGCCGTCGTCGCGCACGTCGCGCAGACCCGCGCGCTGTGGCTCCCGCGGCGACGGATCCCCGATGCGCCGCTCGTCCACACGAGCTCCGTTCGGCGGGCCGCGTTCGAGCTCGCATCTGCGGCGATCATCGCCCTCGTCGCGGTCGCCTGGCTGAGGACGAATGCGCCGAGGATCGCGGCGCTGACGATCGCGCCGATCGGCGGCGGAGCCTGGCTCGTGGCGAGCTTCCTCGTCGCGCTCGCGATCGCCTGGGTCGCGATCGGGACACTCGACGCGCTGCTCCGTCGCGCGGAGCTCGCAGCCTCTCTCGCCATGACCAAGGCCGAGAAGCGCGAGGACGATCGAATGAGCGCTGCCGATCCGCGATGGCGCGCGAGGCGGCTCGCGATCGCGCGCGGTCCCGCGATCTCCGATGCGGTCGCCGGCGCGGCGGTGCTGCTGCTCGGCGACGATGCCGCCGTCGCGATCGCCTGGAACCCGACACGCCAACCGATTCCGCTGCGGACCGCCAGTGGTCGCCGCGCCCGCGCGACCCAGCTCCTCGGTCTCGCCCGCCGGCATCGCATCCCCGTGCACCGCGATCCGGATCTCGCGGCGGCGCTCGCCGGCGATGGCCCGGTCCCCGAACGCCACTGGTCACGCCTCGCCGAGATCATCGCGGCGCTCCGCCGCGGCTAAGGCTCGTCGTAGTGACGGATCTCGATCAGGTGCCGATCGGGATCGAAGAAGTAGAGCGCTTTCCCCGGGCCACGGGCGCCTTGTTCGTTGCCGGGTCCCTTGCCGGTCCCGACGGTGTGAAATGAATCGCCATAGGGAATGCCACCTTCGCGGATCCGCGTAAACGCTGCATCGAACTCGGTGCGCGTCATCGCGAACGCCAGATGTTCGCCTCCGGACGTACCCCAGGGTGCGAGCTGCAGGGTGAGCCCGTCGTTCACGCGGACGACGGAAAACGGCCCATCGAGTCCTTCGTAAGCAAACCCGAGGATGTGCGCGTAAAACGCGAGGCTCGCTCGCGCATCGTTCACCTTCAGGATCAAATGGTCGAGCTGCGACGTCACGAAGCGACCATACCGCAGTGTCACCGCGCGTCGCCGCACCAAGTTGTAGCTAGAGTGCGCCGCGCATGATCGCGGCCATCGTGAGCGCGAGCGTCGCGACGAGACTTGCCGTCATCATGACGAGTGCGGCGGGCACGGCGGCCGTCGCAGGAACGTGCGCGCCAGACCGCGCCGCGAGACGTACGCCCGCGCCGATCGCGACCTCGACGACCGCGGCGGTGACGAGCCAGGGCGTCGCGAGCCGGATCGCCGCCGGCACGAGCGTCGCGAGGGAAGCGAGCACGGTCGCTTGCGAACCGGCGATCGCGGGCATCGAGCGATGGCTCTGCACGATCGCGGTCATCACGGCGACATGGCCGTTGATCCCGACGAACACCGTCGCCGCGAGCACTCCGAATAGCAGACCGTACGATCCACGCGCACGACGGCTGCCCGCGAGATCGACAAACCGGCCGGCTGCTTGCGCCGCGAGCAGCGGAACCGCAGCGGCGATGCCGAGCGTCGCTCCGATCACGAGCTCGTGGACCGCGAGGATCACGTTCGCGTCGCCCGTGCTCTCCGGCAGGATCATGACCGCGGACCACAGCCCGACGGTCACGGCGAGCCCGGCTTGGGCGATCCGGGGGATGCCGCCGACGAGCGTCGTCAAGATCGCGATCGCGGCCGCGCCGCGCAACGCGAGCACCAACAAGGTCATCCGTGACCCGCGGCGGTGATCAACGGCCACAGCCGACTCGCGAACACGACAAGCTGATGTGCGATCGAGGGTGCGAACAGAACGATCGCCGCACCGACGGCAGCGATCCGCGGAACGAGCGACACCGACGGATCCTGGATCTGCGTGAAGGCGGCGAGGAGCCCGCTCACGATGCCCGCGACGAGCGCCGCGACCAAGAGCGGAGCCACCAGCAAGAGCGCGAGCAAGAGGCCATCGCGCACGATCGCGACGAGGCTCTCCGTCACGCGTAGGCTCCCGTGATCACGCGTACCCTCGCAGCAAGCTTTCGAGCAGCAGGCGCCAGCCGTCGACCGCGACGAACAACAACAGCTTGAGCGGTAACGACACGGTCTGCGGCGAGGTCGACACGAGCCCGAGCGACGCGAGTCCGAGTGCGACGACCAGGTCGATCACGAGGAAC
>JAQBQF010000132.1 GCA_028287115.1 Myxococcales bacterium
AATCCCTGGTCCGGCCCCATTCCGCCCATCAACGAGTACCCATCCGCGACCGATTCAACGAATCCGCGGGGACGAGTTTGCCTATTTATTGGATACGACATCACCGAACCGCCATTCATCGGCCCCTTAGCCCATGCGCTGAAGTACCGAGACATATCCTCGTAGTCAGACGCACTCTCGACCCAGATCACAATGTGGGGAGCCAAACTCCCTGCATCTGCGACCACCCAATCCTTCCCATTTGTGTCTTTCAATCGGCTGGGGCTTAGCGCACTGAAGGTGATCGGAGACAAATAGCCGGGTCGTCCAACTGACGAATTTGGACTGTCAGAGAACGTCGAATCGAGCCCAAGCCACAGACTTGTCCTCGGATCGTAGAATCGTTGCCCATAGTCGTAGAACCCGGTGTCGGGATCGAAAGGCTTGCCGCTGAACAGGTAACCGTTGATCGGCTTCTGCGGCGCGCGATCGATCCAGGTCTCACCGTCCGAGAAGTATTCGAGCGACTCCTGAACGCTGCCGGTTTCGTCGGTGACGACCGATGTCGAGCCGAGATGGTCCTGATGGAAGTAGTAGACGGTTCCCGGCGTCGCCGGCGCGACCTGATTCGTGCCGCTTGCAAACTTGGCGAGCTCACTCGCGACGCGCGTGGCACCGGCGAAGACGTGTTTCGTTCCTTGCGTGCCGTTGTCTAGATCGAAGTACTGGCTCGAGAAGATCGTCTCGCTCTGCGTGCTCTTGCGACGGACTCGCGTGCCCGAGGCGTCGTACGTGTTGTGCTGGTGAACGCTTCCGCTCGTCGCGTCGACCATGCGGTTGTCGTCATCCCACACGAGCGTTTGCTGAGACCCCGTGCCGACCTTGTTCCGCGTGAGCGGATTTCCGGATGCGTCGTACGTGATATCGAGCGAGCCGATGCGGGTCGGCAGATGCGGCCGCGACGTGCCGTAGGTGTAGTCCGACGCGAAGTTCGTCGCGACCGGTGTCGTGGGAATGCCGGAGTTGTTCGAGATCAGGTGTACGCGCTGCTTGTGCAGGATGTTGTGGCTCGCGCTGTACGTGAAGCCCTGGTCGTAGCTCGTCGTCTTCTGGGCAGAGAGTTGCGCGCTACCGACCGAACGCGTGAGCCGGTCGACGCCGTCGTAGGTCAACGTCAGCGTCGAGAGGCCGGGCATATTTTTGCTGCCGCCGTTGAGCCCTGCGAGATCGTTGTGGATCTCCGTCGGATTGCTCGCCGGATCGTACGCGTAGTGCAGATCTTGGATCTTCGCCGCCGAGCTCAGGGTCGTGGTCAGCGACTGCAAGCGCACGCGCATCGGATCGAAGGTCCGTGTCGTGACGTCGCCGTTGCCGAACTGCGCGCGCGTCCGGTTGCCGAACACGTCGTAGCGCAGGCCTGAGACGTAGGTTCGCGACCAACCCGTTCCAACACCTGCGACTTGCGCGAGCATGCCCGCGGCATCGTATTGGTTCGTGACGACCTCGCCGTCGGGATAGCCGATCTGGAGCTGCCGGCCGAGAGAGTCGGTTACGAGGTGCAGATCGAACACGACCGATTGGCTGCCCTGCTGTGCAGGTACAACTGTCCGGATCGTCCGCCTCATCTCGCCGAGCGCGCCGTAGAAGTGCTGCTGGCTGCCGCTCTCGTCTTGAACTTGCGTGATCCGACCCGCGCGAAAGCTCGCCGCACCCGGCGCACCGTACGTGAAGGTCACGTCGGGCTTGCTCGGATAGTCAACCGTTGCGAGGCGATCGCGGTCGTAGACGTAGTGTACGCGAGTCCCGAGTGCGCGATGGTTCGGCTCGATCAGTGCGATCCGATTACCCATCAGATCGTATTGGTTTTCGATCAGACCGTCGTCCGGGTTGTTCAGGAACGTTCGGAGACCCCGCAGGTCATAGGCCAACGTAGTTTCGTTGGCGTCAGCATCCACGATGTGGGACAGCTCGCCGGTCGCGAGATAGTCGTATGTTGTTGTGGAGGAGTTTGTCGCCGTCGGATGCTCGACGAACGCCCGCGTGCGACCTGCGTAATCTAGAAAGGCCTCTCGCGGGTGACCGTTCGGGTCGACGATCCGTAACAAAAACAGGGTCGAGCCGCCGGGCGCCGTCGTGATCTCGAAGCTCGCGGTTTCGGTCGCGAGGTCGGCGTATGTAGTTTGAACTGGCCGATCGAGGCAGTCGTAAGCCATCTGCGTCGCCAGCGTGATCGCAGGCGTAACGAAGCTCGTGCTCGCGCCGGGTGTGAAGAACGGATTGTAGGTCTTGATCGTGCGACCCACAGAATCCTGCGCGACGAGACCAGACGACGTCATTCCGGTGACGCCATCGACCACCGCGGTCCTGCGAAGCTCGATCGCTCGCCCGAGCCCGTCCGCGAGGGTGACCGTCGTGGTCGGCGCAGGTACCGGACCCGTGTAGTCAGCCGGGGCCGACGCACGGGTGACCGTGACGGCACGTGCGGGGCGCTCCTCGGGGTGATACTCCATCGCGAGTGCGGGCCCCGCGGTGTCGTATGGACCACGCACGGTTGAAAGCCGGCCGAATGCGTCGAGCGTACGTGTCATCGTGGCCCCGTTGAGATCGACCTCGGAAGTCGCCACGCCGAAGCGAACGTCGTACTGCGCGGTCGACGTGTAGCCGAAACCATCGGTCATGCTGGCCGGGTACGTCTGTACATCCGTGTCGTACGTCACGTCGAACGTTTGGCTCTGGCCGTTCTCGTTCGGCGGGGTCGTGACGTGTGCCAGGTTTCCGAACGCATCGTACGAGAGCTGCGTCGTCGCGATTCCGGCGCCCGTGCTGACGTGCACCGCCGTGAGCTCACCCTCTGGGTTGTATTCACCGGTGCGTGATCGCAGGAGCGTTCCCGCGGAGTTGCCTGCTCGTACATCGAGCGACGTCGAGCGGCCGAGCATCCAAGCCGCGGTGTCGTTCGAGTAGTGCGCTCGCGCGGCGATGTCATCGCTTGCGATCGCGTCGTCGACCCCGTCGGTCGAGAACAGCACGTTACCGAAGCGGTCGTGCTCGGTGTCCTGCACAGTGCGCGTCTTGCTCGCGGCTCCACCCTCCGAGCGCGTGTCATCGTCCCGCGTCACGACGGCGAACTTCGGCGTGCACGCACCGTCGACCTCGAGCAGCAAGGGACTCAGGTGCGCGATGCAGCTCGGATCGAGCATCACGGGTACGCCGTTGGCGTCGAGTACGTCGCGGAGCTCGCGAGTTATCTGATGATCGTGAAACATGCGCTGGGCGCTGTCTCGGCGCGTCTCGCGCTGCAGCTGGCCGTGCAACGTGAACGTCTGGTTCTCGTAATCGTCTTCGACCGTCACGCCGTCCGCGCGCGTCGTGGTGACCTTCGCGAAGCCGAAGAACTCCTTCTCGTCGCGCTGGAAATACCCGCCCTCGTAGGTCATCTGCGTCACGAGGTTCGGGCTCGCGAAGTCCGAGCCGAGATCGACGCCATCGTCGACAGTGACGCTGGTGAGCACCTCGCGGCTGTGCGGCATGTCGACGGTATTTCCGATGCGCGTGTAGTCGAGTGACACCGCGCCACCGAGCGGGCGATATACGGCCTGCAGGAGATTCGTTTTGCCCGTGATCTGGTTGTGTTTGACGAAGACCTTGCCGGTGTCTTCGCGCCGGAGCATGTGATCGGCCGCGCCGTCGCCGTCGACGTCCAAGAGCGCGAGCTCGTACGTGTCGGTGTCGCTGCTCACCGACGCGTCGAGATGGAGGTCGAGGATGCCAGGAACGATCGGAAGATTGACCGAGCATCCGCCGGAGCCTCCGCTTTGACTTCCCGTTCCGGCGAGCACGTCGTCGCCGGTGACGCCCAATGCATCGAGATGCCCGCCCACCTCACTCGAGAAAGGGCCGGAGATTGCGCCTAGCCACGCCGGAGTCGTCCAGGGCACCGGCGGGCTGAAATCGCCGCCGCGGCCGAACTGGACGTAGATGTTATCCCCAGGCTTCTTGAAGAGCAGATCCGGCAAACCGTCGCCGTTGATATCGGCGATCTGGCGCGTCGTGCGCGACGATGTAAAGCGCCCGGAGACCGAGCAATCGAGGATGCCGGGAAGCTTGAACCCGCCGGTTAGTGTTTGCGTCAGCGTCGTATCGTGCTGGAGCGCGTCGTGCGTGCTGTCGAGCGCGCCGAAACTGTGGGATGCGTGTTCGATCGTTGTTTCGAACGTGTCGGTGTCATCCGATTCGAGGTCCTGCCCGAATGGTTCCTCGATGCCGAATCGGTTGCCCAGATTCAGCCTTACGCGGACGGACGGACCGTCTCGACGAACGACGTCAGGCAATCCATCGCCGTTGACGTCGATCAGATCCTGCGTTGTCTCACTGCGGCCGATGCCAAGCCCGACGCCTGCCGATAGGCCGAGGATGCCGGTGTCCGCTCCTTGCGGATTGGAGACAGATAGTGAGCGGCCGTTCGAGGTCGTGACGCGCATGACGGGGACGTCTTCGCCAAAGCCGATTCCGTATTCGATGCCTGATCGGTGCCGGAACGAGCCCGCCAACTCAAATCCGCTGGCTGGGGTCGAACCGGTCGCAAACAGCCCGAGAGCGATACCTCGTGCATGGATCACATCGCCGACCCCGTCGCCGTTCATGTCGACGACGTCGGTCGACGTGTTCGTCTCGCTGTGTGAGACGTTTAGGTCCAGACCGAAAACGGAGAACGCTTGCACACCGGCGCCGAAGTACAGCGAGCTCGTGCCGGAGAGCCGGGCGTATTTTCCGCCGAACAATCCACCGCCAGCTGCACCGAAGAGGAAGCCGTTACTTGCCGCGTTCATTGCCGTCGCACTGATAAATGCGGGCGAGCCCGATGCGATCCATGCGGGAGCAAGACCGATCGCCGGTGACCCTGCCGGCAACGGACGAGGAGGAATGAATGAACCCGCGATCTGTTGCTTCCGGATCGGAGGCATCGCGAATGGATTGTTGAGGTCCTCGAGCAGCTGATCAGGCGCGAACGTCATCGCCTCATTCCAGAACCCGGCACGGAAGCCGTGGTAACCACCGGCGAACGGCGTCGACACGGGGGTTGCAGTCAGCGCCTCCACCGCGAGCGGAGATGCGATCACTCCGTTCAGCTGGACCTGGAAATTGCTCGGGCCTCCAGCGCCACTGGCCGTCACGAGCTCGAACGTGATCGACTCGCCCGCACTGACCCCGAAGCTCGGAACGTGAATCGTCGGACCACAGCTAACGGTCCGGCAGTCTTGATAGGCCAGGATGCCCTGCTCGGGAGAGCGAGCTGCGAACACGAATGGCTCGGTGGGCGCGTCGAAGTCTTGGACGTCGAGACTTCCCGCGGTCGGTGCGACGAACGGCATGGCAGCCGGCTCGGTCCGCACCTTCACGAACGCGTCGAGGCCGGCGCTGATCAGCGGAACGCCAGCGATCACCTTCGGATCGGTGGAGCACAAGAACACGCCATGAAAGGTCGGCATGCACGCTTCTGAGTAACTCACCACTGGCTGGCCAGTGGTCAGCGGCACGAGATGCACGGGAGCCGGATCGAAGGACAGCGGCGCCTCGACGCGAACCAGCACGAGCTGTCCCGCCTGGACCGGGATCGACAGCTCGATCGGTAACGAACTGCCCGCGCCGGCAGGCAGCGGATATGTCGCAAGGATCGCGACGGATGGATCCGTAGAGTCGCAAGGTTGATCGAGCGTCAGGTGTGGAAAGAACGCCGACGAAGTGAATCGCTGCACGCAGACGGTCAGGTCTGCGATGGCGGCGTGCTCTTGCGTGAGCTGCGCATGCAGCTCGAGGACGCCTGGCACCGTGATGGCAAGCGGCGCAGGCTGATTGGCAAGCCGGAAGTCATCATGCGAGTCGAATGCGAAGACCGGTTCACCCGTCGGTTGGCGCGCGGCAACAGGGTCCACCACATCGCCGCAGCCGAGATCGGTGCAGGCGCTCACATACTGAACATCGAGCCTCGTGTCGAGGGCATCGTGAAGCGTGCCGTCGAGATCAACACCGTCATCGGCACCGGCCACAGCCCGCATATAGATCGCATCGCCTGGGCTGACGTGCACGCTTGCCGGTGCAGCGAACGTGACGGACGTGGTGTCGTCGGGCGCGATCGGGATCGCGGAGATCAGCGTATCGCCCTGATAGAGCTCGACTGCGACTCCATCACCGCCGGGAACCCGCTTTTGTGCGGTGCCCGAGATCGTGACGGTGCCCTCGAACGGCGCGACCCATTGCACCACTGGATCGGCCACGAGTCCGCGCGCCTTGATGTCCTTTGCGAATCCCAAGAGCAGCGGATCCGTTTTCGGATCGACTGCAGCGGTGGCGCCGAATGCAGTCGACGTGAAGCACGTGCCCTCGGGACATGGATGGCCCAGTTGCGAAGGGCCTTCTGCGTTCACCACGTCCAGGAAGCCATCTCCGTTAAGGTCGGTCAGAAAGCGCTTCGACTCCGTCGTGGAGCTCGAAGCCCCGGCCGACACGGAGGCGGTGAGCGCTCCCTTGCCGAATGCACCGCCTAGCGACACACCCCAGGTCGAGGTGCTCTCTGCGCCGAGAAACGGCAGGCCCTTCGTGCCCATCTCGGTTGCCGCGAATAGCGGCGACACGTTGTGATCGATCCCTCGCCGCGTCTGGTTGTAGAGCACCGTGGTGGTCGGTCCGGTGGATGTGAAGGCGGTGTAGACCTGATCTGGAAGACCATCACCGTTCACGTCGTAGATGCCGATGTGCTCGTTTCGCTCACCGCCGGAGTGGTTGAGGCCAACCGAAACCGTGTGCGAGATGGTCAGCCCCGCGCTCTCGGACAGAGCGCCGCTCGATCCTTCGCCTAGCGCGGCGTCTGATGAGGCCGGTGTACCTTCGACGCGCCACGGGACCGGGGCAGTGAATCCGGCCGTCTCGCTGAAGTAGTCGAAACGATGCTCGTCGAGAAATGCAGCACTCGTGCACCCAGGCGGTGAGAAAGCGTCACCACTCGCGGCACACCCGCCGACGCCGTAGACCTTGACACTGGACAGCAGCGATTTATCGAACTGTCCGTGCGTGTACGTGAGGACGTAATCGCGGATCACAGCGCCGTGAAACGTGACGTGCACCGCGCGCAGCAGATGACGGGTGATGCTCTTGAAACCAAGCCGCCCCGAGACGATGTGGTCGAGACGGGATCCATCGTCGAGCTCGAAGCTGATCGAGTAGGGAGCATCCGAGTTGCTGGTGTGCGAGGTGTAGTCGATCGAAGTCGGGTACAGCTCGCGCGAAGGCTCGATCGCACGAGAAGGATCGATCACCACGTTGGCGATCTCGTCGGGCTGATAGTGGAACGTCGTGGTGTTGCCGTGCACGTCGACAACACGCTGGAGATTCCATCGAAACGTGCCACGAGGGCCCGTGTACGTGTGGCTCTGCGGGTTCCGAGTCTCGGCGTCATGCGTGCCGTAGACGAAGAGTGTCCCGTCGCGATCGTGCGCTTCCCAGTGGTAGCTCGACGCCTTGTGGGGAATCGAATTTTCGCTGCAACGCAGGATGTGTGTAAATGCCCCTTCGATCCGCGCGTGATATCGGCGCCCAGTCTGGCCTGCTTGACAACTTGGGCCTTCCGTCTCGAGCGTCGGAACGAGCTCGGAGCCATCGAGGACGTAGCGTGGATCTTCGTCATCCGCGTAGGTCGGCACGCCCCATCGTGTATCGATCTCGATCTTGGATACCGACAGGTCCCAGCCGACACCGAGCCATCCGTTGCCTGCGGAGCTCGAGTAGCCGATGCCAAGCGATGGCGTGTACGCACCACGGCCTTTCGGCACGCGGATCGGAAGCGACAGGCGCGCATCGCCGGTGGAGTTACTCTGCGGTGGCTCGATCAGATCGATGTTCGCCGCAGGCGAAGCTGCCCCGATCGAAGTGAGCGCGGTCGGATCGAGCGAAAGCGGCGACGGGTTCTTGGGAACCGCGAGCACCGCGTCGATCATGATCGTGAAATGATCGGTGGCGCTGCGCGTCACGTGATCGCCCATGTCGATCGCGTGCCTTGGCAGCTTCTTCCATTTTTCGTCCTTCGGATCGAAGTAGAACGTGTTGACGTCCTCGGCGGTCATTCCTTCCGGAATCAACCGAGGATCGAAGGGCACGACGACCTCGACCGGGCGCGCAAACCTCTGCCCGTGCGGCAAGAACTCGAACCCGTGGCCCTGCGGCGCGGTCACGTTGATCATGCCGGCATCGAGCGGCGGCAACACATCCTCGCCGAGATGGCGAACCGTGATGTTCGTCGGCTGCAGCACGGCGCCTGCAGGGACGTCGACGCCGACGCCGGTCCCGAGCCGGATCTTCGATGGGGCGGCGGTCGGTGCACGGACGACGATCGAGTCGCCTTCCTGGCCAAACCGTGAATCCGGCAGCTTGACGGTCGCAGCGGCGGCAGTTGCGCGCGTCCCGTTCGGCGTGAGCTGCTGCCCGTGATCTTGATCGAGCAGGAGCTGATGTAACTGACTCGAGCCGTCGGGAAAGTGTGCTCCGACTGTCACCGGCCATGACGCCGCAGCCTTGTCGGTTCGAACGAGGAGGCGACCGAAGTCGCCGGTCATTGCGTCTGCAGCTTGTCCGCCGATGTCCACGCGGATCGCACCGGTCATTACCGGCGGGCGAGCGATGAAGCCGCCAACCCAGGCGGATGTTCCGAAGTGCTCGCTCGGGCTCGTGACGACCGTACGCGGCCAGTCGACAGATTCCCCGGCCCCCGACCCGATCACGTCGAGATCGGTCAGCGTCACCGGCGAATCGAAGATGACTCCGAGCTCCGAGCACGCGAGGCCTCCTGCGGAAAACTTGAATACCGCACCTATCGTGGTCGCTCTCAGTGGCGCCACGAGAGCATGTGACAGGCCCGCTTTTCCGACACATTCGATGCTCGCCCTTTGAAGACCACGGCCGGAGACAACAAGTGCGTCGGGTGCGATAAACCGGTCGAACGCGATCGCGACGCGCTCTCCCGCGGCGATCTGCATCTCCGTTTTCGAATCTCGATCAAGGAGCGCGGTCCCATCGCGATGGTCGGCGCCCACCTCGACAGACGACGCCAGGCCGATGCCACGATCGAGCTCGGCCACGATGCGAAGGTTCGAAATCGTCGTATTTCGCGTCGCCGATGCGGGCAGACACAGTCGAACCTCATTGCTACCTGTCGTAAGCACCGCGGGATCGATCTCTTCGAAGTTGGCGCGCGGTGCACCGTCGCCTGCGAGCCATGCTCCGCCTTGCGGCGCGAGGCCATTGATCGAGCGCTGGAGCGTGAATGGGCGAAACAGGCCGTTCGAGTCGTACGCCAAGTACGCGTGACGCATTTGAGAGGACGGCCGATCTACCGCGACGGAGAAAGCCAGACAGTTGCCGGCAGCGAGCTCGTCGCTCGGGCTGGTTGCCGCAAACGACAAAGCACCTGCCGGCAGCTCGCGTCCGGTGAGATCGCGTTTACCCGTGGTGATCTGATCGTCGACGGCCCACAGCTCGATCTCTGGAACGAGCTTGCCCGGGCCCGTGCTCTCGAACTGCAGCTCGACGGATTTGACCGAGATGATCGTGGTCGATTGAAAGCTGTGCCATTCCGGCGACAGCGCAGACAAATCGATCGGATCGAAGCCACGTACGGTCAGGCGATACGGTGCCGGACCGAAGACTTTGAGTGCAGTGACGCGTTCGGTCTTGTCGAACGTCACCTCGATCGGCTTGTCGGTGGGAGAAAATCCCGACGCAAGACTGCGATCGAAGAGCCGCCAGGCTTCGGGGGCCGAGACCGAGGCTGGAGAGACCTTCGAGATCTCGACCGAGCTGTCGACGTCGAAGTCTCCTCGACAACCGGCGACCGCTGCCACCCAGATAATCGCTCGCGTCCATCGACGTGCAGGCCCGCTCATGACCACCCCCAATTGATAGAGCGATCACCCTAACGGATTTCAGACGCAGCGATCAATGTACGCGATCGAGGACGGTCGAAATAACCGACGTTCGGTCGTGCAGCAGGTGGGTCGTTGGCAATCAGTGTGCGTGGATAGTTCACCGCCGCAAAACGCTGCAGCTCGATCGCGTGCAGCGGCCTTTCGTCCGCCACGCCATCCGAACCGTTGTTCGGCTCGCGTCGTACAGCTCACCGCCCCTCGGATCCTCGCCAACAAATCGCGCTCGTCGTTTGCTCAGATAAGGGGTGCGCACGGTCGAACCCGCGCACTGCCGAGCGGCAAGTAACTCAGTTCTCGATCGACTCGAGCAACTCGCCGACCAGCTCTTCGACGCGAATCGCCAGCTTCTTCGAGACCGGCGAGTCTTTCTCCGCGATCAGCGCCGACAGCCGGCGCGCCGCTTGAGCGATCGAGCCGCGGAGCTTCTCGCCTTTTTCGCGGTCGGTCTCGGGGAACGCGACGTCCTTGAACCGGCGCGCGAGGATCGGAGCCTCGAGTCCTTCGTCGAATGCGACCCGCTGGATCGTCTCGATCGTTTCGGCGTCTGCCGAGCCGCGCTCGGTCGCCTTCTTGACGAACTCGACCGTCCGTTCACTCGGGATCGGCGACTGGTAGCGATCCTCGCGCGCGCGCTCGATCACGCGCGGCGCGGAGGTCTCGAGGAAGCGATAGTTATTGAGGAGCTTGCCGACCGTGGTCGAGCGCAGGTGGAGCTCCTTGCGGCAGTACGTGTCGAAGTCGGGATAGCCCCAGCCTTGCCACGAATTCGCGTCGTTCACTTTCGACAGCGCTTCGGCGAGCTCGAGCCAGGTCCGCTTGAACGCGCGCGCCTTGGCGAGCGTATCGGCACGCTGCGGGTCGCTCGCGACGGCGAGCATCTGATCTTCCATCTGACGATCGGTCTTTGTGAGAATCTTGGCGCCCATCGCGGAGCACCCTAGTCGACCCCTCTGATCCTCGACCTAAGTCCGTGGGGCGCTTGGCGAAGCCCGATCCATCGCGATGTCTCGAAAAACTGAGACGCGACGACCTGATCTCGCTCAGTTACACTCGGCACGTCTCCTGCTGTAATCCTTCATTCTCGATGCGCCTCGTGTTCAGTCTCCTTGCTCTCGCGGGTTTCCTCGCGGGGTGCCAGCTCGGCAGCCAGGCGGATGCGTTCGGAGGCGAGCCGGGCTCGGGGAGCGGTTCGGGCAGCGGCTCTCCAAACCACGAGTGCACGGTCAACAGCGACTGCGTCGCGGCGGGCGTCAAGTGTTGTGACTGCCCGACGTTCGCGGTTCCCAGGACCGATCCGTCGCACAACGCCTGTAATGGAATCAGCTGCCCGGTCTCGCAATGCTCGCAAAATGTCCGCGCCGAGTGCCAGACCGGAAGCTGCGTGCTCGCGTGCGCGCCGATGGTCTGCTCCGCGAGCTGTGCCGACGGCTTCGCGACCGACGCGAACGGCTGTCTGAGCTGCGCGTGCGCCGCGCCGCCGATGCGCGAATGCGTCGCCGATAGCGATTGCGCGCGCGTTCGCGCCGATTGTTGCGGCTGCGCGAACGGAGGCAAAGATACGGCCGTGCCGCAAGGGCAGGCGACCGCGCATGACGACGCGCTGATGTGTCCGATCAATCCCTCGTGCCCATCGGTCGATACCTGCGCGCCCGATCTCGCGCCGACCTGCGTTCAGGGGAGCTGCCAGCTGATCGCGGGTGGATTACCTGCCAACGCATGTGGTCGCAGTGACTTGCCCGCCTGCGCCGCGGGCGACGTCTGTACGGTCAATGCGAATGCCGCCGCGACGGTGCAAGGCCTCGGTGTGTGTACGGCACCCTAAGTAGCCGGAACCCGCCCGGTTCACAGACCCTTTCAAGCGCCGCCACGTTATAATGCGGGCCACATGAGCATTGACGGACCGCCGGCATCAGGGTCGATGTCTCAGGCAACTCCTTCGCTTGTCGGACAGGTCCTCGATCGCCGGTACCGCCTGACCAAGAAGCTCGGCGAAGGTGGCATGGGCGAGGTCTACGCCGCGGAGCACGTCCACATCGACAAGAAGGTCGCGATCAAGCTCCTGCGGCCCGAGATCGTTTCCAACAAAGAAGCGGTGACGCGGTTCTATCAGGAGGCGCGATCGTCATCGTCGATCGGCCATCGCAACATTATCGCGATCGATGACTTCGGCGAGCTCTCCGACGGCCGCATCTACATGTGCATGGAGCTGTTGAATGGATCGGCGCTGAACGATCTGATCCAGCAGCCGCTCGGCGCCGATCGTCTGCTCAATATCTTGATCCAGACCGGTCACGGGCTCGCGGCCGCGCACGTCAAAGGCATCACCCATCGCGATATGAAGCCCGAGAACATCTTCGTGACGATCGCGCCGAACGGCGAGGACGTCCCGAAGATCCTCGACTTCGGAATCGCGAAGGTCTCGGGTAACGACGGCCAGAACCACCTGACCCGCACCGGGACGATCTTCGGCACGCCGTTCTACATGGCACCGGAACAAGCGCTCGGAAATCCGGTCGACGCGCGTACGGATATCTACGCCGTTGGCGTGATCATGTACGAGTGCTTCGCGGGCTCGCTGCCGTTTCAAGGCGAGTCGTTCATGGGCATCCTCACGCAGCACATCACGAGCGAGGCCGAGCCCGTCGCGCAGCGCGCCGCGAAGGCCGGCCGGCAGCTGCCGCCGGGCCTCGCCGACATCATCACGCGCTGCATGCAGAAGACGCCGGCGCAGCGCTACGGGTCGATGGACGAGCTTGTTAACGCGCTGATCGCGGTCTATCGCGGCGTCGCGGGACCGGGCATGTCGACGTATATGGAGGCGTTCCCCGTCGGGAGCGCGCAACACATCGCGCAGAACACGCCGGGCGGGATGCAGCGTCCGGGGATGCCCGCGACCCCGCACGCCGCGACGGTCGCCGCGCAATCGAGCGGTGGCTATGCGCCGACGCATCCATCGCAGCCGTTCGTTCCGCCGGGTCCGTCGGGTTCGGCCCCGGCGCTGTCACCGAGCCCGTCCGGGATGTACAGCCCGGCGAGCTCGTCGTCGGTCACGGTTCCGAAGAAGAGCTCGCTGGGGATCGTCATCGCGATCCTCGCCGTGCTCGCGGTCGGCGGTGGCATCACCGCATTCGTCTTGCTCGGTGGCAAGACCGACAAGCCAGGAACCGGATCGGGCTCGCAGGTCGCGAGCGGCGAGTCCGGCAGCATCGGATCGCAAGTCGCGACCGCAGGCCGTGAGATCATCACGCCGGGCTCGGATCACACGGTCCCGGTCGGCAGCGACCTCGCCAAAGGCAGCGACATCGCCAAAGTCAGCGATACCGCCAAAGGCAGCGATACCGCCAAAGGCAGCGACACCGTCCCCACTGGAAGCGATAAGGGGAGCGATGCACAGCCGTTGCCCGCGCCGACGAACGTCATCCTCAGCAGCAACGTGATGGCGTTCGAGATCTGGGAAGACGGCAAGAAGATCGACGACGGTCCCGCGGAGGTGCCGGTCACCGCGGGGACGACGCGCAACCTGGTGCTCAAGGCCAAGGGTTACAAGGACAAGCCCGTCTCGCTCGACGGATCCAAGAAGAAGGTCTTGCAGAAGCTCGATCGAGTGCCGGGCGTGCACCCGACCAATCCGACGAATCCAACCAATCCAACCAATCCGACGCATCCGGCGTCTCATCTGGACTGCTCGAAGACGATCGTCGATCCGCACGACAAGGGATGCCGCGACCAGTACTGCCAGAGCCACGAACAGGACGCCCGATGCCAGGCCGAGTGACCCAGCACACGGTTGGTGCCGGCCGTCACCGCATGTGGCACACCACCTGAGACACTATGTACGAAGGAAGACAAGCCATGCGCCCAGCTACCGCCAGTCACCGTCTTATCGTGCTCGCGCTGTTGGCGTTGGCCGTGACCCTCGGAGGATCGCGCGTCGCATCGGCCGATGATCGAGCCGAAGCACGCACGCACTACCAAGCGGGCACGAAGTTTTACGCGACGGCTGATTACAAGAGCGCGATCCGCGAGTTCTCTGCGGCGCAGCAGTTGTTGCCCGCAGACCTCAACAACTACAACCTCGCGCTCTGTTACGACAAGCTCGGCGACGCGGAGCCGGCGGTTCAGTACTACCGCGAGTATCTCAATCGCGTTCCGAATGCCGACAAGCGAGCCGAGATCGAGGCGAGCATCGCGCGGCTCGACGCAGCGCTGAAGTCGGCGGCCGCGAAGAAAGCGGAAGAGCAGCGCAAGATCGACGAAGCCAAGAAAGCCGACGAAGCGAAGAAGGCCGAAGAGGCGCGCAAGATCGAAGAGGCTGCGAAGGCCGACGAAGCGAGGCGCGCCGAGGAGCAAGCGAAGAAAGACAAAGAAGATCACAAGCCGGTGGTGGGCGGCGGTGCGATCTCCGGTGGTGCGGTCGCCGGCGGCGGTGCGATCACCGGGGGCGCGGTGTCGCTGGGCCATATCGGCGGCGGCGTTGCGACTGGGGTCGGCGTCAGTGCCGGATCGACGGGAACACCGAGCAGCGGCCAGGCCGTCTCGACAGGCGATGCGCAGCTCGATCGCGTGTCCTCGATCGACATCAACTCGATTCGCGATCAGCGCGTCGGCTCTGCCGGCAGCGGCATGGTCGATCCGCGCGGCGGCCCCGCGGTTGGTGCGGGCGCGGCCGCGGGCACCGGTGGTGCAGCAGCCGGCGCCGGAGCGCAGGGAAGCGTCAATGGCATGGCGCCGACGACCGGCGCGACCGGCGCGGGTACGGCGCAGGCGTTGCCGACGGACAAGCCGGCGGCCCCGCAGGAGACTCCGGTCTACAAGAAGTGGTGGTTCTGGGCCGTCGTCGGCGTGAGCGCGTACGTCGTGTACTCGGTCGCGACGACGAGCTCGAACAGCACCAGCAGGACGGGGCGGGAGCTGCCACCGTTCTCGCCAAGCGGTGATATCGGCGCCGGCGGCGGTATGCCGCTGTTCCGGTTCTGATCTCGCGGCGAATCGGCGTTATAACGGTGGCGTGACGGTCACCGCAGACGATCTGGCTCGAGCGACCAAGCGCCTGCGCCAGCATCCCGCGGACTACAGCGCGTGGCTCGAGGTCGCGGCGCTCCTCGGTGCGCTCGGCTCGATCGAAGATGCGGAGCACGCATTCGCGACGATCGGCGAAGGAGCGCGGGTGAGCGGCAAGGTCGCGCTCGCGGTCGCGTGCGGCCGGCATCTCGCGGAGCTCGGCAGCGTGCACGGGCCGGAGCTGGTCGAGCAAATCGTCGACACCTACGCGACCGGTGGTCCGCACTTCGCGTTCGAGGCGCCGCCCGCACCCGACGAGCCTCCCGCGCTTGCCGAGCCCGCGGGGGATCCGATCACGCAAGCGCGAATCGTGATCGAGGCGCTCGGTGCATGGCTGACCGCGCGACAGGCGAAGCAAGCGACGCCTGCACCGCTGCTCTCGGCGTTGTCGAAGCCCGGTGCACGAGCGCTCGTCGGTGTGATGACGACGCGCGCGTTCGCGACCGGCGCGACGATCATCGAGGCGGGCACACCTGCGACAGCGCTGTACTGGATCGCGCACGGCTCGGTATCCGTGCGGCGCGATGGAGCGGAGCTTGGCGAGCTGCACTCGGGTGCGTTCTTCGGTGAGATCGCGCTCGTCGGCGGAACGACGCGGACCGCGAGCGTCGTCGCGCGCGAGGAGTCCTGGCTCCTCGAGATTCCTGCGCGTGCGGTGGAGAACGCGGCGGGCAAACATCCCAAGCTCGCCGAGGTGCTCGCGTTCCATGCGCGCGCGAGGTTGCTCGCGAACCTGACGCGGACCTCGGAGCTGTTCCGCGCCCTCGGTGACGAGGATCGCGAGCTGCTGCTCGCGAAGTTCACGAGCGAGCTCGTGCCTGCGGACACCACGTTCATTCACGAGGGCAAGACGAACGAGTATCTGTGGGTCGTCGTGTCGGGCAAGTGCGCGGTCAAGAGCAAGGGCGGCATCGTGGCCGAGCTCGGACCGGGCGCGGCGGTCGGCGAGATCTCGCTCGTCAGTGGTGTGCCGGCGGTCGCCGACGTTGTCGCGATCGAGCCCGCGGTGCTGCTGCGACTGGCGAAGCAAGACTTCGAAGCGACGGCGAAGCGACATCCTCAGCTGCTTGCCGAGGTCGAGAAGCTCGTCGTGAAACGCGAGACCGCGAACCGGGCGCTGTTCCAAGATGCGTCGGATCTGATCGTCTAGTAAGAACATGGGAATGACGGGTAGAGAGACTCGGACTGCATTCGCTTTGCTCGCGCTCGCGAGCTGCATCGACTCGGGTCCCGGGCCGCAAGGCAAGAAGATCGAGCCGAGCTACGTCTCGGCGAACCTCCTCACGGCCGTGCCACCCGAGGTCACGCGGCTCGACGTCGATCTCGGCGGCAAGGTCGTCTACATCGGCAACACGGTGGACAGGACGTCCGTCGCGCCGGGTTCTGCCGTCAAGATCACGCACTACTGGCAGGTCAAGGCGCCGCTCGGCACGGGCTGGCGCGTGTTCGGATTCATGCGCGGTGCGCCGGCGATGCCGGACTTCATGAACCTCGACGCGACCGACATGGAGATCGGTCATCCGACGCAGAGTTGGAAGCCAGGACAGATCATCAAAGATGTCCAGGACGTGATCCTGCGGCCGGATTGGCGCTCGCCGCTCGCCACGCTGTACGTCGGCCTGATCCACGTCGGCGGTCATGACGTCGGCGATCGGATCGCCGCGAGTGGGCCGAACGTCGTCGATCGCGCGATCACCGCGCGCACGTTCGAGATCGATCTGTCGCGCGCACCGCCTCCGATCGGCACGATTCATATTCCTCACGCGACGAGCCCGATCACGGTCGATGGCGTCGCGGCCGAGCCGGCATGGTCGGGTGCCGTGACGTCTCCGGAATTTGTCACGGGTGAAGGTTGCCCGGACCCGATCGGACGCGCGACGGCGCGGATGACCTGGGACGAGCAGAATCTGTATCTGTTCGTGCAGGTCACCGACACGGACATCCTGAGCCCGTACAAGCAGCACGACGATCCACTGTGGAAGGCAGACGACGTCGAGATCTTCATCGACGCGGACGGCAACCGTCACGGCTACGTCGAGCTCCAGGTCAATCCGAACAACGCGACCTTCGATTCATGGTTCGCGACGACACGCGCGGTGCCAGGTGACGAGAAGTGGGACTCGCACATGGTGACGATGGTGAAGCTGCGCGGCACCACCGAGTCCGGCGACACCGATCAAGGATGGGATGCCGAGATCGCGATTCCGTGGGCTGCCGTGAAGGGTCGGGACGACGCGATGGCCGTCCGGCTACCTCCGCAGATCGGCGATCGATGGCGACTCAATGTCGTGCGCGTCGACTGGAAGACCGGCAGCAAAGATCAGAGCGCGTCGACGTGGAACCGGATCACGTGCGGAGATTTTCACGCGCTCGATCGGATGTTGACCGCGGTGTTTGCGGATTCGACGGGACTGATCGTTCCGAAGCCGCCGGATTCCGACTCGGGATCCGCCGCGGGAAGCGGAACGGGAACGGGAACCGGATCGGGACCCGCGACGTGGACTGCAACGGGCGCGGCGTCGGGTAGCGCGAACGACATCAAGACGAACGCGCCGGGTCTGCCGCCGATGATGATGCAACCGAACATGATCCCGGCGATAACGCCCACTCCGCAAGGCTCGGCCGCGCAGCCAACGACGCAGGGCAGCGGCGCGGCGATGCAGCAGGGCAGCGCGGCGACAGCTCGTCCACCGACAACGCAGGGCAGCGGCGCGGCAACACCTCGTGGACCGACGCAGCAAGGCAGCGGCGCGGCGACACCTCGTGGACCCGCGCCGGATCCGAAGGCACGAACGACGCCGCCGCCGAACGTCAAACCGGCCGCGCCGTCGCCGGGCAGCGCGGTCCCGTAGCTTGCGATCTGCGAGAAATCCTGCGAACGGGCACTTCGATCTCGCCGGTGTTAAGCTCGTTGCGATGCGAGGGTTGATCGCGGTTGTGTTGATCGCCGCGTGTTCGAGCGGGGCGCCACAGCGAGTCGGGGTGCAGCCGAGCTGGCGACACGGCGAGACCACCGGCAGCGGCGGAGCGGCGACTGGGATCTCGGTCGGCCCGGTGACGTTCGCTCCGGCAAGCGAGCCTGCGACGCGGTACAACGAGCCGGCGCAATTGCCGCCGCACAGCGTGCTCGGCGATGCCGTGCTGCGAGCCGTCGGGGATGCGGCCGTGCACGCGAACCTGGCCGTGCCGATCGCCGATGCGCGACTGTTCCGGGCGTGCGCCGAGCTCGCGGCGGTCGTGCCCGAAGAAGGCATCGTCAGCTACGGGCTCGTCGAGTTCGCGCTCCAGCGAAACGGGATCGTCGAGCCGTCGCCGCACCTGCTCGTCGTGTGGGGAGACGTCGATGCGCCCGATCAGATCGTCGAGCAGTTGAAGCCACGGATCGGCGAGATCCTCGCGGACGGCACGTCGACACGCGTGGGAGTCGGCGCCGTCAAGCGGATGCCCGATGGCTCGGGCGCGGTCGTGTTCGCGCTGCAAGCGTCGGGTGTCTTGACCTCGCCGATTCCGCGCTCGGTCGCCGCCGGCGGCAGCTTCGATGTCGAGGCGGTCGTCGATGCGCGGTATCACGAGCCCGAGCTGTTCGTGACGTACGACGATGGCGCGACCGAAAGGCTCGCGATCGATACCGGTCACGGTGGCGCGTTCAAGGCCAAGGTCGGCTGTGGCAAACATCGCGGCCGCCAGCAGCTCGAGATCACGGCGAGCGATACCGCCGGATCGACCGTGCTCGCGAACTTTCCGGTGTGGTGCGGCGAGGAGCCGCCCGTGACGCTGACAGTCGAACCCACGCGCGACGATCTCGTGACCGCAACACCCGCGGAAGCCGAGCACCGGCTGCTCGCGCTGATCAATCGCGATCGCCAGGCGGCGGGCCTCTACGCGCTCGTGTGGGACGAGCGGGTCGCCGAGGTCTCGCGCAAGCACGCCGAGGAGATGCGGCGTACGAAGATCGTCGCGCACATCTCGCCGACTACGGGCTCGGCCGCGGATCGCGTCCGTGTGGCTTCGGTCAAGACGGCCGTCGTGCTCGAGAATGTCGCGCGCGCCTACGGCGTCGGCGAAGCGCACGATGGGCTGATGAACAGCCCGGGCCACCGCGCGAACCTCATGACGCAATCGGCGACGCATGTCGGGATCGGTGTCGTGCTCGGCGAGGAAGTCTCCGGCCGCCGCGAAATGTTTGTGGCGCAGGTGTTCATCCGGATCCCTCCGAAGATCGATCCGGGATCGGCGAGCGAGCTCGTGCGTACTCGGATCGACAGCGTCCGCCACGTCGCCGTCAACGCGAAGCTCGCGTCGGTCGCCCAGGAGCTCGCGGATGGGCTCGCGTCTGGCCAGGCGCGCGACGCGCTGTGGCCCTCCGCACGAGCCAAGCTCGACAAGATGGGCCAGAGCTACGGACGTGTTGGCAGCGTCATCACCGCGGTGGCCGATCTCGAGACCGTCGAAGGCAAGCAGATCCTCGGGGACTACAAGCCCGACGACATCGGCATCGGCCTCGCGCAGGGCAATCATCCCGAGATCGGCGACGGCGCGATCTGGATCGTCGTCCTCATGGGCGAGACGCGGCACTAGGGCCGAGCGCCGAGAGCGCCGA
This sequence comes from Myxococcales bacterium, assembly GCA_028287115.1. Classification (GTDB taxonomy): domain Bacteria; phylum Myxococcota_A; class Polyangia; order Haliangiales; family Haliangiaceae; genus JABFXX01. The sequence goes on from JAQBQF010000132.1 coordinate 19,615, forward strand.
GGACGGCGATGTCGACGGCGTCGGCGGCGACATAGAGCGACTCCCCATCGATCGGAGTCGCGTAGGCGGGAACGGGCGCGCCGACTTGCTCGCACACCGTCGCCGCGAGGCTCGCGAAGGTCGGTTCGGCGCCGGCGATCGCCGCGACAATCGCGATCACCGCGTTGACGTCGTCGACGGGCCGCGCATCGACGACGTTGCCGAGGCCGGCGGCGAGCACCGTCGGGACGGCGCCGTCATCGAGCACGACGGTGCGCGGGCTGATCGCACCGTGGGTTCCGCCGAGCTCGTGGATCGCGGCCGCCGCACGTGCGAGCCGCTTGAGGAGGCGGATCGCTTCGGCCGGTGGCAGTTGCGGCGTCGCGTCCGCGAGCGAGGCTCCCGACGGCGCCTCGAACACGGCTGTCCGCGCCGCGCGATCGAGCCCGAGCGCGCGTTGCACGAACGGACTCTGCGCTCGCCCGAGCAGGCGCGCTCGCTCGAGGGCGCGGGTCGCCTCGTCGCTCGCGTCGAACGTTTCGATCACGACGGATCGATCGAGCACCGTATCGACGGCGCGCACGAGCTGCGAGATCGGCGTCATGCCGAGCGGCGTCTCGAACTGATAGCGCGGGCCGGCTTCGTCCTCGGCCGCGAGTTGCGCGATCGAGTGCGGCGCGCTCGCGCGACGAGGACGGGGCCCGCGGGGACCGATCAGCGGCCGGCCGCCGAGATCGAGCGCTTCGAGCTCGCGCCGCAGATCCGACATCGTCTGCATTCGCTCGCGTGGATTCTTGACGAGCAGTGCCGAGAGGATCGCGTCCCAACCCTGCATCACGTTCTCACCGACGGCGCTCGCCGGAGGCGGCGTCTCGCCGAGGTGCTGCGCGACGAAGTCGGGCCCGAGGAACGGCAACCTGCCGGTGACCGCCTCGAACAGCGTCACGCCGAGCGCGTAGAGATCCGCGCCGATCGAGATCGGTGCGCCGGTGATCTGCTCGGGCGACATGTACGCGAGGGTGCCGATCAGGCCACCGGTCTGCGTCTGGCCGAGATCGACGAGGTGCGCGACGCCGAAATCGCCGATCTTCGCGGTGCCACGCGCATCGAAGAAGATGTTCGCCGGCTTGACGTCGCGGTGGACGACGCCTCGGTGATGCGCGGCCTCGAGCCCGCCGATCACATCGAGTGCCATGCGCCGGACCTGCGTTGCCGCGAGCCGTTCACCGGCCGCGAGCCGCTGCGCGAGCGATCCGCCGGCGAGGTACTCCATGACGAGGAAGCCACGCTCGACCGACACGTCGTAAACTTCGACGAGCGACGGATGCCGCAACGTGCTCGCGAGCCGCGCCTCGCGCACGAACCGCTCGTATGCGGCGCCACCGCGCGCGTTCGCCGCGAAGAACATCTTGAGAGCGACCGATCGCCCGGCGACCTCGTCGATCGCGAGGAACACGCGGCCCGACGCACCGGCACCGAGCAGCTTCTCGAGCCGATAGCGGCCGGCGATCAGCTCGCGATCGCGGCTGGTCTTGCGCTCGGCGGTCGCATCGCGCCACGACCGCAGATACGAATCGAGATCGGCCGAGATCTCCGGATCGGTCGCGCGGAGCTCGAGCAGCGCATCGCGCGCGCCATCGCGGAGCCCCATCGCGGCGAGCGTCGCGATCAGGTGCTTCTGTGCCTCGCTGCGCAACGCCTCGTGCTTGCGCGCGTCCTGGAGCAGTCGCGTCGCCTCGGGATACGCGCCTCGCCGGGCGAGGATCCGGCCGAGCGCGAGCTGGATCGGGGCCCGCTCGGCCGTGGTCGCCAGATCGAGCGACCGCTCGAGCAGCCGGCCCGCATCGCGGTCCTGTCCGGTCGCTTCCAGCAGGCGGGCTGCATCGAGGACATTGCGCGCGCGCGTATACAGGTCGATCGCCCTCGGCAGATCGCCCAGCCGCTCGGCGATCGGCGCCGCCTCGGCATGCCGGCGGAGCTTGGCGAGCAGATCGAGCGCGATCCGCGAGCCCTCGTCGGTCGCGGTCAGGTGAGCCAGCGTTTCGCTGACCGCGGCCTCGTCGTGAACCTCGAGCGCGTAGCGCAATGCCCGTGGCTGATCCCCCGCGGCGCGCGCGGCCTCGAGCGCACCACGAAAGTCCCATCGCTTTTCGTAGTCCGCGATCGCCTTCTCGTACGCGTCTGAATTGCCCGACACGGCCGACCAATGGTACCAGCGGAACCTGTATGCACCAGCGTAGTGCTCACCGTTCCCTGCTCGTGATTGGCTCCGTCGCACTCGACGACATCGACGGCCCGTTCGGATTCCATAAGGATCTGCTCGGTGGCTCGGCCTCGTTCATCGCGCGCGCCGCTTCGTACTTCACGAAGAACGTCTCGATCGTCGCGGTGATCGGCGACGATTTTCCGCAGAAGCACGTCGACGAGCTCACCGAGCTCGGGGTCGATACCCGCGGCATCGAGCGCCAGAAGGGCGAGACGTTCCACTGGGTCGGTCGCTATGCGCCCGATCTCGCGACCCGCGAGACGCTCGACACCAAGCTCGGCGTGTTCGGCTCGTTCGCGCCCAAGCTCGGCGCGCACCAAAAAGACGCGCAGCTCGTCCTCCTCGGCAACATCGACCCGGCGCTCCAGCTCGACGTGCTGCGCCAGGTCCACGCGCCCACACTCGTCGCGGCCGACACGATGAACCTGTGGATCAACATCAAGCGTGCGGACCTCGAGGCGATGATCGCCAAGATTCACACGATCATGCTGAACGACGAAGAAGCGCGGCTGCTCGCGGAAGAGCACAACCTGCGCCGTGCCGCCGCGAAGATCCTGAAGATGGGACCGACCTCGGTCATCATCAAGCGCGGCGATGCCGGCGCGCTGTTGTTCCACGGCGGCGGCGTGTTCGCCGCACCGGCGATGCCGCTGACCGACGTCAAAGATCCGACGGGAGCCGGCGACAGCTTCGCAGGCGGTTTGATGGGCTATCTCGCGTACGCGGGCGACCTGTCGCCGAAGACGATTCGCACGGCGATGATCATGGGCAGCGTGATGGGGAGCTTTGCCGTCGAGCAGTTCTCGGTCGACGGTCTTCGCAACCTGACCGCTACAAAGATCCAGCACCGTTTCGACGAGCTGGTGGAGCTCGTTCAGTTCGACCAGGTCCGGCTATAACGAAACTTCATCCGATCGAAACAATCGGTTCACATCTCGAGCGGACACTCGGGTCATGCCCGTTCGCCTGCTCGTGATCGCGTTTCTCCTCGGCGCCTGCCACCACGACACGCCACCGGTCACACCGGGCGGGAGCGAGCGGCCACCGCTGCCTCCGTCCTCCGGAACCCCGATCGGCTATCTACTCGACGATACCGACCTGCACTTGCGCGACGACCAGCGCACGCGGCTGCACGAGATCGACGCGACCCTCGCCGCCGAGCTCGAAGTTCTCGAAGCGCGTGAACGCTCGGCGCGACCCGCTAGCACGACTGGATCGCAAGACGATCCACCCCCGAGCGGGATGGGCCACGGCCGGCGCGGTGGCGGCGGTCGGCGTGGTGGCCGCGGCGGCGGCGGGTCGCGTCCGCCGAGTGGCCCGACTCCGAATGGCGCACCCAAGCCCGATGCCGGCGCGGTCGCGCAGGAACGGGCCGGCGACGTTCGCGAAGCCGTTCATCGCGCGCTCGCGATCCTCGATGCGGATCAGCTGAAGCTCGCGCAGAAGCTGCTCGTCGATCACGACATCGACGCCGACACCGGCGGCGGTCCTGCGAAACCGCGAACCACCGAGCCCGCCGAGCCCGCCGAAGCCGGCGAGCCGTAGCTCAGTCCGTCGCCGGATAGTTTCCGGAATTCATCGTGACCTGATTCGTCGCTTCAGGTTGGTTCGCGTAGAACTCGGCGATCAGCTGGTCGTCGAACTGGTCGGCGAAGCGTCCGACGCCGGCGACCATCGTCGCGAACTCGTTTGCGTCCATCCCTTTGACCGCGCGCCCGGCGTGCAGGATGACCCAACCATCCGGTTGAATCGCGAACGACGCCATCCCGCCCATGTACGCGTTGTGCTCGAGGAGCTTGCGGTAGAATTGCGACTCTCTACCGCGCGGCACGGCGCGAAACAGCGGCGCGATCGCGACGATGGCGCTGCCGGAGATGCCGACGAGCACGAATGCCGAGCCCCACTGAAGGCGCACGAGATTCGTGTCGACGTTCGCGGCCTTGTCTGCGAGGCCACTATCCTTGAGTAGCTTCTCGAGTGTGGGCGTAGTCGACATGCGCGCGACCATACACCACTATGCTGGGCACGATGGATCGGCAGCGCAGCTTGTGGGCTTGGGGATGGCGCGACAAATTTCCGGACGACGCCGCGCGTGCCGGACTCGTCCAGCTCGCGCGCGCTCTCGTGCCGACCGCGCAGCCGGCATCGCGATCGCTACCGCCCGACGAGCCTGAAGTCGCGCCTGCACGCGTGTCGGTTCCGGATCCGCTCGTCACGATGTCATCGCAAACATCTCGCGACCGTGCGGCACACTCGCGCGGCCGCGCGTTCGTCGATCTCGTCGCCGGGTTCGCGGGCGATTATGGCGCACCGCCCGATCTGATCGTGCGCCCTCGCGATCCGATCGGCGTCGCGCGCGTGCTCGAAGTTTGCGACGAGCGCGGCTTTGCCGTCGTGCCGTTCGGCGGCGGGACCTCGGTCGTCGGCGGCGTCGATGCGGCAGCGGCTCGCGGTGATCACCCCGCCGTGGTCTGCCTCGATCTGAGCGCGCTCGCCGGCGTGCTCGAGGTCGACACCGCGAGCCGCCTCGCACGAATCGGCGCGGGCACGTTCGGGCCGCGCATCGAAGACGAGCTCGCGACGCACGGTCTGACGCTGAGGCACTTTCCGCAGTCGTTCGAGTTCTCGACGCTCGGCGGCTGGCTCGCGACCCGCGCGGGCGGACACTTCGCGACCGGCGCCACACACATCGACGATCTCTGTCACTCGCTGACGATGGTCGCTCCGAGCGGAACATTGGCGACGCATCGGCATCCCGCCTCGGGAGCCGGTCCCGAAGCGGCGCGATTGCTCCTCGGCTCGGAAGGTGCTTTCGGCGTGATTACCGAGGCGTGGATGCGCGTCGTTCCGCGGCCGCGCTGGCGTGCGTCGGCGAGTGTCGCATTTCGTCAGTTCGAGCATGGCGTCGCCGCGGCGCGCGCGCTCGTGCAATCGGGGCTGCAGCCCGCGAACGCGCGGCTCCTCGATCCGAACGAAGCGCGCCTCCATCGCGTGCGGTTCGACGGCAGCGCGGTGCTGCTGATCGGCTTCGAGTCCTCGGATCATCCGATGACCGCGTGGCTGACGCGAGCCCTCGAGCTCGCGCGCGATCACGGCGGTGAGGTCGTCGCCGGCCCGACGGAAAAAACCGACGCTCCAGAGCCCGCGGTGCCCGCCGGCGGTCACGACGAAGCGCCGACCGAAGCCGCGACCTGGCGCCAGGCGTTCTTCGATGCGCCATATCTCCAGTCGGCGCTGCTCTCGATCGGGATCCTCAGTGACACGTTCGAGACCGCGTGCACGTGGGCGCAGTATCCCGAGCTCCACGCGAAGGTGACAGCCGCGATGCAGCGCGCGCTCGACGAAGAATGCGGCGGCGGCATCGTCTCGTGCCGGTTCACGCACCTGTATCCGGACGGACCGGCGCCGTATTACACGTTCGTCGGTGCGTTGCGAATCGGCGGCGAGGTCGCGCAGTGGCGTGCGCTCAAGGCCGCGGCGAGCGAGGCGCTCGTGCAGGCCGGCGGTACGATCACGCATCACCACGCGGTCGGTCGCACGCACAAGCCGTGGTACGAGCGCGAGCGACCGCCGCTGTTCGGTGATGCGCTCACCGCGATCAAGCGCACGTTCGATCCCCGCGGGATCATGAATCCCGGCGCGTTGATCTAGATCGTCGCCATCACATTGTACGTGCCGCCACCGGAGACGGCCGTTCCCGTGACCGTCGTCGTGCCAGGAGCCCTCACGACCTTGCCTCCACCGCCGTCTTGCAGCGTTCCGGTGATCGTCAGGTTCAGCGTGACATCACCGGCGATGTCCCCGGTCAAGTGATAGAGCCCCATCAGGGTCCCCGTGAGCGTCCCCGTCGGGATGCCCTTCAGGGACAGCGTCAGGGCTGGCTGCATCGTGGTGTCGGTGCTCGTGTCGTAGGTGATGCTGACCGTGTCACCGGCATCGTTCACCTTGATCTTGCCGTCGCTGTAACCAACCATCCCGACGTGGAGCCGCATGCCTTTGTTGGCGGAGGATCCCTGATCGACCTGACCCGTCACGGTGATGGTCCCGGCCGCATCGCCGGCGGTCATCTGCGGAGCGATGTTCGCGCTCGTCGCGGCGTTAAAGCCATCGAAGCCGAGCTGCAGTGACTTCGAGATCGATTTATCGAGTCCCAGGTAAGCGCGACGAGCGGTTTCGTCCGAGCTCAACGAATTGTCGGTGCAGGCAGCGAACACGAGACATGCGAGACCGAAGGCAGTGGTTCTAACAAGCATGCCCGCAGCATACCGCGCCTAACCTTTGGCTTCGATTTTTGGCTCGACGCGCCGGGCCGGCAACGGACGCGTGCGGCCGAGCTCGACTTGACCGGCGAGCACGCCCGTCCGGATCGCGGTTCGCAATAGGGCGATGCCTTGGCGGATCACGAATAGCGTCACCGCGCCCTCGGCGCCGTACATCGGATGGCCTTGCGAGAGATACGCGTAACCGATCGTCACGAACGCGAAGCACAGCCAGCCGAGGCCACCGTGGACGAGCGTCACCGGGCGACCGATCACGTAACTACACGAGCTCAGATACGTGAACACGACGCTCGGGTTGTGCGTCTCCTGCCGCAGCGTGAGCTCGATCCGCGCATAGTCGCTCGCGGTCGACAGCACGTGCGCGAGCAACAGGGCGGGCGCGAGCCCGAGCGCGAGCGCGAATGCAAGCTCGGGGATCGTCAGCGCATGCTCGATCCGGGTCGCGACGAAGCTCATCCCGATGAGGAGCACGAACAGTACGGCCAGCAGTCCCGGAATCGCGCACAGCGCGAGCCGTGCATACGCGAGGTACGTGCTCGCGCCGCTGGCGCCGAAACATCGCGCGGTGTCGCCACGACCTTCGGGACGTTGTGCGAGCACGCCGTAGAGGCCGCCGACGAGAAACCACGTCGCGAGCTGCCACAGGAGCACCGCGCCGAACACGATCCCACCCGAGGCGAACATGCTGACCTTGGCCCAGCGCAGGCAGGCGATCAGCGCGATCAGGTCGCCATCGACCGCGTCGTCCCACAGCGGATGATGAGCGAACGCTTGTACGAGCACCGCGGCGACGGCGAACATGCAGACGACCGCGACGAGCGTCTGCACGACGAACACCGCGAGCAACGTCCCGGTATAGCGCGTGACGGCACGGGGCCCCGCACCGAGCATCTCGCCGAGCCCGAGCCTCGCCATCAGGGACCTACCAGTTGCATGAGCGTTTGTGCCCACGTCGAGATCCGCGCGGCCGCACGCAGCGAGGCTGCTCCGTCCCCCTCCAGGCGATAGCGATGAGTGAATGGCGAATCGAGCGCGATCTTGTTATCGGGATCGAGGATCACCTCGACGAGCTTGGAGCTGCGCTCGATCGCGAACCGCTGCCAGTTGCCGTTGCCACGATCTTCCCAATGCACGCGCTCTGATGCGCCGTCCGCAAACCGCAGCTCGATGTCGAGCGGAATGTGGATCCGCCCGGTGTTCTCGACGAGCACCGAGCAGACCCATGCGCCGAGGTCTGGCCGTGACGTCTCGGTGACGATCGTCTTCGTGCTCGTGTCAGCTGATCCGGCGAGCACGCCGCGCGGCAAGTGCGCGGGCAGGCAGGAGGCGCTGCGAATCCGCAATCCGAGGCCGGCGACCTCGTGAAACACCGGCTCGAAGAACCACGACAGATCCTGACCGAGCTCTTTCTCGAGCGTCGCGTAGAAATCGCGTCCGGTCGGGTGCTTCCACGCCCACGCGCGCGCGTACGCTTTCATCGCGGCCTGGAATTTCACGCTGCCGACCGTCTGCTCGAGCGTGTGCAGCGCGTTCATCGTCTTGCTGTAGGTCGCCTCGCTGTAGGCATCGAGATCCGGGAACGCGTACGCGGCGGTCGCGATCGGCGTCGGGATCGATCCTGGATCCTCGGCGGCGACCCGCCGTAGCGCAAACACCTCGGCCTGCCAGCCCATCCAGTCGATCGCGCCGGTGCGAGCGCCGTAGATGTCGTCCATCGCGTGAGCATCGGCCCATTCGTTGACGCCTTCGTCGAGCCAGGCCTCTTCGGCCTCGTTGGACGCGAGCATGCCCTGAAACCAGTTGTGGCCGACCTCGTGGATCGTGACCATCTCGGGGAGCCGAAGTCCGGGCCGGGCGAACACGCTATCTCCGGCGGTCGTGACCAGCGTCGGATACTCCATGGCGCCGGCGCCCTCCGCGGCATCGAGCGGCGGATCGATGATCGTCATGATCGGCCACGGATAGGGCAGGTACGCGGCACTGAACTTTTCGATCGCGGCGATCGCGGCATCGCGATGCCGCTTCGCGAATGCTTCTTGCTCGGGGCGATAGTAGACGCGGACCTCGACGTTGCCGTCCTCGAGCTTCGCGAACCCAGAGAGCGGGGCTTTCATGTATGGGTCGGCCATCCACGCGAAGTCGTGAACATCTTCTGCGCGATATGTCAGCGTGCGCGTGCCGCCCGGGAGATCGGCGGACGCGACGAGCACGCCGGTCGCTGCGACCGTCAGTGTATTCGGAACGGTCAGCGTCACGTCGTAGGTACCGAAGTCCGCGAAGAACTCGGTGAACGCGTGCAGCGGTTGGCATTCCCAGCGCTCGGCGCCCGGTGTCCCGACCCGCACGCCGATCTTCGGGAACCACTGCCCGACCATGTGGAACTCGCCCTTGTAGCCGGTGCGCGCCCAGACCTCGGGAAGCTGCTCGGAGAACTTGAAGCTGACGTCGATCGTCTGCCCCGGCTGCACGGGCTGCGGGAGCGGGAGCTCGACGACCGTCTCGTCCGGAAGCCCGGGATATCGGAGCTTGCCGACGAGCTCGACGCCGCCGATCTGGACCGATTCGACCTGGATCCAGCCCCAGCCGGAGTCCGACGCGTGCGCGCCGCGCATCGAGCCGGACGAGCTTCGCCAGAACACAGAGCTCTCGTTCTTGAACGCGTTGAGATAAAGATGAAACGGCAGCGTGTCGACCGCGCTCTGACCGGTGTTGGTCCACGTCAGGACCTCGGTGCCGGCGATCGAGTGCTGAGCCGCGTCGAGCCGCGCGTCGATCTTGTAGTTCGCGATCCGCGCGGATCGCGGCGCACCACCACCACGGATCGCGGGGTTGTCGGTCGGCGTCGGCTTGGCCTTGACCGTCGGCGGACCGTGGTCATGTCCGCAGCCTGCGACGCAGATCGCGACGACCAGCAACCTCCGAAGCACGCCTTTCTATACATCTTTGATAGTGTTCTGCCCATGGACGACGCGTTGAATGCAGCGAGCAATCACCAGGTGCGGGTTGCCGAGTTTCTCGACCGATTCGGTCGCGAGCGGAACCTGACACTGCCGCCGTTGTCCCCAGAAGGCGTCGGATCGGTCCAGCGCGGTTCGGCGGTCGTGACGATTCACGTCCTCGCCGACAAGAACATCTTGCTGCTACTCGCGAGGATCACCGAGCAACCGAAGCTCGATGAAGTGCGAGCCCGACGACTTCTCACGATGTCGTTTCTCGAGACCGGCGACGCGGCGTTCGCGCTGCACCCCCAGACCGGAGATCTGTTCCTGCGGATCCTGCGCGGCCTCGACGGGCTCGACTACGAAGAGTTCGAAGATCTGCTCGATTCGATCGCGAAGACCGCGGATCGTTGGGACGACAAGCTCGGCGCCGAGCTCGCGTGATCCTTCCGGATGCCGCGGCGACCGAACGTGCGGGAGCCGCGCTCGCCGACCTCGTCGCCGGTGGTGACGCGATCGCGCTGATCGGTGATCTCGGCGCCGGCAAGACGACGTTTGTCACGGGTCTTGTCGCGGCTCTCGGCGCCGGCGCGGCTGCCAGTCCGACATTTTCGCTGGTCAACGAGTATCGCGGGCGCCTGATCATCTGGCACGTCGATCTGTATCGGCTCGAACGCGCGGCGGAGATCGCGGAGCTGGGCCTCGATGATGTCGTCGGCGATCCGCGTGGCATCCTCATCGTGGAGTGGGCGGATCGCTTCGAGGTCTTGCCGGCCGATCATCTGCGCATCGAGCTTCAGCACTCGGACGCGGGCCGGATCCTGACCGCGTCGGGCACCGGTCCGCGCGGCCGGGCGCTCGCACTCGCGCTGCAGCTCTAAGCAACCTTGCTCGAAGGGCGGACGCGAATGGCGCGAGGTCTCCCGCCGGCGCCGCTCTCGCGATCGACCGCCTGCTACACTGGCGTGATGAGGCTCGTCGTCGTCCTGGCTCTCGTCGCGTGCGGATCGAGCACGAGCCCGACCACCACGACGACCACGACACACACGAGGTCGAGACCGACGACTCCGCCGGCTCCATACCCGACGAAGGATCCGTCGAAACCGCCACAGGTGCACGTCGATGGTTGCCCGGCGCACGCTCCGAATGTCGGTGCGCCGTGTAGCCCGCAAGGTGCATCGTGCCGGTATGGGGGGCCCTTGATGGTGTGCAACGGGGGGATGTGGGAAGCGCGGTTTTCGAAGTAAGCGATCACGCGAGGAGCGCGTGCTACGGTTCTGGCGATGCGCGGTCTGTGTCTTGCGGTACTCCTCGTCGCGACGATCGCGCGTGCGGATGGCAACATTTCTCAGACGACGGCGGATCATCTGTCGTTCGATCCGAAGACCGTCTACAAGGTGCCGCGCGGCGAAGGTCCGAGCGAAGGGCCCGCGGATGCTCCGATCACGATCGTCGTGTGGAGCGACTACGCCTGCGGCTATTGCAATCGCGTGCAGGACACGCTCGATCGGTTGAATCGGCTGTATCCCGGCCGGATCCGCTGGGTCCATCGCACGCTGCCGCTCGATGACGACGATACCGTCGCGGCTGAAGCGGTGCTCGCGGCCGCGGCGCAGGGCCGGTTCCTCCCGATGCACGCGCGGATGTTCGCGCTCCACGGTCATGTCGATCGCACGGACGTCGAGCTCGTCGCGCGAGAGCTTGGCCTCGACATGCTCCAGTTTCGCGCAGACCTCGATACCCACGCGCGCCGCCCGCAGGTTGCAGCCGATATCGCGGATGCAAGGCAGCTCGGCGTGACCGGCACGCCGACATTCTTCGTCAACGGTCGCCCGGTCCACGGCAGCCAGCCGCTCAAGGTGTTCGTCGACATGGTCGACGAGGAGCTCGCGCGCGCCGAGCGAACGCATGGCTCGTACGACGCGCTCGTCGGCGATGGCAAGCTAACCGCGGACGCACCGAGCACGGCCTCGAACGAAGCGGGCGAGCTCGATCCCGCGCAGGGATATCGCGTCGGCCTCGGGATCCCCGGACATCAGCTAGGTCCCGACGATGCGCTCGTGACGATCGTCGAGTTCAGCGACTTCCAGTGTCCGTACTGCGCGCGCGAAGCCGCGGTGCTCGCGCACGTTCGCCAGAAGTACGGCGACCAGGTGCGGATCGTGTTTCGGCACTTTCCGGTGCTGTTCCATCGCTACTCGGTGATCGCGGCCGAAGCCGGCGCAGCGGCGGCAGCGCAAGGCAAGTTCTGGGCGTTTCACGATCAGGTGTTCGGGCATTTCGGCGCGCTGACTCGCGGCGATCTCGAGAAGTACGCGGAGGCGGCAGGTCTCGACCTCGCGAAATTCCGCGCGGCGCTCGACGACCGATGGTTTCACGACGCGGTGATCGCGGAGGGGGCAGCCGCCGAGGCACTCGGCGTCGACGGCACGCCAACGCTGTTCGTCAACGCACAGCCGATCGTCGGTGCGCGCGACGCAACCACGATGGATCGCATCATCGATGCGCATCTCGACCACGCCAAGGCCGCGGTCGCGCATGGCCTGCCACGGTCGGACGTCTATCCGGTCATGATGACGATGGCGCAGGGTGCGGACCGCGCCGATCCGTCGGCGATTCCGGAGGTCAGCGTCGCGCATATCGAGCTCCGCGCCGAGGATCGAGAGCGCGCCGTTGCCGCGGCATGCCGCCGTCGCGATCGTGTGCGAGCTACAGCGCTCGCGGGCGCGCTCACGGGTGACCTTCGCAAGCGCGCATTTGCAGTGTGCGCCGGCGAAGGCATTGATCTTCACTAAGCCGCGGCGCTCTTCACTAAGCCGCGGCGCGCTTCACTAAACCGCGGCGCTCTTCACTGCGCCGCTGCACGCGATGTGCAACGACGGCCTCGCTCCCTTGGACGTATGAGAAACGCGTCTGGTCTTATTTCCATTCCTGACAGTTGCTAGCCGGCGGCGTGCGCCGCTGTCGCATCACTGTCGCGTGACTTTAGCGTCTCGTTGCGGCCTCGGGTTGTCGACATAGCGACACAGTCGGGCCACGGATTTCCGCGGGCGATCCGCCACGATCGTGCGGAGGACCGACGTGCTTCGTTAGAAATTCATCGGCTTCATTGACGTTGTGTTTGCAGAGCGACGCCACGAAGCGTTCGCATCACGTGGCATCTCGAATGCACTGTCGGCCCGGCATGTGTGGCCGTCCCGAAGCGACCCTTCCTCGACCGATGCCCGATCGCATCGTTCCGATCAAACCTCCGCGACCGGCATCACGGCGATTCGGCGAGTACGAGGTGGTCGCACCCCTCGCTGCGGGCGGGATGGGCGGTGTTTATCTTGCGAGGCACGTTACATCCGGCGAACGCGTTGCCCTCAAGGTTCTCGATCCGTTGTTTGCCAACCATGCTGAGGTCGTCGCGCAGCTCTATGGGGAGCGTGTCGTTGCGGCACGCGCGAGCCACCCCGGCCTGGTCGAGATCCGCGCGGCCGAGCGGAGCGGCGATAACGTTCCGTACCTCGTGATGGAGTATCTCGATGGCGAGGACCTCGCGGCGGCGAGAGACCGGGGCTCGCCAGACCTTGCTGCGATCGCGGGCATCGGCGCACAGATCGCAGCCGCGCTCGCTGCACTCCATGCAGTCGGCGTGATCCATTGCGACGTCAAGCCCGAGAACGTCCTCGTTCTGAACGACGTGTGGGGCGCGTATCCGCGCGTCAAGGTGATCGACTTCGGCGTCTCGCGGCTGATCGACGCGCCACCGGCAGACGACACCTCGATCGCCGGAACACCGGCGTATATGGCTCCCGAGCAATGGCGAGGCCGGCCGGAGCTCGCCTCCGATGTCTACGCGCTCGGCTGCGTGCTCTACGAGCTCGCGACCGGCGAGACCCCGTTTGACGGCTCGCTTCCGCAGCTCATGAGCGCGCACATGGAACAACGTCCGTCGCGCCCCTCGTGGGTTCGCGCTATGCCGATCGAGCTCGAGCGGATCATCTTGCGTGCACTCACCAAGGAGCCGGCGCTCCGGCCGAAGATGGCGGAGCTGGCATTCGAGCTCGGCGAGCTCGCCGATGCGCTGTCCGCGAGCGAGACACTTCGTATGCGCATCGCGGTCTGACTTCGGTTACTACTCGCGGATGGCCGGCGATCCAGAGGGCGAACCGAAGCGAGCGGCGGACGACGACGCGTGGATCGAGAAGGTGGTCAAGCTCGGCGCGGCTGTCGGCTTGAACCCGATGCGCACGCGGTGGAAGCTGATCCGCTGGCAGGAACGCCGCCGGCAAGCGCGGCGCCGCCTCGAGCAAAAGGTCGAGCACGTTCGCTACGCGCACAAGACGTGCGATCAGTGCGGCGCCGTTCAAGATCGCGACGAGAAGACCTGCTCGCGCTGCGAAGCGAAGCTCGGACGCCGCGAGTTTCAAGTCTTGCGGCGGATCGGGCTCTCGCTTCCCGTGCCGATGTCGGTGAGCACGTTGCTCGCGCTCGCGTGCGTCGCGGTCTACGTGCGCGAGCTGGTCGCCGCCGGCGGTGGGCTCGGATCGCCGGGAGGCCACATCTTGGTCGAGCTCGGCGGGCGCTGGGCTCCTTCGATGTCAGCGGAGCCGTGGCGGCTCGTCACCGCCGTCTTTCTCCATGCTGGCATCTGGCACCTTGCCTTCAACCTGATCGCGATCGCTTCGATCGGGCCGCGAATCGAGGAGCTCTACGGCCGCTGGACGATGTTGTTTCTGTTCATCGCGACGGGCGTGCTCGCGAACATCGGTAGCGGCCAAATGGTGCACTACGGCGTCGGCATCGGCGCGTCCGGCGGCGTGATGGGTCTGATCGGTGTTGCGATGGGATACGGCCAGCGCGCGAAGACCTGGTCAGGTCGCAACCTCCGCGACGACATGCTCAAGTGGAGCGGCTACACGATCGTGTTTGGCTTCGCGATCGGCGCGGACAACTGGGCGCACCTGTTCGGTGTGATCAGCGGAGCGGTGTTCGGCTTCTTCGTCGCGCCCGGCTGGTGGCGGATGCGGAGGCTCGCACCGCTGCGGCTGGTCCTCGGCGGTGTCGCCGCCGCGGCGATGGTCGCGGCGCTCGCGCTGATCTTCACGCGAACACCGCTGCCGCTCCAGGACCTCGCCCAGGCAGATCGCATGGCTGACGTTGCTGGCGAGGTGTTCGACTCGACCGCCGCGGTCTGCCGTAAGCACTGGGCAGGTGATGATCTCGGTGCTCGCCAAGCCTGGAAGGCCCTCGCCGAGCACGTGAACGATCGGTCGCTCGCCGACGCCGACCTCGAGAAGATGTGCAACGAGATGCTCGAGCTGCGGAGTCATTGTCGTTCTGTCGATCTGCCAACGGCTCCCCACGAACGACGAGCCGCTCATCGGATCTGCGCTGAAATAGAGCGGACGCTATCTGGCGTGCCTATGCCCGCTTCGCCGCCGCCTCGATAATTCGCACGCGACTCGCGCCCGCGGTCTCGAGATCGACGAGCTCGCCGGCAAACGCGCGTGGATCGAGCACGGTCGCCTCGAAGCCGGCGGCGTCGAGCGCGGCCTCGATTTCATCGGCACTACCGAAGTGAACGTGGACCTTGCCGCGCACGAATGCGGCGAGCAGCCAGCCGAAGCCGACGGTGAACGGGCCGCGGTTGCCGTCGCGCATGATGATGTCGGAGAGATAGAGATTGTTGGGAAAGTGCGACAGCGCGCGTGCGAACCGTCGCCACATGCCGGAGACCATCTCGCGATCGAAGTAGTTGATGAGCCCTTCGGTGATGATCGCCGTGCCGCGCGTCGGATCGAGCGCCGCGCAGATCGCCTCGATCGAATGCGGCCCTTCGTCCGCGAGCGCGTTGACCTCCGCGGTCCGGTGATGCGCGGTCTCGCCGCCGAGCTCGCGCAAGATGCGCTGCTTGTGCAGGGCCATGCCGGGCAGATCGGCTTCGATGTACGTGAGCTTCTTGCCGTACCGGGTGCGAAACCGCCAGCCGCGCGGTGATAGGCCGGAGGCGACCTCGACCACCTGGCTGACCTCGCCCGCTTCGATCGCCTGCTCGAGGCGCAGATCGATCAAGCGATGTCGCGCGAGGAGCATGCCTTCGAGCGTCGGCCAGCCGATCGCGTGCGCCGCGGCGTTGGGTCCGCGGAGCGCCTGATACATGAGCCGTCCCGTGCGGGTCGCGAACGCTTCGTGCGACTGCCCGTGCGCGAACCAGACGTAGCCGGTGTAGTGCGCCGTTGGCGAAATCGTTTCTGGATGCGGACGCGACATGTCCCGAACATACGTGTTGTTCCAGGCGTTTACCGTGGAGATCGGCAGCAGACACCGTTGTATCTGGCATACTGAACATCAGACCAGTACGATAAACCTAGGGTCATGAGAATCGCCTGCATCCACGTTCCCCAGTTCGCGCTGCAATGCGCGACGCGGCTCGATCCGTCCCTTCGCGGCGCCGCGATTGTCGTCGTCGGCGGCACGGCGCCAGGCCGGGAGCGCTCGGGTCCGCTTCACGCGCCGCTCGTGCTCGCATGCTCGCGTGCAGCGTGGGCACTCGGAGTGCGGCTCGGCATGACGGCGACCGCGGCGCGCGGGTTGTCATCCGACGTCACGGTTGTCTCGGCCGAGCTCGGCAACGAGCGCGAGACCGTGCGCGCGATCGCCGATGTCTTGCTCGGCCTCGCGCCGATCGTCGATGTCGGCGCGCGCGTCGGCGCCGGCGGTGCACACCTCGCGATGTACGCCGAGGTTCCAACCAAGACGCGCGGTCAGAGCTTTGGCGAGCACGTGCTCGAGACGCTGGACGAGCTCGGGATCGCCGCGCGGATCGGCATCGCCGACGATTGCTTCACGGCGTGGGTCGCAGCCGCGCACGGTGGCGCGGAGGATCGCGGCATCGTGACGGTGCCGCGTGGTGGCTCGGCCGCGTATCTGTCGCCGCGCCCGCTGTCGCTGCTCGCGATCACGCCTGAAGTCCAGCACATGCTGGAGGCCCTCGGCGTCCGAACGCTCGGCGAGTTCGCGGCGTTGCCGGCGCCTTCGGTCGCGCGGCGTCTCGAAGCGGACTATCAGGCGCTCGCGCGTGGTGAGAGCGGGACGGCACTGCGCCCGTACGCACCCGAGGCACCGATCCGCGAGGAAGTCGTCGTAAGCTCCGGAAATGTTCTGGAGGTGCCGGGGGCGGTCAGTGGACCCGCCGCGGTCGCGCTCGTCGCTCGTCGGACCGCCCTGCGGCTCGCGGGTCGCGATCGCGGCGCCGCGCGGCTCGAGGTCGCCGCCGGTGAGCAGGAGATTCCGATCTCGCTCGACAGCGCCCTCACGGACGCAGCGGATCTCGCGCGTGCCCTCGCGCCGGCGATCGAAGCGGTGCATGCGGGATCGTGGCGCTTGCGAGTTTTTGTCGCGCGCGAGGCGGTCGCCGGTGGTGCGATCGCCGCGGAAGGATCCGAGGCGATCGCGCGCGTCGAGTCACGCATCGATCGGCCGATCGATCCGTCGATCGATCCGCTGGCCATCGTGCTCGCGACCTCCGGATCGCTGTTCACGCTGTCTGCGCCGAGCTCCGAACGCAGAGATGCGCATCGCAGGACCCGGCGAGGCAAGCAGCGTCGCAGCAGGCCGGTGCCGATCGCTCAATCGAAGCTGTTCGATCGGAGGTCGTGATGGGCGTTCTTCATCCGCCCGTCGAGCTCGCCAGCTCCGCGCGCAGCGGCAACGCGGGCGTCGCCGACAGTGACGCGGCGAGTGTGGTATGGCCTTCGGCATGTCGACCAATCTCGAAGCGAAGCTTCGCGAGCAACTCACCGCGGCGCTCAAGGCCAAGGATCTCAAGACCGCGAACCTGATCCGCATGATCAATACGAAGATCATGGAGCGGCGGACGGCGAAGGACTTCACGGGCACGGTCGACGATGCGCTCGTGCTCGACGTGATCTCCGCGTACCGCAAGTCGATGGAGAAGGCGAAGGGCGAGTTCGCCAACGCAGGCGACCGTGGGAAAGATCAGATCGCCGAGATCGAGTTCGAGATCGAGTGGTGCAAGAAGTGGCTGCCGCAGGGGATCAGCGAGGACGAGCTGCGCGCCGCGGTTGCCAAAGCGGTGGCCGAGCTCCCGCAAAAAGATCCGAAGATGGCGGGACGCGTGATCGGCGCGATCAAGAAGCAGTTCGGCGATCGGGCGGACGCACAGCTCGCGAAGAAGATTGCCGAAGAGCTGCTGAAGTAGGGACGGTTGCAACTCGCGCAACTTGTGGCGCGCGAGATGCGCTCTTAGATCGTCTCGTCGGTCGGCGGGATGATCGGCGGAATCTTCGCGACCGGCGTTCCCGGAGTGGGCTCGTTAGACTCGTCCATGAGGCGCGCGCCTTCCATCAGGAGGTGCGTCGTCGAGACGCTGACGCGATCGGTACCTTCGACGACGCAGGTCGAGAACTCGAACTCGCCGGCGCCCCACGTCAGCAGGTAATAGACGCACTCGGCGTCGACCGGTTCGTCGGCGTCGTCGAGCCGTGCATGCACGACCTTGCCTTCGCGCACGAGGACCTGCGCCGTCGGACCACCCGGCGCGCGTAATTGCAGGAGACCGGTCTTGCGCTCCATCTCGATCAGCACGAGCAACGACGAGAGGCCGACATGCGAGAGATCGCCGCGCAAGCTCGAGGTTGCTAGACCTTCGCGGGTCTCCGCGACGGTCTGCTGGGTTCGGCGCAACGTCTTCGCGACCCGAAGGTCGAGCTCCTCGAACCGAAACGGCTTGGTCACGTAGTCGTCGGCCCCGAGTCGAAAGCCGCGGATCCGATCATCTTCCGATGACAGCGCGGTCAGAAAGATCACGGGCATCATCGCGAGCTCTGCATGCGAGCGCAGCTGCCGCACGAGCGACCAGCCATCCATCCTCGGCATCATCACATCCGTGATCAGCAGATCGGGCGGCCGGGCGAGCGCGCGGGCGAGGGCGTCCTCGCCGTCGACGGCCGTGTCGACGCTGTAGCCGCGTTTCTCGAGCACGGTCGCGACCATGCGCAAGATCCAGGCGTCGTCGTCGACTACAAGAACGTGCGGCGCCATCGCTACACCCCAAGGTAGCGTGCACAGCGACATCGGTGCAAGCCGCACCGGATACCTGAAACGTCACCGTCATCGCGAGACGTGCCGGATGGCACGTCTCAGCCGGAGCTGGCCGGCGGTGCCCCTCGACGTGGATCCGGAAGCGCGTCGCGCACGGTCGTGATCGTCCAGGTTCCCTGATCGCGGACCGCGAGACGCCCGTCCGCGAGCGCGACCACGATTCGCCCTGTTCGGTCCGCGACGATGCCGATGATCGTCGCAGCTCGATCGACCGGGATTGCCTCGCGATCCAGCTTGCCGCCTCTCAGGGACACGAGCTCGACGGCGTCGCCGGTCACGCCAACCGCGATCAGGGTGTCGCCGCTCGTCGAGCTCGCGGCGACCACGGCGACGTCTGCCGGCCAGGGGATGATCTTGGCGGTCCGGAGATCGATCGCGCCCTTGTCGCCGATCGCCCATCGATCGTTCATGTACGTGATCCGAGACGTCGGCGCGAGTGGCGTTGCACGCGAGCCTTCGAGCCGAAACACGCCGGCTTCCGTCTCGACGATGATCGCAGTCGCCGATGCGGCGAGCGCGATCACGAGTCCGGGCGCGGTCGCGACTCTCGCCGGCGGCACGCGATCGAGCGCGAAGATCGATCTACCGACCGCGGCGGTGGGACGTGACCCTGATCCGACAAGCGCTTTGGCGTGCAGACCGAGGAACACGGAGGTCCACACACCGCCTGCGAGCTCGAACGGCGGCGCATCCTTGGCGCCGACGATCACCGCGTTTCCGATGCGCGTCGCGTTGATGACGTCCGCCGCGACGCCGCCGGCGTGTCGGCGACTCCACACCCCCTTGCCATCAGGCTCGTACGTCTGACCTCCGGGGCCGATCGCGATCGCGAGCCGCGCGTCGTCGGCGGCACTACCCGGTACGAGAGCGACGATCGTCGGCTTCTCCGCGGACGCGACGCTCGCGACGAGGAGGCCGACGAGCGCCAGCTTCACTTCGCGGAGCCCGCCGAGCCGGGTCCACCAGCTGCCGCGGAGCCCGTCGTCGTCGCGGAACCCGCTGCCGGCTGTGAGCCCGCCGAGCCTGTCGGGGCTGCGGAACCAGCTGAGCTCCCCGAGCCCGTCGGGGCTGCGGAACCACCTGTGGTGGTCGAGCTCCACGAGCCCGGCGCCATTGCGGAGCCCGAGCCTGCGGCGGATCCCGAAGTGGTGCTCGACGGTTTGTCGGCTGCAGCCGATCCCGCGGGTAGCTTGTAAAAGTCGCACTTTTGCAGCCCGTCGAGCGTTGTCGCTTTGATCGCGCAGTCGACGGCGGTCTTGGTCGAGCCACCCTTGCAGCGCCGGACCTCGCCTTGGAAGCCGGCCTCGTTGAGATTCTCGGTCCCCATCAAGTGCTGCATGTTGAGGAGCGCCTTGCGGCAGTTGTCCTCCGAGGGCTTGTTGCAAGCGACCGTGAGCAGCAGCACCAATGCGAACGCGATTCTCTTCATGTCCAATCCTTCGGCGACGACTCTAGCAGTTGGCGCGCACGGTCGAGATCCTGACCGGTATCGATCTCACGCCATTGGCCGTCGATCATCACGGGATCGATGCGTACCCCGGCGTCGATCATCTCTTGCCACAGGTCCGTGAGATACGCGTTGCGGTAGCGAGCCGCGCGCTGGAACGGCTCATCTTCGCGGCCGGCATAACACTCGGCGATATGGGCGAGCGCGCGGTTCGTGAGCTCGACACCGCGCGGACCGAGCCGGGATAGGCCTATGAACTCGCCCACTGCTTCGGCAGCGGGAAGTGCACGCTTGCCGACGCGCGCGACGGCGCCGTCCGGCTGGAGGTCTGCAACTTCGCCCTCGTCGAGCGGATGCTCGGTGCGGCCCTCGTAGATCTTGCGAAACTCGCGATCGATCACGAGCCCGACCTCTGCGGTCGAGCGCGCGGCGGCCTCGGCGACCGCCGGCGTGAACACGATGTCGCTGTAGGTCAGGTACGTCGGGCGATCGAGATAGTCGCGGGCACACGCGAGCGACAGCAGTACGTTGTTGGTCTGCCATTCGTGATTGTCGACGAAGATCGAGCGCGGGACGAGCCCTCGCACGAACTTCTCGAGCACGTCACCGCGATAGCCGCGGATCACGACGAGCTCTTCGACACCGACGCGCTCGAGCGCTTCCCATACCCACCCGAGGATCGGTCGGCCGGCGACGTCGACCATGCATTTGGGAATCTCTTCGGTGTGCGGGCCGAGGCGCTTGCCGCGACCTGCCGCGATCAAGATCGCGCGGCTGATCACGAGCTGCTCCGCGCCGGTGCAAACCGGCCGAGCCGAAGTACGATCGTCGCCAGACTCTTCGCGAAGTAGAGCGCATTGACGGCCGCGTACGCCCAGAAGTAGAGGTCGATTCGATCGACCGCCGCGCACAGCCAGATGTACTGCGGGTAGTGCACGATGAACCGGGACGGCCACTCGATCGCGGTCACGATCAGGCCGATCGGACCCTTGCGGCCTCCGGTCTCCGCCGGCTGGCCGTCTTCGGTCGGCGGCTTCGCACCGAACTCGGGGCGCCGCATGAACGAGGTGAGCGAGATGCCGGCCGCGAGACAGAACAGGCCGGCAAGCCCCACGATCAACAAGCGCGAATCGCCGGTCTGCTGCCAGAGCCGGATCGCGACGCAGCCAAACAGCAGCATCGCCTTCAGCTCGTCCATCAGGAAGTCCAGCAGATGGCCGAGCGGCGAGGCCATCTTGCGAAGGCGCGCGAGCTGACCGTCGGCGCAATCGAGCACCGCGCTCACGAAAATCAGCGCGCCCG
>JAQBQF010000134.1 GCA_028287115.1 Myxococcales bacterium
CCCGCGAATAGAAACTTCGCACCGATGCGCGGATCGGAACCGATGCCATTGCGCACGGACTCGATGTCCGCGCCAACGATCTCGGCGAGCCGCGCGAGCTCTCGAAGATCGATTCGTCGAAAGATCCGGTGCCCGCGTCATCGCTCGCGGCGAAGGTCGAGTTGTCCTCGATCGCGAAGCCGGCCGAGCCCAAGCTCGCGATCCGGGGCTTCGGTAGTGTCGCGGCGAGCGGCTTCACGGTGACATACAACCCGTCGTCGAACGCGGTGCACGAGCAATTCCGATCGGCGCTCCAGACCGATCACGTGTTCGAGACCGTCGCGGAGAGTCTCAACAAGACCGTGCGGATGCCTTCGACGGTCGCGATCGAGCTCGTCGACTGCAACACGATCAACGCGTTCTACGATCCGAATACGCACCGGATTATCGTGTGCTACGAGCTGCTCGACTATGTCCTCGACGTGTTCAAGGCCGGCGCGAAGAGTCAGGCCGAGCTCGGCAACTCCGTGATCGGCGCGACGATGTTCAGCTTCTATCACGAGGCCGGACATGGCCTGATCCACATGCTCGATCTCCCTGCGGTCGGTCGCGAAGAAGACTCGGTCGATCAGCTCGCGACGCTCACGCTGATCGCGATGGGCGACGAAGGTGTCGGCATGGCGCTGTCGGGCGCGTACTGGTTTCAGTTGCAAGCAACCAAGGCCGGTCACGAGACGCCGTTCTGGGACGAGCACGCGTTCGACGGCCAGCGCTTCTACAACATCATGTGCCTGATCTACGGAAGCAATCCCGAGAAGTACTCGAAGTTCGTCGAGAACGGCAACCTGCCCTCGGATCGCGCGAAGCGCTGCCCCGAGGAGTACACGAAGATCAACAAGGCCTGGGAGAAGTTGCTCCAGCCGTACCTGACGAACGGCGCGGCCGTGAACGTCGACTACAAGCCGAGCGTGCCGATCGTCGAGGCGCCGAAGACGACCGGAAAGGATCCGTGGGGCGAGAGTCCGAGCGGCGATTCCACGCCGACGGTCGCGGCCGGCTCCGAAGAGGCGGCGCCAGAAGATCCGAACAGCCACACGATCACGTGCGAGGACGTCGCGACGAAAGCGGGCGAGCTCGTCGCGCTCGAGGCGCAGAGCAAGGCCACATCGATGGGCGCCGCCGAGGTCGACGAGCTCAAGCGACGGCTCGAGACCCAGCTGCCAGCGATGATGCAGCAGATCATTTCGGAGTGTGCGAAGGCCGAGTGGTCGAACTCGTCGCGCCAGTGCGTGATCGACGCCAAGACGCTCGATCAGGCGTCGAAGTGCGGCACCTAGCGCGCGTCAGTGGCTCTTGAAGTTGAGCCGCATCATCGCGGTCTGAACGCCCTTGTCGTTGCCGCACTTCTGGATCGCACCCATCATCCGCTGCGAGCTCTTCGTCATGTGATCTTGAGCTTCCTTGGGGAGCTTCGCGTTGGTCTTGTTGGCTTCCCGAGCTTTCTTGAGGATCTCGGTGTTCGCGTCGATGTGAGCGTTGATATCGGGAGCCATCTTCGCGCAGTTGTCCTTGTCGACGACGATGATGTCGACGAGCTTGTCGAAGAACGCGAGGAACTGACTCAGCTCCGCGGCCGTCGGACCGGCGGCCGGCGCGTCCTTGGCCGGGGTGTCTTTAGCGGGCGGCGTGTTGTCGGCGAACGCGGCCGCGGCCATGGCCATCAGGACGAGGAAGATACGGAGATGCTTCATCTCCGCGTCCTAACGCGACCACACACCGGCGACAACGGGACGACCCGGATTTCAGCGCGCTACGGCGTGCAGGTGTAGAGGCTGTTTTTGTTGCCGAAGCCGTCGTCGATCTGGTTCGGGTTCGTGGGATCGGTGATCCACTGCGAGCCGTCGATGATGAACTTGTACTGGTGAGGGCCCGCGCCGAACGAGTGGGTCACCGTCCAGCCACCGTCGACGCCGAGCGCGAACGGGATCGCACCGTGCCCGACATCCGCGCCCCACATGACGAAGTCGCCGGTCAGCCAGACCGACTGCGCGGTGCCGTGACCATCGAGCCGGAACGCATGCGCGCAACTTGCGGGGCCGTCGCCCGCGGCATCGATCGCGCTCGATCCGTCGGTTCCGCCGTGGCCGTCGACGGCACCGTCGACCTCTTGGCGGCCGTACCCGGGAGGGCGGCAGGCCGCGAGCAACAGAAGGGCGAAGACGGTGAAACGCACGGCGCCACCTGCTTCAAGCTGCATGCCACCCGGCGCGACTCCGCAGGTTGTATCCGTCCCCGACCGGGGCGCTGATCTCGGGCACTTCGAGGTCGCGAGTTGTCTAAGTTGAGACCGTCCCCATTGCCGATGAGGGCGCGTCGACATTGGCAGCGCCAGCCTCGGGATCGCGTGTTTCGTTTCGCAACCCGAACGTGGCTAAGTCAGCGCGATCGGGGCGGTTCCGGTGGGCACGGATCGTGCGAACGACGCTCCGCGTGCGCCGTGCTCCTGCCCTCGCCCTGATCGCCCTGGTTGCGCTGTTCGCGTCCTCGGCGCATGCGATCGCGCCCGTCGCCTCGTTCCGCTACCTCGTCACCGGGAATGGCTTCGGCTTCCAGGTGTTCGACGAGAACGCGGGAGCGATCAAGCAGTACCTCGAGCGCCCGTATCGTTATCTGCGCGCGAACCCGAGCAACCCGGATGGCGAAGGCATCGTGCGCCGGAACCTCGTGTTCGACACGTACTTCGGGCTCAAGGTCGGAAGCGCGGGCGCGTGGCTCGGCGGCCGCGCACCGAGCGATGTCGGCTACATCGACGAATCGAACGTGATCCGCAGCGTCGTCAGCGTCAGCGGTATGGCGACGGAGTCGTACTACGTGTCGCCGTTCGGCTACGAGGGCAATGCCCTCGTGATGCTGCTGAAGGTCACGAACGCGACCAACGCGCCGCAAGCGGTCACCGCCTACTCGATTCACAACTTCAAGATGGGTTCGGCGCCGAACCCCGATGCGCCAGGCGCGGACGGTGAAGCAATCGCGTGGGATGCGACGTCGCAGACCGCGACCGAGACCGGGCCGGGCGGTGGCGCGATGATCTACGCGCCGATCGGCGGCGCCGATGTCTCGAGCTGCGCAACGGACGTGTACGCGACGATCGCGAACGGCGGCACGCTGACGGCGCAGCCGGCGTGTAGCGGCACCGATCGCGTCAATGCGTTTGCCAAGAACCTCGGCACGCTCGCACCCGGCGAGACGAAGTGGTGGGGCGTCGCGGTGCTGTTCGATCCCGACGCGAACACCGCAGCAGCGCGCACGGCCTGGGCGGCGTTCAACGGTGGCCGCGATGCCGAGCAGATGCTGCAGGCGATCCTCGCGGAATTCGAAACCGCGCGCACGCCGCCGCTGCCCGGTCTGTCCGCGACCGAGCTCAAGATCTGGCGCCAGGCCGAGTCGGTGTTGCGCATGGGTCAGGTCCGCGAGACCTGGCAGGACAGCCCGCGTCGCAAGAACAACGGCATGATCCTCGCGAGCCTACCGCCCGGTGGTTGGCACACCGGCTGGGTGCGCGATGCAACGTATGCCGTCGCCGCGCTCGCGCGCACCGGTCACTACGACCGCGCGAAGGCAGCGCTCGACTTCTTCTTGAACGCGGACGCGGGACGCTACTCGTCGTTCGTCGCAAACCAGCCGTATCGGATCAGCACGGTGCGCTACTACGGTGACGGCCAGGAAGAAGCCGATTACTCCGGCTCGCCGACGCGCAACATCGAGATCGACGGCTGGGGGCTGTTCCTGTGGGGCGCGCGGACGTACGTCGACTCGAGCGCCGACACGGCGTGGCTCTCGGCGATGACGAAGAAAGGCGACACCGTCTACGACGCGATCCGCGCCGGGGTCGCCGAGCCGCTCGCGGCGAACCTCGAACAGACCGGGATGGCGATCGCGGACGCTTCGATCTGGGAAGTTCACTGGGGAAATCGCCAGCACTTCCTCTACACGACCGCAACCGCCGCTCGCGGGTTCTGCGACATGGCCACGCTCGCGCGGCGCGCCGGTCGAACTGCAGACGTCGCGCGCTATCGCGATCTGTCGGCGAAGGCGGTGCTCGCGATGAAGACGAACTTCATCGATTCCAATCGCGTGCTCGCGGGCTCGCTCGAGAAGCTCGCGCAGGGTGCGAACTATCGCGACGGCTCGACAGTCGAAGCGATCACATGGTCGCTGGTCGACTCCACCGATACGATCGCCAACGCGACGCTCGACGCGATGTCGTATCTCCAGACGCCTGCGGGCGGCTACAAGCGGATCGAAGGCTCGCAAGATCAGTACGACACCGACGAGTGGATCTTGCTCGACCTGCGCACGTCGGCCGCCTTCCGTCGCGCCGGCAACTATCCGAAGGCGAACCAGATCCTCGATTGGGTGACCGCGCAGGCGTCGGTCAATCACAACCTCCTGCCCGAGCTCTACAACACGAGCAGCGCCAGTGGTCAGATCGGCGCGTACTCGGGCAGCATCCCGATGGTCGGCTACGGTGCCGGCGCGTATCAACTGACGCTGCTCGATCGCGTCGGCTACTACGAGCACACCGACTGTGGCGAAAAAGATCTCGGCGAGTATCCGGATGCCGGACCGATTCCGACCGGTGACGGCGGCAACAGCACGGGCAATCCCGACCAAGCCGGACGCACCGGCGTTGCATGTGCGTGTAACGGCGGGCCAGGCACGCCGGGCACGGCCGTGATGTTCGCAGGGGTCGTGCTCGTGATGCTGCGGAGGCGCCGATGATCGCGACTGCAGAGGCGCGGCCTGCCGAACGCAAGTCGCAGCAGGCGCAGCGATCCCCGGCCGTGGAGCTGCTCGCGATCGGCAAGCAGTTTCCGGGCGTCCGAGCGTTGCACGATGTCTCGCTCTCGATCGAGCCCGGCGAAGTACTCGGCCTGGTCGGCGAGAACGGCGCCGGCAAGTCGACGCTGATCAAGATCCTCGGCGGCGTCTACGCGGCTGGCAGCTTTCGCGGTGACGTGCTCGTCGGAGGCCGGCCGCAGGCGTTCCGCTCGACGCGCGATGCACGGCGCGCCGGCGTCGCGGTCGTTCACCAGGAGCTGTCGCTCGTTCCCGAGATGTCGATCGCGGATAACTTACTGCTCGGTCGGGAGCCCTCGCGGTTCGGCATCGTCGATCCGGTGCGCACGCTGGCGACCGCGCGCGACATCTTGCGGCGTGTGCTTGGCAAAGAAGCGGCGGCGATCGACCTGACGATGCCCGCGGGGCACCTCGGTGTCGGCGTGCAGCAGATCCTCGAGATCGCACGCGCGCTCGCCGACGACGCCCGCGTGATCATCCTCGATGAGCCTACGGCCGCGCTGACAGATGGCGAGATCGAACGGCTGTTCGCGCTGGTTCGCGAGCGCCGCAGCGCGGGTGCGTCCTTCGTCTATATCTCGCACCGGCTCGAGGAGATCGCGGCGCTGTGCGATCGCGTCGCCGTGCTGCGCGATGGCGAGCTCGTCGGCGTGTGTGACGGCAAGACGACACCGACGGACGAGATCGTCGCAATGATGACCGGCAAGGACCTCGCGGAGGCCACGCGGCCTGCGCGCAAGCCGTTCGGTGCGCCGGTGCTCGAGGTCGAGCACCTGTCGGTCGCGCATCCATCCCTGCCCGCTCGCAGCGTCGTCTCCGACCTCTCGCTCACGGTCCATGCCGGTGAGGTCGTCGCACTCGCCGGCGCGATGGGCTCCGGCCGGACCGCGGCACTGTCGGCGCTGTTCGGTGTCGCCCGCAGTGCCGTCCACGGCACGATTCGCGTCGACGGCAAGCGAGTCTCGTTGCGCGCGCCCGCGGATGCGATCGCGGCAGGCGTCGCGTTCGTTCCCGAGGATCGCAAGGCGATGGGCCTCGTGCTCAGCCTCAGCGTCGCCGACAACCTCGCGCTCTCGGCACTGGGCCGGATGTCGAAGCTCGGCGTCGTCGATCTGCAGCGCGCGGAGCAGGCCGCGCTCGCACGGCTTCGCGATCTCTCGATCAAGGCGCCCGGCCTCGACGCCGAGGTCGCGACGCTGTCCGGCGGCAACCAGCAAAAGGTCGTGATCGGCAAGTGGCTCGAGCTGGGGCCACGCGTGCTCCTGCTCGACGAACCGACGCGCGGCGTCGATGTCGGTGCGAAGGCCGAGATCTATCGGCTGATCGAAGAGCTCACCGCGAGCGGTCACGCAGTCCTGCTGGCGTCCTCGGACTTGCCCGAGGTCGTCCGGCTCGCCGATCGCGTGATCGTGCTGCGCGAAGGACGCGCCGCCGGGACGCTCGAAGGCGAAGCGATCACGCAGCTCGCGATCATGCAGCTCGCGGTAGGAGCGGTGTCATGAAACTCGAACGAAGCGCCGAAACCAAGCCGAACCGCAAGGCGGTCGATCTCAACGCCTGGGCGATGGCCGGCGTGCTCGCGGTGATGTGGCTCGCGCTCGCGGTGATGCCGGCGACGCGCGGGATGTTCCTGTCGCAAGGCAACATCGCGATGCTGCTGTCGCAGAGTGCGGTGCTGCTCGTCGTCGCCGTCGGCATGACGATGGTGATCCTGATCCGCGGGATCGATCTGTCGGTCGGCGCGGGTGTCGCGCTCACCGGCGTCGTCGCCGCGCTCGTTCACGAGAAGCTCGGGCTCCCGGCACCGATCGCGATCCTCGCGTCGCTCGCATGTGGCGCCGCGATCGGCGCGTGGCACGGCATGTGGGTGGGTTGGCTCGGCGTGCCCGCGTTTGTCGTCACGCTCGCCGGGTTCAAGGCGTTCCGCGGCGGCGCGCTCGTGCTGTCCCACGCCACGAGCCTCACGATGGGCGACGACTTCGCCTTCCTGAACGGCCACGTCTCGCCGGGCACGACCTGGGCGATCGTCGGCGTGACGCTCGCGGCCGGCCTCGCACTCACGCTCTACGAAGCGAAGCGGCGCAAGGCGTTCGGACTGCAACCGTTGTCCACGACGGTCGTCTCGGCGCGGATGGCGGGACAGATCGGGATCGCTGCACTCGTGCTCGGCGTGTTCGGCGGAACCGGCGTGCCGGTCGTCGTGTTCGTCGCCGGCGCAGTCGCGCTGTGGGGCGTATTCGTCACCAAGCGCACGCGCTTCGGCCGTCACCTCTATGCGATCGGTGGCAACCCCGAAGCCGCGCGGCTCTCCGGCATCGCCGTCAAGCGCGTCACGCTCGCGGTCTACATGATCGTCGGCGTGCTCACCGCGGTCGGTGGCCTGTTACTCGCCGCGCGCGTCAACGGCGTGACGCCGGGCAGCCAGGGCCAATTGCTCGAGCTCGACGCGGTCACCGCCGTGGTGATCGGCGGCGCTTCGCTGAGCGGCGGCCGCGGCTCGGTCGTCGGCACCGTGCTCGGTACGCTCGTATTCGCGACGCTCGCGAACGGTATGAACCTCCTCCGGATCGACTCCAATTGGCAGCTGATCTGCACCGGCCTGATCCTCCTCGCCGCCGTGCTGATCGACGTTCTCTCGAAAGGTAGACGCTCGTGATTCGCACCATCTCGCTCGCCATCTCTCTCGCCCTCGTTGCGACGTTCGCGCTCGGCTGCAAGCCGCAACAAGGTCCGCAGGTCGCGTTCCTCCTATCGACGCTACAAGAAGAGCGCTATCAGAAAGACGTCAAGTACTTCGAGGCGCGCGCGAAGGAGCTCGATCTCCGCATCCTCACGCTCGCGGCCGACAACGACAACGCGCGCCAGCTCGCGCAAGTCGAGGACGTCCTGACGCAAGGCGCGAAGGTCCTCGTGATCCAGCCGACCGATAGCCAAGCGGCATCGAGCTACGTGCGCCTCGCTCACGAGCACGGCGCGAAGGTGATCGCGTACGACCGCGCGATCGTCTCGGCGGATCTCGACTACTACGTCTCGCACGACAGCTATCGCGTCGGCGTGCTGCAGGCGCAGGCCGCGCTCAAGGCGACGAACGGCAAAGGGCACTACGTGCTGCTCTCGGGTCAGGCCGGCCATTCGGTCGCGACCGAGATCACGCGCGGTTACGAGGACACGCTCGCGCCGTACATCTCGCGCGGTGACGTCGAGATCGTGATGAAGCAGAACCACAGCGCGTGGTCACCGGAGCAGGCGCTGCGCACCGTCGAGGATGCGCTCACCCGGACCGGCGGCAAGATCGACGCGATCCTCGCGAACAACTCGGGAATGGCGCGCGGCGCCGTCCAGGCGATCACCGCGGCCGGAATCGCGAACGTGTTCATCGCCGGCGCCGATGCCGATGCCGCGAACGTCAACTTCGTGTGCCAGGGCAAGCAGACGATCGAGATCCTCAAGGACATCCAGCCGCTCGCGAAGACCGCAGCGGATGTCGCGCGCCACCTCGTCGACGGTGAGACACCGAAGCTCGACGCGACGATCATGCTCGGCGGTAAGGCCATCCCGGTCGCCGCCGTGCGCGTCGAGGTCGTCACCGCCGATACCGTCAAGCCCTTGCTCGTTGACTCGGGCTTCCTCACGGCCGACGAGCTCCCTGCTTGCAAGAGCCGGATCGCAGCGGCCAGGTAGTCATGCGCGCGCGGGTCGCTCTCATTCTGCTCGCGAGCGCAGGCATCGCGCACGCGGACGAGCCCGGCAAGCCGGACGGCACCGACTCATTGAAGACCACCGCGCCTGCGGTGGCCGGCGATCCTGCCGCGACCAAGCCAAAACAAACGGCCGAAATCGAGCCGCTGAGCACGAGTGACACGCTTCACTCCGTCGACAAGACGGCGCCGGGACCGGGCGAGCCGGGCAAGCCCGTCGCTGCCGTCGAGGTGGGCGATGTCCGCTTCGAGCTCCATGGCTACGCACGCATGCCACTCTCGACACAGGGCACGCGCGAAGCGTATCTCGTCGATAACGACTACTACCTGTCCGGGTTCGCGTACACGCGCCTCTACGAGCCCGATTGGTCCGAGCTGTTCTTCTCGGCCCACAAAGGCAACTACAAGGCCGAGTTCGGGCTGTTCGCTTCGCTCTACAGCGATTACGCATCGGCGCGGCTCGAGAACCAGCTCGGCGTCGCGCAGGCGTCCGTGACCGCCGATCACTTCCTCGACAACGAGGCGCTCTCGGTGAAGGTCGGCGTGTTCTGGGATCGGTTCGGCTACATCGAGCCGTACGACACCTACGTGTTCGGCCGCACGCATCAAGGCGGCGCAAAGGTCTCGTACGTCCTGCCCCACGGCGGACACGTGCAGGCCGGCATCGGCATTCACGAGGCGCAGCTCCAGCAAAACCTCGGGCTCACGCCGGTCGCGAATGTCGCCGGCAGCTATCCGATCGGTCCCGTCGAGGTCGGAGCGTACGTGCTCCGCACCTGGACGCGCGACAAGCGCCAGCTCTCGCCGATCCAAGACGGCACGATGTGGGTCACCGGACTCGACGCGAAGTACAAGCTGCCGCACGACCGCGGCACCGCTTATCTCGCGTTCGCGTACTACAACATGGACAAGGTTCTCTATCTCGCGCCCGCGCTCGAGGTGATGCACTCGACAGGTGGGCGTGGTCTCACCGAGAACTTCCTCGGCCTCGATCACAGCGACTCGGGCAGCGGTCACATGTACACGCTCGCGACCGACGTCAAGACGAAGCTCACCGACAAGATCGGCCTACGCACGTTCGGCATGGCCACCTGGGTACGCTCGCCGCAAGTCGACGAGATGGATCCGGCGCTCAATCGCGATCGCCGGCTCTACGTCAAGTGGGGCCTCGAGCCGAGCTACAAGCTGCTGCCGAAGCTCGCGGTCTCGATGCGCTTCGATCGCGTGATCCTCGACGTCTACGACTCGCAGAACAGCTTCCGCGTGCTGTCGCCGAAGATCAGCTTCCCGCTCGACAACTGGGGCGAGCTGTTCTTCCAGTACTCGCACTACTGGTACGGCGACAAGGTGCATCTGCGCGCTGGCCAGGTTCCGCTCGAGACGATGCCCGACAGCGACGTGTTCAAGCTGCAAGCGCAAGTTGTCTGGTAACGACGATTACGTCGCGAAGCGCCCGCGATCGCGCGGTGTGAGGTCGGCGGCGGCGAATGTGCGCGATCGTTCACAGCGCGGCGCGCTCGCTCGCAGTCGTAGACTCGTCGCATGAGGGCAAGCCTTGTCTGCATGATGTCGTTGTTGATCGGCTGCGAGCCGCCACCGACGGCGCCGGTTCGGCCGCGCGCGTCGTTCGGTTGTTCGGGCGCACCCGAGGCCGTCGCATCCTCACCGCTCGTGCCCGCGGGCCGCGTCGAGGTCCACAAGATCAGTGAAGGGCCCGACGGACCGCACGTGCGCGTCGTCGCGGAAGGCGCGCCGGCTTCGCAAGTCGCGGTTCGGATCGGCGAGGTCCTCGGTGTGGTGACGCGCGTCGATCGCGAGCTCGATACGATCCCGGTGTCGATCTATTTTCCGGACATCACCGTCGACATGCTCGGCGCGCTGCTCCGCTCGTCACGAATCCGTGTGTCGAAGCCCGACTGGCAGAAGGATCACGTGCTCGTGTTCCGGCTGACCGATGCGCCCGATGTCGCGCCCGTCGAGACGCAGATCCTGCCGCTCTACCCCTCGATGTCGCTCGAACAGACCGCGAGCCTGTTCTGCCACAGTGCCGCGAGCTCGGTGGGCTGGGCGCAGGTCGTCGGCAATCACGTGATGATCGCGGATCGCCGGACCAACCTCGATCGCTTCGCGTCGATCGTCGAGCGCGTCGACCAGTCGATGCCGCACGACGAAGCGCCCATCGCCGCGAAGCACTGACGCTGGCAACTCGTCGGGACGAGCCACGTCAGCCGGCACACTCATGCGCACCGGCTTTGGCGTGGCTACTCGTCCGGACGAACCGCGTCGGCCGGCACCACTTCATCGGTGTTCGGACGGGCGACGATCTCGACGCTCTTGAGGTGCGCCGGCGCATTCTTGCGCTCTTCGGCGGACATCAGCGCGAGCTCGAGCTGACCGAGCCGTTCGATCTCTGCGAGCGCGTTGAAGCCGCCGACGAACTGACCGCGCAGATAGACGAACGGCACCGTGTGCTGCTTGGTCTCGGTGATCAGCGGGGCGAGCTTGCTCTCGTGCTCCGGCTCCTCGAGATCGACGAAGTCGTAGTCGACCTTGTTGCGCTCGAGCAGCGTGATCGCGCGACCACTCCACGGGCAGCTCTTCTTGCCGTAGATCTGCGCCTTGATCTCGGGATCGCCATAGCCCTTGTGAACCTTCGGTGCCGGCGCCACGGCCGCGACCGCCGCGACCTTCTCGGCCTTGACGGTGGCCTTGTGCTGGACCTCGACGCGCGACTCGTAGTCGCGCCCGAGCAGCTTCGCCACCGTCTTGCGCGCCTTGACGTAGCGCGGATCGGTCGCGACGCGATCGGTCAGGAAGTCGCGAATCTCGCCGCCGATCTCGTCCGCGCGGTTGAGCGCCGCGACGACCTTCTCGGCCGCCTGCTTCACGAGCTTTGGTTTGTCTTCGTCGGTGGGGGTCATCCGAATACCTTCTTCTTCAATTCGCCCGAGCTCGCCGCGTTGACGAGGTGCTCGCGGCCGCCGATGCACTCACCGGCGACGAATACCACGGGCAGGCGCATTCCGTTGCTATCCCTTTTGATCGCGTACTGCGCCGCCGGATCCTCCTGAATATTCATCGTCTTGTAGGGGATGTTATTCGCGTCGAGGATGTCGGTGACTTTCAGGACGTCTCGCTTCTGCTTCTCCATGAAGTAGACGATCACCGGCGCCGCCTCGGGCTGCGCCGGCTTCGCGGCCGCCTTGGTCAATGGCTGCGCAGGTGTGCCGACCTTCACATCGAACGCACGCCGGTCCGACAGCTCGGCCTCATCGGCGAGCGGTCGGCCGAGTACCTCGTTCGCCTTTCGAGCGAGGTCCCCGAGCTTACCGGGCGTACGCTCGATCAGGCCAAACGCACGTGCGCGTAGTCCGTCGAGCTTCGCCATCGTCTTAGTTCACAACGCGGAGCGACTTGCGACCGGTCGGAATCGCCGGGCGAGCCTGGTCTTCGACCTGGGTCGGATCGATCTCGGGCGCCACGGTGACGACGCTGTTCTTCTTGCGCGTCTTCGCTGCGGCGTTACGAGCGACGGCGAGGAGCTTGATGTGAGCCTCCTCGTGCGCCTTCTCGGCCTTGCCCGTGAGCTTGCCGACCACGCGGTCCTTGAGGAACGACAGGCGGTTCTTCCGCGCGCCGACTTCGTACACGAGGTCTGCGGCGGTGCAGCCGGCCTTGTGGGGCGAGCGGTGGAACGGGCTCATCATCGCCGGGTGCTTATGGAGGTACTTGCGGACCTCCTCGATCGTCATGCCGACATCGGCGAGCGCCTTGTCGACTTCCTTCTGTGCGAGCTGCTTGGCCTTGAACAGCTGCATCTGGACGCGGCTGTAGACGTTGACCGCGCCATCACCGTTCGTCTCGATCGGCAGGAAGATTCCCTGCGGATAGAGCTCGGTGATGAACGACTGGATGCCGTCCGAGACCGACGAGCTCGGCATGCAGCCGAACGGTTTCACGGAGAGGGTCATGTTGACCTTCGAGTACGCGACGTTCTGGATCAGCTTGCCGATCTCCATGTGGCCTTCGCCGCCACGGAGGTTGTTGTCGTAGAACGAGTGCGAAACCTCTGCGATCTGCTCCATGTCCGGCAGGTGATAGTCGTTGAGACCCATCGCCTTGGCGAACGTCTGGAACAGGCCGCGGAGGACCTTCTCACCGGCCCACAGCGAAGCGATCCGCTTGCGGACGTCGACGCCCTTCAAGCTGAACTTGCTGCCGCCGTGCTCCTTGGCGTCTTTATCGACGCCGCGGAGGTTCGCGCGCTGGGTCGTGTCGTAACGACCCTGCCAGATCATATAGAGCAGCCACGCGGTGACGATCTGGATGTCCGGCTCCGCGCCCTCGGCCTCGAGGAAGCGCTGCAGGCCGTAGTTGCCGTCGCCTTCGGTGGTCATCGCCCAGAACTCGCCGATGATGCCGACGCGCGGCTTCGGGCGGGTGCGGTCGACCTTGACCTTGCCGAGCTCGCGACGCGCCTTGTAGAGCGCGACCGCGATCGACGAGTTCGACTCGAACGCTTGCGAGATGATGCGCTTGCTCGTCTCGAGCGCGCGATCCGCCGCGCCCGGCTCGACCTCGTACGGACGAATGCGATAGCCGAGCGAGTTGAGGACGTCGCCGATGAGGATCGCGCGAACGACACCCCAGAAGAACGTCGGGTTCATCTCGAGACCGACGCCCTCGCCCGTCGCCTGCTTGAGACCACCGGTCTGCTGGAACAGCAGCACGCGGAAGCCGTCGAAGCCGGAGTCACGGAGCGCCTTGCGGTACTCGGTGACATACGTGCCGAAGCGGCAAGGACCACAAGCACCGGCCGTGATGAACACGTGGTTCTTGACGATCTCTTCCTTCGACATGCCCTGGTCGCGCAGGTTGTCGAGGTACTTCACGAGGTTTCCGACCGTGAAGTACGTCGGGTTGCACTGACCGCGGTTGCCGTACTCGCGGCCGTACTGGAGCGCGTCGTTATCCGGCGTGTCCATCGCCATGACCTTGTAGCCAATGCCGCGGAGCGCCGCCTGGATGAACAGGTCGTGCGCCATCGTCAGGCCCGACACGAGGATCGTCGTGTGCTCGCGCTGATCGCGCGTGAACGTACGCGGCACGGCGTCGAACCAGTGCTGGGCGTTCTCGACCGGGAGACCGAGGCGCTTGCGCTCTTCGATCTCGAAGTTCTTCAGCTCTGCTTCGATGGCCTCGAGCGACATGCCATCGAGGTTGGTACCGCCGTTATCGTTTGTCGTGCTCATGTTCGTTTCCTTGTCCTCGGTGGCTAGGTGCGCATCACGTTGAGAGCCGTCGACCGCTTGGCCGTCGGTTTGTCATCTTTGGGGGCATTCGCGGCCGCTTGCTCCGCGAGTGCGAGGATCTGCTTGTCGAGCGCGTCGTCGGTACGGCCCGCACTCGCGAGCTTGTCTTGCAGCTTCTTCATCAGCTCGAGCTTCTTCATCGTCACGGAGATGTCGAGCTCGGCCTTCTTCACGCCCTGATCCTCGAGCTTCTCCTTGAGGAGCATCAGCGTGTACGCGTACGTCTTGACGCGGATCTTGATCGAGCCCGAGGGCTTGTTCGCGTCGATGTCGTGGAGCGCCGAGTACGCCTTGCCGGCCGAGGCGATGATCGAGTCGATCAGGCCGTAGGTCGGCGCGTCGTGGCCGCACTTGAAGCTCGAGAGGTCGAGGCACGCCATGTTCGGATGGCGCGACGCGTACTTCGCCGCCCAGACTTTCTGGACGGAGTTCGTCGAGTAGTTCTCCGGCCACACGTCGGTGACGTCGAGACCGTTCTCGATCACGCCCTTGGCGATGTCCTCGGCGAACAGCCGATCCATCGTCGGCTTGTCGCGCGGCAACGACCGCATCGACAAGATCGGATAACCGAGCGCCTGGAACTCCTCGAGCACCGAGTGATTGAGGCCCGGGTCGTTGTGATAGGGACGGCCGAGCATCACGAGCGCGACGCGATTCTCGCGCGTCACTTCGTTCAGGATCTCGCGACCCTTGCGCTCCATCTCGTCCTCGAACGCCTGGACCGCCTTGAACGCGTGATCGACCGCGAAGTCGTTCTCGTCCTGGGTGACGCCGAGGAGCGGAGCCCACTCGTCGAACATCTGCTTCTTGCACATCAGCGGCTCGTTGAGCGTGACCGCGGTGTCGAGGTAGCTGATGTTGCGCTCGCCGAAGAAGTCGGTCTCCTTCGTGAACGCCGCGCGGATGACCTTCGGCGTGCCCGAGACGACCGGGCAGCTCGCCGTATCCATCTGGTTGACGATGAACGTCGGGATATGGGTGATCGACGGGAAGAAGATGTAGTTGAGCGGCTTCTTCTCGTGGTGCTTGAACAGCAGGTTGTGAATGTGCGCCTGGCAGACCTTGCTCGGGTAGCAGGGGTCGACCGAGCCGTACTTGCAGCCGGCCTGCCACATCTCTTCGCTGGTCTCGTCCGAGAACACGACGTTGCGCGAGTCGAGGCCGATCGCCTCAAGATACGTCCGCCAGAACGGTCCGGTCGAGTAGAGGTTGAGGACGCGCGGGATGCCGACGCGAACGTCGCGGCGCTTCGCCCACACTTCGGCGCTCGCGCGCTGGAACGGCCGCTTGATCGGCTTGTGGCGAACCGCGCCGAGCAGCGTCCGCTTGACGACGACGTCTTCCACGGGCGAGCCGTGCGCCGGCATCGGCGGGATCTCGTAGAAGCTCTTGAACGCGAGCTTCGCCTCGTAGTCGACGAGGTTCGGATACTTCTTCATGCGGCTCTGGCGCTCTTTGTTGAGGACCTTGAGCGCGTCCATGTTCTCGACGGTGCCCTTCTCGCAGCTGAAGCCGGAGATGTAGCGAGCGGTCTTGCCGTCGAGCGTCTTGGTGTCGATGAACGTCCGCGAGCAGTTGTTCGGGCAGAAGTTGCAGCGTGTCTTCTCGTCGTTGGTCGACGTGTAATCGATCTCGATCGCCTGATCGAGACCGACGAACGTCGTCTTGCCGTAGCGGCGCGTCTTGCGGAGCGCCTCGAACGCGGC
The DNA here is from genome assembly GCA_028287115.1 of Myxococcales bacterium. Lineage (GTDB taxonomy): Bacteria > Myxococcota_A > Polyangia > Haliangiales > Haliangiaceae > JABFXX01. The sequence goes on from JAQBQF010000134.1 coordinate 15,556, forward strand.
ACCGATCGCGCCTGCTTCCCCGCAATGCGGGTGGAGGTAGACCTCGGCGTTCGGGACGCGCTTCTCGATGTAATCGACCTGCGCCTTGAGCGCCGCGACGTTCTTCTGCGTGCCACCCTGGAGCACGAACACGCGGCCGAGCTCGGCCATGCGCGGGATCTGGACGACGTACTGCCAGATGTTCTTCGGCAGCACGAGCGCGAGACCGGCGAGCAGCTCCTCCTTGGCGTAGCCTTCCTTCTGGAAGTTGACGCGGTCGGAGTCGAGGAACACGGCGCAGCCGTAGGAGAACTTCGGCGCGAGGCGCGCTTCGAACGCGACCTCTGCGTACTTCTTCACCGGGATGCCGAACTGATCGGCCATCGCCTGCAGCAGCATGCCGTTGCCGGCGGAGCAGCTGTTCGAAAGCCGGAAGTTCTTGACGTCGCCGTTCTGCATGAACATCACCTTGATGTCCTGCCCGCCGATGTCGCAGATCACGTCGACCGCCGGGAACCAGCGCTTCGCCGACATCATGTGAGCGACGGTCTCGACGATGTTCGCGTCGGCACCGAGTGACTTCTCGAGCACGTCGCCGGCGTAACCGGTGACACCGAACCCGGTCACGTCGAGCGTGGCGCCCTGATCGGTCGCCCACTTCTTCATGTCCGTGAACATGTCCTTCATGTCCTGGATCGGGTTGCCCTTCGATAGGGTGTAGACCTTCTTCAGGATGTTCTCGTTCTCGTCGATGAACACGCACTTACTCGAAGTCGAGCCACCGTCGAGGCCGATCACGCCGCGATACGTCTTGCCGCTCTCGAGCTTGGAGTCCTCGTAGGCCGGCTCTCGGTACTTGTCGATGAACGCGTCGCGCTGCTCGGGAGCTTCGACGAGGCCGGGGCCTGCCGACTCACCGAGCTTGCTCTTGCGGCCGTGATTGATGAACTCTTCCATCGGCTCGAGGCCGCGATACGCACCGATGTGCTCGGGCTCGTAGAGTCCGAACAGCACCGCGCCGTACGCCGCGTAGAGATCGCTGTTCTTCGGGACGAAGATCAGCTCCTCGATCGGCACGGTCTTGTCGTATTCGTAGCCGCGCTCCGCCCACGCCTCGGGGATCCGGAGGCGCCAGCATTCCTGGAGGAACGGCAGGTAGGTGTTCGGTCCGCCGAGCAGGAGGACCTTGCTCTTGAGCGTGTTGCCGCGCGTCAGCACGGCGAGGTTCTGCGACACGATCGCGTCGGCGAGCGAGTTCATGATCTCGGAGCGCGGGATGCCGCTCTTCACGAGGTTCACGATGTCGGTCTCGGCGAACACACCGCACTTCGCGGCGACGTGGTGGAGCTTGCTCGGATCGAACTTGAGCGCGGGGACTTCCTCGCGCGGCATGCCGACCTTGAGCACGCACTTATCGATCGTGGCGCCGGTACCGGACGCGCACTTGTCGTTCATCGACGTCTGCGCGGTCTTGTCACCGGTCTCTTGGTTCTGCTTGAACATGATGATCTTGGCGTCTTGTCCGCCGAGCTCGATCACGCTGCCGACGTCGGGATGCAGCTTCTCGACTGCCATCGTGACGGCGTTGACTTCTTGCACGAACTTCGCGCCGAGATGCGGCGCGATCGGGCTACCGCCGGATCCGGTGATGAACACGCGGATTTGATCCTTGGTCAGCGTCGGAAACGCTTCGTGGATCTCCTTCAGCATGTCGCGCGTCATCTCGGGCTGACGCGTCTCGTGCCGGAGGTACTTCGACCACAGGATCTCCTTCGTCGTGGGATCGACGACCGTCATCTTCACGGTCGTGGAGCCGACATCGATACCGATGACGACTTTGTCTGGCGTTTGTTGGGTCATGAGATCCTCGTACTAGCTAGAATGACGCGTCAGTCTATGACTGGACTGACGCGTCAGTCCAGACTTAAATACCGGCAAGGAATGATCTCTTTGTGCGAACCGTGCTACGCAGCGATCTGTATCGCACATTACGCTTCGGACCGGGGGCGCGTAACGAATGACGCGCCATGTCTCACGTGCGCGTGAGCTTGCCGGCCACCGCAAACGGTCGTTCGCGACCACCGAAGGAGCCAGGGCATCGAGACCCGAGCGCGAGTCGAGACTGCACACGGGCGTTGGCAAACTCGCCGCAACGATCGGCTAGGTCCGCGTGAGAGCACGCGTCACAACTTGGTGCCGGCGTTGCACGAGGTCCCGAGCATGAAGATCGTCTCCATGTTGCTCGCGTTCAGCTTCGTCGCCTGCACGACAGACCTCGGTGATGATCCCTACGACGATGCGGATCTCAGCCACGACCCGGCCGTGGCCGCGGCCTTGGCAGACACGAGCCCAGAGACGCCGGCGGTCGACATCGATACGGTCGAGGCACTCCCTGCGGCCGGTGCGTACAGCGCGTTCGCGCACCAAGCGTGCACGCGCCAGCGGTTCGTTCACCTCGCGAACTTTAGCTTCGTCGCGCCGCTCGAGTGCGTGAACGGCGTCTGCCCGAACGGCTGCTGGGGTTATCAGCGCCGCACGAGCGGCTTCTCGTGCGACTACGATGCGAGCTCGCCCAGCGACGTCAAGACGAGAGCAGGCGCCGGATCGTTCGCGAGCTACAACGAGATCAAGCCGCTCAACGCGCATGACGATGTTGCCGTTGCGAGCTGCAAGGCACAGAGCGGCAATCGCGCGATGCGGACCTACACGGTGTGGAACGGCACGAACTGGAACAGCGAAGGCATTCCCGCGTCGATCCACTTCGCCGAGCTGTTCGGCTCGCAGAACGAAGCGACGCCGCACTTCTCGACCTGGGAGGCGTCCGCTCGCGGGAGCTACGCGCCGATGTCGAACCTCAGCCCGGAGACTGGCATCACGATGGTCGGCACCAAGCAAACCGTCGCGAAGCTCTGTGCGGCGACCCGCGACGGCTGGCTTGGCCTCTACTTCTACGACGGCACCGCGGACAGCGGCGCGGGCATGGCCGCTTGGAAGCGCGAAGCGATCATCAGCGCGATGAACTACTGCACGACGCACTGATCGAGTCCTGTGCACGATTCGTACGGCGCCAACGCGCCGGTTTCATGCGCTGTTCACGTTCTTCCCAAGCGTGATCGCGCTGTCCTCGTGCGCTCGTGATCGCCGATAATGGTGAAATTCGGATCGACGTATCGTTGTTTCGCCGTATGACGATTCGCCGCATGGTGGCCCTCGCGGGCTGCGTCCTGTCGACCTGCGCGGGGGGCGCCTCGCTCGTGCTGGGACTATTGGCCCGGGACGCATGCGATCCGACAAGCGTCACGTGGGGCGATACGAGTTACACGATCACCCGCCGGGACAGCGGTGACGCGATCGCCTTCGATTTCTCACATGACGGTCGCGTCGAGAAATCCCTGTGGGGAAGCACCGATACGCTATGCGACGACCCATACCTCCGGCGATTCGACGTCGATGGTGATGGCACGGACGATGTCCTCGTCCACGACTGCGGCCACTACAGCTACCTCACGATGCGCGACCGCGAGCTCCACGAAGAGTACCTCGGCGACCACCTCCAGCTTCGCACCGCATGGGCCGGCGAGGTCGAGCGCGGTGGCGTCACGGCGTGCGCGTGTGGCATCGTGCTGCTACTGGTCGGATTGGGAGTCGGCGTCAGGTCGGCGCACGGCCCCCGCTACCGCGGCTAAGCGAGGACGCCGCGCAGCGCGACGAGCAGCAGCTCGTCGACGACTTTTTCGACCGAAGGCGGCGTCGTCTGCGTGATCAGCTGCTCGACGACACCGCGGATCATCCCGAGCATCGCGGCCGCGGCGAGATCGGGATCGACCTTCCGCAGCAGCTTGATCTCGGTGCCGATCTCGAACGCACGGTGCAACAGGTCGCGGATCTCGCCGAAGAATTGATCGAGCCGCTCGGCGGCTTCGGCGTCGGGCGTGTGCCCGGCCGAGAGCAACAGGATGGCGAGCGCGCGATCCCGGACGATGTACTCGAGCGTCTCGACGACTTGCTGGCGCAGCTGAACCTGCGGCGGAGCGGCTTTCGGATCGTCGACCTCGATGCGATGGATCCGCGCGCGCAGATCGGACATCGCCTGGTCGAGGATCGACGAGAACACCGACGACTTGCTCTCGAAGTACAGATAGAAATTGCCGCGTCCGATCTGCGCGCGCTCGATTATAGAGTGGAACGAAGCGCCGTGATAGCCGGCATCTGCGAACACCGCCTTGGCCGCGGTGATGATCTGGCGGCGGCGCTCCTGCTTGGCCAGATCCGCTGGAACGAGCTGCGCCATCAGCCGCCCTTACGCGACTGATACGCCATGATCGCGCGCTCGAGGCCCGAGTACATCCGGCGATACGACAGGCGCGAGCCGGCGAGCCGACCATGCTCGCAGTGTCTCTCGATCTCGGCTTCGAGCTCGCGGGCGAACGTCGCGCTGTCGGCGTAGAGATTGATCTCGTCGTACACGCCGTGCGACAGCGACGTGAAGTTGGCCGAGCCGATATCGCACCAACGATGATCGATCACGACGACCTTGCTGTGCACCATCCGCGGCAACAAGATGATCTGGAGGTTGTCGGGCGCACCGGTCAGGCGCATCAACGTCTGGCACGTCGCGCGATTGATGTTCGCGAGGACATCGGCCTGATCCGCCGTGACGAGCTTGACGTGGATCCCGCGCTGCACCGCGCGCGCGAGCGCCGCCGTGAACCGGCGATCGCCGAGGTACGCCATCTCGACGGTGAGCGAGACTTGAGCCGCGTCGATCAGCGCGAGCCGATGCGTGATCATCGGACAGCTGTTCTTGCGATGCGCTTCACGGCTATGGACGAGAAAGTCGATGCCGCGCGACGGATCGAACTCGTCGAGCCCGGTCATCCGCTCGCGGAGTCGATTGACGTGCTCTTCGCCCTCGGCCTCGATCATCAGATCGATCCACTCGTGGCGATGGTTGTCGCCGATGCCCATCGAGCCGAGCGCGAGATAGTGATCGTCGATGATGTAGATCTTCGAGTGATCGAACCGCTTGCGCGTGTGCTCGACGGTGATGTTCTTGTGCGCGAGGATTCGCTGCGAGAGCGCGTTCGGTTTCTGCTTGAACGAACCCGGCGCGCGATACACCGCGCCGAGGAACCACGCCTGAAAGCCGCGGATCGGGTCGACGCGCTTGTGGAAGAAGCTCTGCTTGTTGCCGCCGGTGTACTCGTAGACGGCGGCGATCCGATCCTTGTGGATGATCACCTCCGCGCCACGGTCGGCGGCGGCGAGCACGGCCTCGCCGAGCATGTTGCCCGCTTCATCGTCGCGCCACAAGAACGCGCGGATCTCGACGGACTTCTTCGCGGAGCGAATCCGCTCGAGGATCGCTTGAAACGCGACATCGCCCGAGCCGAGCACGCGCAGCGCGCCGCCCGCGGTCGGAATCGAAGACGCGACGATCGGCGTCGGCAGGCCGGTCGGCATCATTTGCCGCACACGCCGCGCTCGCCTGCGGCCACCCAAGAACGGGGATCGACGACGAGGAGCACCGCGGGCCATCTAGATCCCTTACGGGTAACCCACTCCGTGCGATCGGTCAATTAGAGGTAATTGTAGGCGGCCACACTCGGCATGCGGACTTAGGAGCGGATCGGGCATTGGTCGAACCACTCACCGTGCAACGATAGACCATGCGCGCGATCCTGGCCGGCGCGTTCGCGTGCGCTATCGCATGCGGTGACAACAACGTCGTCCCTATCGTACCCACGTCGGTGGATGGAATTCCGATCATTCCGATCGGCTACGACGCATATCGCAGACTCGACGCGATGCCGTTGATTAGGATCGGCGATCGCGCGTACATGCGATCGACGTACGACCGCACCGGGGGAAACGAGGCCGCCGATGCCAGCCACTTCATCCGCGAAGAGGTCAACGGTTGGTATACGACGCTCGATGTCGCCG
>JAQBQF010000145.1 GCA_028287115.1 Myxococcales bacterium
TTCGAACTACCTGCGAATCGATCGGCCGCCGGCCCTGCTCGGCTTCGATCCGATGGTCCAGCTGATCCATGTCGAAGACGTCGCCGAGGCGATCGCGAGCGCGTTGGCTCCGGGCCGGCGCGGGATCTACAACGTGACCGGTCCCGGGGAGGTCCCGCTCTCCGTGATCTTGAAAGAGCTCGGGCGGCAACCGCGGCTGATCCCACACCCGTTGGCAAAGTCGGTGTTAGGGCTCGCGTTCGCGCTCGGCATCTCGAGCTTTCCCGTCGCCGAGCTCGATTTCATTCGTTACGTCTGCATGGTCGATGGTCGCCGAGCCGCCGCGGAGCTTGGATTTCGTCCCCACTTCGGACTCCGCGATACGATCCACGCCGTCGATGATCCGGCGTGAATCCGTGACGTCTGCCGCAACTCGGCCGTATCTCAAAGCCACACCCGGTGTCTCCGCCCGTTCACACTCAGAAAACCGTCGCCGCTCCCGGACTCTATGCGATCTCCCACCTCCGCCGACATGCTTGCCAAGCTCTGCCGAACAAGGTGGTCGGGCCATGCGAATTTTCGGGCATTTTTGTCAGAGTCCCGGCAAGACTTCCCAACAGATCGAGCTCGCGTGTCGAAACGTTGATGGATTACCAAGCAGTTCGATCCCTCCGCCACCATGGCACGAGGACTGCTTTCGAGACCGCTGCACGCTCACAAGGAACGACACTCTATGAACAAGCTGCTTCAAATCCTCGGTCTGGCCGTCGCTCTCGCGACCGTCTCTGGCTGTGAGCTCTACTTCGGTGGCCACAACGACCACGGCAGTGGGACTTGGAACTACTGCGGGGCCGATGGCTACTACCAGTGCCAAGGCGACAGCTGCAGTTGGGTGAGCTCGACGTGCCCATCCGGCAGCGGCAGCGGCAGCAACGCCTGCGGAACCAGCTCGGATTGCGCGGCCGGCTGTTATTGCCAAGTCCCACAGGGCGGCAGCAACGGCGGCGGCGTTTGTGAAGAGGGTGGCTTCTGCACCACGGACGCCGATTGCGGCACCGGATTCCACTGCAACACGGGTCGCTCGTCCTGCGAGCCGACCACCACGCCTCCCGGCTGCACGATGGACAGCCAGTGCGGTACCGGTACCTTCTGCGACGTTCCGACCGGTCAGTGCAGCATCGGTAGCTGCGCCGGCACGATCACCTGCAACACGGCCGCTCCGACGTGCCCGACCGGCCAGGTGCCGCTCATCCACGACGGCTGCTACACCGGTGGCTGCTTCGACACCGCGATGTGCGGCGAATCGCCGCCTTGCAAGGCCATCAACGACGAGTCGAACTGCCTCGCGCACGGCACGACCTGCTCGGCCGTCTACGTCGGCATCGGCTGCAAGAAGCCCGATGGCACGGCCTGCCACTCCGGCGACACGAACTGCACGTGCCAGAGCTTCCAGTGGAACTCGTGTGCGGACAAGGGCGCGGCCCGGATGCTGATCGAAGACCACGGCGTGATGATCGACGCGTCTCCGCTCCTCCTTCAGTAATCACTGACATCGTTCGTCAGCGTGGCGGGCACATCCTATGTGCCCGCTTCGCGTTTTCGGGGTCTCCGAGTACCTTTAGGGGATGGGCTTCAAGTTCGCGGAGACGATGTCGGGGACGGTCGAGTGGGACGCCGAGCCAGGGAAGCAGCACCCGTTTCGGTTCGAAGTGAAGGCTCACGCGGATTCGACGCGAGAGCACCTCGCAACCGGCCGGGCCAAGCTCCGGGGCGTCGTGCATGCGCCGCCGAAAGCCGAGGCCGCCGAGGCAGAGGGCACGATCACGATCCGGCCACTCGGGCAGCGCATCATCAGATACGAGCTGTCGTTTATCGCGGATGACGGCAAGCGGTACGAGGTCGTCGGGCAGAAGGACATCTCGTGGTTACGTCCACTCGCGACGTTCACGACACTCCCGGTCGAGATCATCGACGAGGATCACCGCCGGGTCGGCATCGCGAACACGACGTTCGACTATAAGAATGACTGGTGGAGCTTCGTCCGCAGCTTCCGGCCCGCCTGAGACGGGTGAGACACTACTTGGCTTCGCGAGCCGGGCCTGACCGATCGGACGGGTACTGCGGGCGTGGTTTCGTGAACAGTGGTAATAAGCCTCGACCTCCACCGGCCCAGCCGCGGTGGATTACCTCGCTACGGGGCTCGGATTACCCATGGGATTGCTTCAAAAAATCTTCGGCAGCAAGAATCAACGCGAGCTGAAGAAGCTCCAGCCGATCGTCGACAAGATCGCGAGCTTCGAGCCTGCGATGCAGGCCAAGAGCGACGGCGAGCTCAAGGCGATGACACCGGAATTCAAGCGCCGGCTCGATAAGGGCGAGGCGCTCGATGACCTCCTTCCGGAGGCGTTCGCGCTGGTCCGTGAAGCGTCAGTCCGGACGACCGGGATGCGTCACTACGACGTTCAGATGATCGGCGGCATGGTGCTCCATGCCGGACGGATCGCCGAGATGCGTACCGGTGAGGGCAAGACGCTCGTGGCTACTCTGCCGACATACCTGAACGCGCTGACCGGTAAAGGCGTTCACGTCGTCACCGTGAACGACTACCTCGCCAAGCGCGATGCCGAGTGGATGGGCCGAATCCATGGATTTTTGGGCCTCACCACCGGCGTGATCGTCCACGGCCTCGACGATTTCGAGCGCCAGCAGAACTACAACTGCGACATCACGTACGGTCAGAACAACGAGTTCGGCTTCGATTACCTGCGCGACAACATGAAGACCTCGCCGGATCGGATGGTCCAGCGCGGCCTCAACTACGCGGTCGTCGACGAAGTTGACTCGATCTTGATCGACGAAGCCCGCACCCCGCTCATCATCTCCGGATCGGCGGAGGAATCCGCGGATCTGTACGTCAAGATCGACCGGCTGATCCCACGCCTCAAGCGCGAGGTCGACTACACGGTCGACGAGAAGGCGCACCAGGTGATGCTCACCGACGACGGCGTCGTCAAGATGGAGAAGCTGCTCGACGTCGATAACCTCTACGAGGCGACGAACATCCAGCTCGTTCATCACATCTCGGCGGCGCTCAAGGCGCACACGCTGTACAAGCGCAACGTCAACTACCTGATCGACGGCGGCAAGGTCGTGATCATCAGCGAAGACACCGGCCGCGCGATGCCGGGTCGCCGGTGGTCCGACGGTCTCCACCAGGCGATCGAGGCCAAAGAAGGCGTCACGGTCGAGGAGGAGAACCAGACCCTCGCGACGGTCACGTTCCAGAACTACTTCCGCCTCTACAAGAAGCTGTCCGGCATGACCGGTACGGCCGATACCGAGGCGCAGGAGTTCCATCAGATCTACAAGCTCAACGTCGCGGTGATCCCGACGAACAAGCCGATGGTCCGCAAAGATCAACCGGACCTCGTCTATAAGAACGAAGCCGGCAAGTTCCGCGCGGTCGTCGCCGACGTCGAGGACTGCCACAAGCACGGCCAGCCGGTGCTCGTCGGTACGGTCTCGGTCGAGAAGTCCGAGGTCGTCGCGAACCTCCTGAAGGCCAAGGGGCTGCCGTTCAACGTCTTGAACGCGAAGCATCACCAGCGCGAGGCTTCGGTCGTCGCGCAGGCGGGTCGCAAGGGCACGATCACGATCGCCACGAACATGGCCGGTCGCGGTACCGACATCTTGCTCGGCGGCAATCCCGAGGCGATGGCAAAAGAAGCGCTTGCCGAGGAGAAGGCCAAGCTTGCCGACGAGGCGGGCGCGGCGCAGCCGGCAACCGGCGCGTCGGGTGATGGTGAGCCGTATCGCGGCTCGGTCGAGCCCGCGTTCGATGAAGACGCGCGCTACAAAGAGCTGCTCGCGAAGTTCAAGGCGCAGTGCGACGCCGAGCGCCTCGAGGTGCTCGCCGCGGGCGGTCTCAAGATCGTCGGTACCGAGCGCCACGAGTCGCGCCGGATCGATAACCAGCTGCGCGGTCGCGCCGGTCGCCAAGGCGATCCGGGTGCGTCGCGGTTCTATCTGTCGCTCCAGGACGACCTGCTGCGGATCTTCGGCCTCGATCGGATGACCGGTCTCATGGAGCGCCTCGGGCTCGAAGAGGATGTCCCGATCGAGTCGCCGATGGTGACGCGATCGATCGAGAACGCGCAGAAGAAGGTCGAAGGCCGCAACTTCGATCAGCGCAAGAACGTCCTCGAATACGACGACGTGATGAACCAGCAGCGCAAGACGATCTACGCGCTGCGCCGGCAGATCCTCGACGGCCGCTATCACCCGGAACCGACCGAGCAAGACATCGAGGCCGGCGTCACGCCCGAGCCGGTGACGGTGTCCGGTGACTGGAGCATCGAGTCGCTAACGCCGGAGGTCCTGCCGACGATCACGAAGATGGTCGAGGTCATCAAGGCCAAGGTGAAGGAGCGCGACGACGCGTTGGCCGCAGGCCAGACCGTCGGAGATACCCGGCCCGGCTGGCGAATCTTGCGCGGCGAGATCTGGCGTCAGTACGGCACGCTCGTCGATCTCGAGAAGGCGTACGACGGTGATGACAAGGCGGTGATCGATCACGCGGTCAAGACGGTGGCGGCTTCGCTCGTCCAGCAGCGCGAGCGGCTCTACGACGTCTCGCACGAGCGGCTCGCCGCGGTGATCGAGAAGGTGCTGAGCCCCGACATCATCGAGGACGAGTGGGACTGGAACCAGTTGAACGAGGCGCTCGCCGATCAGTTCAGCATGGAGCTCAAGCTCAACCACGGCACGCCGGACGAAGCGGCGAGCCAGGCCTGGCCGAAGATCGAGGCGAAGCTCGTCCAGCGCGAGAAAGAGCTGTCGCGCGCGATGCTCATGTACTTCCTGCGTCACTTCTCGCTCGAAGAGATCGATCAGCAGTGGATCGAGCACCTGAAGCTGATGGATGGCCTGCGCGAGGGCATCGGCCTTCAGGGCTACGGCCAGAAGGATCCGAAGAAGGAATACAAGAAGACCGGCTTCACGATGTTCACCGAGATGATGGATCGCATCCAGGAGAACGCCGTCAAGAAAGTCTTCAGCGTCCAGATCCAGCGCGAGGAGCAGGTCGTCCCCGCGATCGAGGAGAAGCAGCGCCAGATGATCGAGCGCGGCGTCGCCGACAAGAGCGAGGACGGCGACGGCGAGGTCACCGACAAGGCGGCCAAGCGCAGCGGTAAGGCGCGCACCGTCGGCGATGGTCCTAAGACCGAGCCCGTGCGCCGCGACAAGCCGAAAGTCGGGCGCAACGATCCTTGTCCGTGTGGGTCCGGTAAGAAATACAAGAAGTGCCACGGCAAAGACGAAGAAGCTGCGGCGTCGGAGTAATCGATCTCACGATCTCCTCCCGCGCGCGCTTGGCACCGTAATCAGGTGCTAGCGCGTCGCGTCACGACGATCTCGTGACCTCGCGCAATTGAATTTCGTCGGCTCTCCGACGATGCTCTCGCGACATGCGGATCGGCGTACCGAAAGAGATCAAGACCCAAGAATTCCGCGTCGGAATGACCCCGTCCGGCGTCGCTATCCTCACTGCCCGGGGCCACCAGGTGCTGATCGAGCAAGGTGCTGGCGTCGGCTCGTCGATTCCCGACGAGGCCTACGTCAAGGCCGGCGCGAAGATCGCCCCCAACCGCGAAGAGGTGTGGGGCAGCTCGGACATGATCGTCAAGGTCAAGGAGCCGATCGCGCCGGAGTTCGCGTTGATGAAGAAGGACTTGCTCCTCTTCACCTATCTCCACCTCGCGGCGGCGCAGGAGCTCGGCAAGGAGCTCTTGAATCGCGGCGTCAACGGAGTCGCGTACGAGACGCTCGAGCCAACGCCGGGCGATCTGCCGCTGCTGACGCCGATGTCGGCTGTCGCAGGCCGGATGGCCGTGCAAGCGGGCGCGACGTATCTCGAGCGCGAGCGCGGCGGCAAAGGCGTGCTGCTCGGCGGCGTGCCGGGCGTCAAGCGCGGCCGCGTCACGATCATCGGCGGCGGTGTCGTCGGTGCGAACGCGTGCAAGATCGCGGTCGGCCTCGGCGCGAACGTCACGGTGATCGACGTCAATCTCAAGACGCTCGCGTACCTCGATGACATCTACGCGGGTCGGATCTCGACGCAGTACTCCGATCCATTGTCGATCGAGAAGGCCGTGCTCGAGAGTGATCTCGTGATCGGCGCCGTGCTGATCGCCGGTGCTCGCGCGCCGCGCCTCGTCACCGCGAAGATGGTCAAGGAGATGGAGCCCGGCTCGGTGATCGTCGACGTTTCGATCGATCAAGGCGGCTGCGTCGAGACCGCTCGGCCGACCACGCACGACAACCCGACGTATCTCGTCGACGACGTGATCCACTACGGCGTCGCGAACATGCCGGGCGCGGTGCCGCGCACGTCGACCTACGCGCTGACGAACGCGACGATCAAATACGTCGTCCAGCTTGCCGATCACGGCCTCGAGAAGGCCGTCGCCGCGGTTCCGCACCTCGTCTCCGGCATCAACACGTATCGGGGCACCGTGCCCCATCCGGCCGTTGCCGAGGCGCTCGGCGTGCCGCACACGCGGTTCGGCCACTGACACGAAATTGGGTCCGACCGAGTTTCTGCACAACTTGCGCAACAATTGTGTCCGACCGAGTTTCTGCACAACTTGCGCAACAATGGTGTCCGACCCGATTGATGTAGGAAATTCCCGCTGCCTTTTCAGGTAGTTGGCTCCCTACTGAAATCGGGAACAATTCCGACGTGGGGACAGGTAGACACTCTCAGATGCTAGCCGTGCGAGAGAAGCGTAACGAGTTCGAAGCGACCGCGCTCCCGCATCTCGACACGCTCTATGGCGCGGCCTACCGGCTCACTCGCAACGCGCGAGACGCCGAGGATCTCGTCCAGGACGCGCTGCTCCGCGCCTATCGGTTCTGGGGCTCGTTCCAGCAGGACTCGAACTGCAAGGCGTGGCTGCTGCGGATCGTGACCAACACGTTCATCAACGAGTACCAGCGCAAGAAGCGCAGCCGCGAGGTGCTCGACGCGGCGACCGCCGAGCAAGACGCGACCGACGGGGTCCTCGTCCACGCGGACGCCAACGACAAGGTCTCGCCCGAGCGCGCGCTGCTCGACCAGAGCGTCTCCGATGACGTGCAGCGTGCACTGTCGTCGTTGCCCGATGACTTCCGGACCGCCGTGATCCTCTGCGACATGCAGGGGCTGTCGTACAAAGAGATCGCCGAGATCATGGAGTGCCCCGTCGGCACCGTGATGAGCCGGTTGTTCCGCGGCCGCAAGCTGCTCGCCGGTGCATTGCGCGAGTTCGCCGTCGCCGAGGGTTACGTCAAACAATCCGCCGACACAGAGCGAGCGAGCGGACGCTCGCAATCTACCAAACCCATCGATCTCGAGAAGTATCGCGCCAGCCGCGCGGCGCGAGGGAACCAGCAATGAGCCTGTGCGAGAGCATTGATACCCTTTCGATGGCGTATCTCGACGAGGAGCTCGCTGCCGAAGAGCGGCGCGAGGTCGAGCTACACCTCACCGAGTGCGCGGGCTGCCGCGACCACTTCGAAGGCGAGCGCGCCGACCAAAGCCTCCTCCGCAAGGCCCTGTCCGCGCCACCTGCGCCCGATCTGCTGCGCGCCAAGCTCGCGCGCGCGCTCGATGCCGAGGACCGCAGCCTCGCCAAGGTCGAGCGCCGGCGATGGACCCAGTGGATGCTCCCCGGCTCCGCGATGCTCGCGGCCGCCGCGGCGATCGCGGTGTTCGTGACGGTTCGCCCGCCCGATGGCCACGTCGGCGTGGTCGCGAGCGACGCGCTCAAACGTACGAACCGCAGCCTGCCTCTCGAAGTGCAAGGCGCCAGCACCGGCGGCTGGGTGCACCAGCACTTCCCGACGGTCCAGCAGCCACAATTTGTCGAGCCCGGCACGCAGCTGCTCGGCGCGCGAGCGACCGCGATCATGGGTCACGACGCCGTGATGTTCTCGTACGCGGTGAGCACCGGCCTGGACTCGTTCCCGGTCACCGTGTTCGCGATGGAGCACGACGTTACCGAAGCCGAGCTCGGAGGTGACGTGGTGCAGGTCGGCAATCACACGCTGCGACTGATCCAGCAGCCGGACAAGTTCGCCGTGGTCTACGTCGACTCGGAGCACCGCGTTTACGTGTTCGTCGCGCCGACCCTGACGCCAGACCAGCTCCTTCAGGTGGTCGCGTCGTCGAACCTCGTCGGCAACAACTGAACGCGGTTTCGGGTCCGTCGAGACCCGAAACAACACGCTCCAACAGCTAGTTGCGGCGGCACGTTCTTTGATGAAATGCCGCGCATGAAATCCATCCTGCTGATGTTGTGTGTGGCGGCGACGGCTTGCGCTGGTGGCGGCGACGATTGGACGAAGAAGCCGCTGAAGACGGTTTCAGGAACCGCCGGTGGCGTGCCGTTCTCGATCGAGCTCCCGGACGGCATGCGCGAGAAGGTCGACGGCAAAGACGTTCGCTACGATTTTCACATCGACGATCGGACCAAGACACCCGAGATCACCGTGTCGGCAGGCGGGTACGCCAAGACGCTCGACGACTACATGAAGACCGAGCCGGGTGTCGACAACTGGCTGCGCAAAGAAACGCTCCCGGACGGGTACGTCGTGTCCTACGAAAACTCCTCGTACAAGGGCAAGGAGGATTATCTCGTCTATGTCTACCGGACCTTCGGCGACAAGGTGATGACCTGCCACGCTCGCGTGACGCCCTGGACCAAGGGTGCGGCCGTCAAGGACAAGGTGCCCTTGATCGAGAAGATGTGCCTGAGCATGAAGCTGGCGAAGTAGTCGGGATATGATCGCGACGGGGCATGAACCGACGCGTTCTTCTGATCGATGCTGACACCGCCTTCCGGGACAGCCTGATGCGCGAGCTAGGCCGCTATCGCGTCTTGGTCATGACGGAGCCCGATCCCGAGCGCGCGTTCGCGTTGGTCGGGTCCGATCCGCCGGCGCTGATCGTGATCGGCGTCGAAGAACCGGAAAAAGCCGGCTTCCGCGCCTTCCAGAAGTTCAAGAAGGGCGCGCTCGCGAAGGTACCGCTGATCCTCGTGACGTCCTCGGTCGCGCCGGACAGCTTCGCGAAGCATCGCGGGCTCAAGGTCCACGCCGACGAGTATCTCGACAAGCGAGCGATGTCGACCGACGAGCTGATCGGCAAGATCGACAACCTGATCGCCTTGGGAGAGCCCGAGGAAGATCAGATGGACATTCCCGTCGAGGACGACATCCCGATGGAGATCGCCGATGGCGACGTCGTGCTCGACGAGACCGTCGGCGAAGACGTCGATGACTTCAAGCACGAGGCGCGAACGGTCGGCCCGGGGAACGAGATCGTCGACTCGCTGGTCGCCGCGGAGACCGATGCCGCATTCGCCGCGATGTTCGGAGACGAGGAGCCCGTACACAAACAGCCGGCGGCTCCGAAGGTCGCGGACAAGCAGCCAGATCCGCCGCAACGCCGCGACGAAGAGGTCTCGGTTGTCACCGCCGTGCCTTTGCCGGTCCCCGATCCGATGGCGCGCCCGGAGGTTCCCGAAGAAGTCCCGATGCCGATCCACGATCGCTCGATGGACGAGTTCGCCGACAGCTTCGCGCGAGTCGGTGCCCCGTTGGTCGATGCCGAGACCGCCGGCGCCGACGAAGAGGCGGACGCGACCGTGCACGTAGGACACGAAGAGCAAGCGGGACACGACCAGCACGCCGGGCACAAAGAGTACGAAGAGCACGCGGGGCACGACCCACACGCCGCGCACGAAGAGCCCGCGCGTCGCTCGCCTTACGAATCATCGGCGGCGATCGCGCTCTCGGACGACGAGCTCGTGCCGATGGACGAGGACGTCCCGGTCGAAGTCGACGCGGAAGAACCGCCGCCGCCCGCGTCGGAGCAAGCGACCGTCATGCGGGCGCCGATCCTCCACGAAGCGCCGACCGTGGCGCGCGAACCGATCATCACCGAGGTCGCGAAGTCGCCGCAGACGCGAGGCACGGGCCCGCGGTTTGTGGAGACGACGACGTCGGTCGAGCGCGCGCCTGGCTCGAAGCAGTCTGGATCGCACCCCGCGATCGATCTCGGGCTCGACGCCGTCGCCGGCGACGCCGAGCGCGACCAGTCGGGCGTCTACGATCGGCGCGCGCTGCGCAAGATCGGTGAGCTCGAGCGACAGATCTCCCAGCTCAAGTCCGAGCTCGAGCGCACGCGTTCGACCGCAGAGGCCGCCGCGAAGGGCGCAGGCCGCGAGAAAGAGTTTCTGACGCTGCGCGAGACGATCCTCGCGAAGGACAAAGAGCTCAAGCAGCAAAAAGAGCAGCTCGCGTCGAAAGACCAAGAGCTCGCGGACGCGCGCGACAAGGCCAAACAGGCGCAGCACGCGAAGCAGACGCTCGAGACCAAGAACTCCGAACTCGAGCAGCGGATCCTCGAGCACGGCGGCAAGAGCAGCGAGCTCGAGTCGAGTGCGAAGGCGACTGCTGCGCAGCTGGCCGAGGCCCAGCGCGAGCTCGAAGCAACGACCCAGGCGCTGCAGCAGGAGCTCGATTCGAAGACGAAGGCGCTGCAGCAGGAGCTCGATTCGAAGACCAAGGCGCTGCAGCACGAGCTCGACTCGCGTACGAAGACGCTGCAGCAAGAGATCGACGCGAAGACGAAGGCGGCGGCGGCGGCCGAGTCGGCGCGAGCGGCGCTCGAGCAAGACCTCGCGACCGAGCGTGCGATGCGCCAGTCGAGCGCGTCCGAGGCCGAGAACGCACTTCGCGCAGAGCGCGAGGAGCTCGTCGCGCGTCATCAGGCGGCGCTCGAGCAAGCCGAGCAGGAAGCCCAGCGCAACCTCGATGCAGCGCTCGAGCGGCTGCACGAAGAGATCGACGCCTCGCATCGCAACGTGTTGCAGGAAGCCGTCGACCAAGCGCGACGTGCGGCACAAAGCGAGGGAGCGCAGGCGCTCGCCGCGGCCGAAAAGCAATATCTCGGCGACACCGTCAACCTCAAGGCAGAGCAAGCGGGCGAGCTGACGCGCGTCCGCAACGAGCTCGGTGCCGAGGTCCAGCGGCTGCAGTCCGCGCTCGCCGAATCGGAAGCGGCCGCGGAAGAAGCTCTCGCCGCGACCGCGAACCAGCACGCCGCCCGCCTCGAGGAGCTGTCCGGAAAGCACGCGGCGGAGCTCGCGGCCAAAGAGCAGGAGTACTCGGAGGCGCGCGAGAACGAGGCACTCACCCAGGGCGCGGCGCTCGCCGATCTCAAGACCGAGCTCGATCGCCTCGCCGCGGGGCACGGCGAGCAGCTCGCCTCCGCACGCAAGGAGCTCGACGATATCCTCGCCAAGCACGAGGGGCACAAAGGCGAGCTCCACGAGCAGCACCAGGCCGCGCTCGCCGAGGCACGCGACAAGCACGAGGCCGAGATCGGCAAGCTCCGCGACGAGCACGCCGCACTCACCGAGGCGGCTCGCCGCACCGCGGAACAGCATCGCGCGGCACTCGCAGACACCCAGCAGAAGCTCGAGTCCGAGCTCGCGCAGGTCCGCGACGCCGCCGAGCGCCAGATCGCGGAGCACAAGGCGGCTGCCGAGTCCGCTCGCCGCGACGCCGCCGAAGCGATCGCAACCGCGCATGCCGGCGCGGAAGCCAGCGAAGCGGCTCACGCGAAAGCGCTCGCGGATCTCGAGGCCAAGCACGAACGCGCGATCGCGATCGCGAACGGCGAGTTCTTGAAGGTCAAGTCGGTCGCGGACGCCGAGCACCATCGCGCGATCGCGGCGATCAAAGACGAGCTCGAGCGCACCAAGCACCAGCTCGAATCCGATCACCAACGGGCTCGCGGCGAGCTCGAGTCCCAGCACGAGCAAGCGATCGGCGCGCTCGAGTCGCAGCACGCGAGCACGATCGGTACACTGGAGACTCAGCACACACGCAAGCTCGGAGAGGTCGAGTCCCAGCACGCGAGCAAGCTCGGCGAGCTCACGAGCGAGCGCGAGGAGCTGCGCAAGGGCCTGTCATCGGCGCGCGAGAGCTTGAAACGCAGCGAGAGCGAGCTCGCCGCGGCGGTGCAATCAATCGCCGACCGCAACTCCGAGCTGCGCACGCACGCCGCCGCGGTCGCCGAGCGCGATCAACGGATCGCCGAGCTTCGCAAGGAGATCGAATCGCTCGAGCAGGAGAACGCGAATTACCAGGAGCAGGTCCTGCGCGCGTACCAGAAGATCAAGTCCGACGAAGCGATGGTCGCCCGCGCCAAGAAGGCGATGGCGATCGCCCTCACCGTGCTCGACGACGAAGGCAACCCGACGTCCTCGTCGTCGTGACGCGGGCGGGATAGACGCGACCGGAGCTACGGTTTCTGCGGCGGCTTGCCGACTTTCGGCAAGGTGATCATCCCGAGCTGCACCATCATGCTCAGGTCGTCGCGGTGATTCCACAGCTCCGAGACCTTGCCGTGATCGAAGCGGAAGATGTTGATGCCGGAGAACGTGATCGGCTTGCCCGTGGCTTTCGTGCCCATCAGATCGCCCGTCTGCGTGCCGTGAATCGTCCAGCGTGCGGCGAGCAGGTCGCCTTCCGCGATCATGAAGTCGACCGTGTAGACTAGATCGGGGAACGCCTTACGAATCCCAGCGGCGATCTGCTTCTGGCCGTCAGGCCCGGGTGCCGCAGGGCCGCCGGCATCGTGACGAACGTAGTCACTCGCAAAGACCTCGTCGGCGACGTCGAGGTGGCCCTTGTTCCAGACCTCATCGTAGAACCGGCGGATCAGCGCCTTGTTCTTGTCCATCGGCGATCCGGTCGGCGCCTTGTTGTCGACCTTGGGCGCGACCGGGGGAGGTGACTTCGGCCCCTCCGCATGACCAACGACGGTGGACACGACGAGGAACAGCGCGATCCATTTGAGCATCGCGGCGCACCGTAACACGGCGTCCCGCCGCCGACGGTCAGGCGTGAGCGGCGCGCGCGACCGGCGCGTCTTTGCCGGCCTGCCACAACATGCGCTCGATCCCGAGGAGCAGCGGACCGAACGTCGCACGGTCGAGCGACGACACGACGAAGCCACCGCCGTGAACGGCGAGATGGTCGGCGTCGGTGTCCTCGAGCTTGTCGGCCTTGTTCCACACCAGGATCCGCGGTTTGTCGCTGAGGCCGAGGTCGTTCAAGATGCCTTCGACCGCGCGAATCTGCTGATCGCGATCCGGATCGCTCGCATCGACCACGTGGACGAGCAGATCGGCGTCCGCCATCTCCTCGAGTGTCGCGCGGAATGCGGCGACGAGCTCTTCCGGCAGATCGCGGATGAACCCGACGGTATCGGTGATCACGACCTCGCGCTCCTCCGGAAACCGCAAGCGGCGGCTGATCGGATCGAGCGTCGCGAACAGCTTGTTCTCGGCCCTCGCGTTGCCCTCCGTCAGCGAGTTGAGCAGCGTCGATTTACCGGCATTCGTGTAGCCGCAGATCGCGATGATCGGAAGCTCGCGGCGGCCGCGCTGCTTGCGGCGCAGCCGGCGATCCGCCGCGAGATCTTCGAGGCGCTTCTCGAGCAAGTGGATCCGCTCGCGAGCGCGCCGGCGATTGATCTCGAGCTTCGTCTCACCGGGACCGCGGCCACCGATGCCACCGGTCAGGCGCGACATCATCGTGTTCTTCTCGATCAGGCGCGGCAAGGCGTAGCCGAGCTGCGCGAGCTCGACCTGCAGCTTGCCGTCGCGGCTCGTCGCGTGCTGCGCGAAGATGTCGAGGATCAGCATCGTGCGATCGAGCACCTTGAGCTCGGTCGCCTCGCTGATCGCCCTCGCCTGCCCCGGCGTCAGATCGGGATCGAAGATCACGACCTCGGCGCCGAGCTGCATCGCGCGCAGCAGGATGTCATCGAGCTTGCCGCGACCGACGAGGAACTTCGGATCGGGCTCGGGGCGGCGCTGGACCAGGAGATCGAGCACCTTCACCCCGGCGGTGCGGCACAGCTCGCGGAGCTCGGCGATGCGCGCCTCGGTGTCCTTCGCGCGCCCAAGCTGGACATGGACGATCAGCGCGCGGTCCTTGCCGACGTCGGTCGAGGCGACGCGATGTGCGCGGCCGAACTGGCTCTCGAGACCGGCGATCAGGTCGACGAAGTTCGTGCGCGGTGCGGTCGCGGGCTCCGGAGGCAGCTCGGCGGCCGGCCCATCGGGCACCATGTGGCCGATGTAGAGCTTGCCCGGCCGGCCCGCCGCATCGACGGTGATCGCCGCGACAGCGTCCAGGCGCAGCAGGGCGAGATCGGTGAGATCGTCGCGGGTCAGCGGCTCGTTGCGGAGGTGCGTGTGGACCAGCCGCAAGCCGCGAAACCGGCCCGCGCCACCGCGAATTCGACCGAAATCGGGCAGCACGATCTTGGAAGCATCGCCGACGATGACGTGCTGGATCGCACCCCGCCGGTCGATCAGGACGCCGACTTGGCGATGCATTTCGGCGGCGAGTGTCGCGAGCTGTGCGCATAGCTCGCTCGACACGACCTCCGTCGGGGCCACGCGACGGCGATACAGACGCTCCAGCGCCTTGATCTCGCTCGTCTTCAGACCCTGTAGATTTCCAGTGACCTCTTCCTGCACGGACGCGAAATCTACCCGTTGCAGCGAGCGATGCCACGGATATAGTGGCCAAGTGAGCCGGCGATTTCGCGCTTTGGTGGCCCACCCTCAGCCGGAAGCGCTGGGGGAGCTCGCCGAATTGCTGGGCCAGCTCGGCCTGCAAGTCGAGACCGCGCGCTCGACGGTGGAAGCGCTCAACAAGCTGCGCTTTCAACCGGCGCACGTGATCGTCTCTCAGCAGATCAGCGGCAGCTTCGACGGTATCGGCCTCCTCGAAGCGAGCATCCTGCACGCCCCCGAGGCGCTGCGCATCGCGCTCGTGTCCTCGCCGGACGAGGCCGTCGAGCTCGACTATCGGCCCGCACACGGCGGCACGATCATCCGCCTCGTCGCCCGGCCCTCGGAGCGTAGTCGCCTCGTC
The DNA here is from genome assembly GCA_028287115.1 of Myxococcales bacterium. Classification (GTDB taxonomy): domain Bacteria; phylum Myxococcota_A; class Polyangia; order Haliangiales; family Haliangiaceae; genus JABFXX01. Next base: position 14,986 of record JAQBQF010000145.1, read on the forward strand.
GTCGTCGTCGGCGAAGGTGTGAAGCTGCTCAACCTCGTCGAGCAGCAGCGCGAGCTCGTCCGCAAGCTGTCGGTCGATCAGGGAAAGTTGCAGCGCCGCGAGCTGTTGCTCGACACGGTCGTCAAGGAACGGACGAAAGAGCTCGAGGAGAGCTACGAGAAGCTCAAGGCCGCAAACCGCCAGGCGCTGTTCGGCCTCGCCGAGGCGATCGAAGCGAAGGATCCGTATACCAAGGGCCACTGCGGCCGCGTCGCCGCTTACTCGCTCGTGCTCGCCAAGGAGATGGGCTATCCGGCCGACGGCCTCGAGACCCTCGAGTTCGGCGCGTTCCTCCACGACATCGGCAAGATCGGCATCAAGGACGCCGTGCTGCTCAAGCCCGGCCCGCTCGATGACACCGAGTGGACGCACATGCGCGAGCATCCGGTGAAGGGCTACGAGATCGCCTCGAAGATCGAGATGCTGAAGCCGATCATGTCTGCCGTCCGCAATCATCACGAGCGCTGGGACGGCTCGGGCTACCCGGACAAGATGATCGCCGAATCGATTCCGGTCGCTGCGCGAATCGTCGCGATCGCCGACGCGTTCGACGCCATGGCGACCGATCGCCCGTACAAGAAGGCGCTGCCGCTCGAAGAGTGCGAGGCCGTGCTGCGCAAGACCGCCGGCAAGATGTACGACCCCGAGCTGATCACGATCTTCTGCGACCGCCACCTGGGCGCGCTGTATCACGACGACTACGACAACCTGCCCGTCGAAGACGGCCACGAGGCTGAAGTCGCATCCTCGAAGTAGCCTGCGCGAGCTGTAGGCGACGCCCAGCTCGGCGGTCTGTCATTGTCGAAAGGATGTCGACGGAGTCGATCCGCTCGATGTTGCGGACTCGCACTGCGGGACGGCGATCTCGACCGCGCTCGACACGCCCTTGATCACGACCAGGTCCACCGACGCGTTGTTCGCGGCGTACGTCGACGCGAGGGGCAGCGGCTCGATCACGACGCTGCCGCCGTGGACGACGCAGGACACCAACGCCGTCTTCTTCTACACGTTCGCGGATAACCTAAACGATAACGGGGGCAGCTTGGCGGGCACCTACCAGGGAACGGCGACCAGCACCCTAACGCAGTCTTCCTGGGTCGGGCTGATCGCCGCGTTCGTCCTCGAGTGACGCGCCGCTCCTTGGTTAGAACGCCAGGCCGACGGAAGATCCGACCTCGACCGCGGCTTGCGAAGTCGAGCCGAGGAGGCCCATCGGCCTCGCCGACACGGTCCACAACAGGCCGTGCTGCTTGACGAGCTCGACGCCGATCTCGGCCGCGACGGCGAAGTAGCTCGCATCGAAGTACGCGTAGCCAAGGCGCGCGCCGACGTACGGATTCATCATCGCGCGGTTGCCGTCACCGAATGCCTTGGAGTACCCGCCGAAGCCGATCGTCGCCGTTACACCGGCGCGCTCGTTCATCGTCGGTGACGCGTAGCCGATGACCTCGAAGCTCGACACCGGCGACCGGCCACCGATGCCGACGCCGCCGCCGATTCGATTGCTGCGGGTCTGGCCGAGGATGCCGAGGCCGAGCACCGAGCCGCGCGCATGGCCGAGCAACGTGCCGGTCGCGAACGGATCTGGCCTGCTTGGCGCTTCGAGCCGGATGTCGAGCACGGCGACGCGCTTCGTATTGTCGGCCATCGCATTGGGATCGGCGATCGCGGCTCCGACGAGCTTCGTGCGCTCCTGCTCGAGTGCCGCCCGAAACTGCGGATCGAGCGTCGGATTCGCGAGCTGCGCCTCGAGGTCGGCGAGCCGTGCCTGGACGTCCGCACGAACGATCGCGGCATCGGCCTCACTCTCCATCGCCACGATCGACGAGACGTCCTGCACGGTGATCGTCGAATGCTTGCCGAGCCAATCGAGCACGTCGGGCAATAGCCGCGGCAACAGCTTCACCCGGTACGTCGCGGACGACGCTTCCTTCGGACCGTCTTCGGTGTCGGCACGGAAGTGCACCTGTTCCGCGAACACGCGGCCCCCGAGCCGATAGACCTCGCGCCGAAACCCACTCGCCGTCGACAGCAGATTCTCGGATGTCGCGGAGACCGAGCCATTGCTGATCAGCGAGTTGTCGGTGTTGACGTCGACGTACCCGGTGCCGTGACTCGTCGCGGTCGGTGGGATCGGAGCCGCGACCGCCGAGGCCGGCACTTCTCGCTGAACGTGCGCGCTCGCGGGCATGGCGGCTTTTTGCGGACCGGCGCATCCGGCCGCGAGGCTCGTGATGACCAAGCAGGATAGGACAGGCAATCGATGCGTCATGACCCAACAACGCGGATCGCCTCGCGAGCTTTCAATGTAAGCAGTCGCGGCGAGCGGCGTTGGCCCTACCGCTTCTTCTTCGGCGCCGGCAGATCGCGACGTTGCAGCTCGGCGCCGCGGAGCGAGTAGCCGATGCCGCCCTTGGTGGTGTCCCACGGCAGCAGGATCGGATCGGCGTCGTCGGCCGGCGCCTCGTTCCAGGTCTCGGCGGAGAGGCCGATCGCCGGCTTCGGCGTCACGACGAGCTCGGGGCCAGCCTTCCCCTTGACGATCTTCCACTCGACCTCGAGCACGTTGCCGCCGAGCTCCTTGCGAGCTTCGATCTGTCCGAGCGGTTGCAGTTGACCGCTCCACACCGTCCACAGCATCAGTAGATCGCGAGCACCGCCGTTGCCGGTCTGACGAACGATCGCGGAGACGACCTGCTGCCCGCGATTACCGAGCGGCAACAGCGCGATCGATCGCACGTCGCTGGGCTTTTGCGCGGGCAGCGTCACGAACGCGAACTGATCCGTCAGCACGCCGATCACGGTCCCGCCGGCGACGATCCGCTCCTTGCCTTTGCGATCGGGATCGAGCTCGGCGAGCGTGTCGAGCTTGATGTCGGAGCGCCGCAGCTTGACCGTCTTCAAGAAGTCATCGAGCAGATCCTTGCGATCCCCGAGCTCGATCGCGCCATCGATCGTGACGTCGATCGCCTCGCCACCGGTCGCCTGATCGGAGTCGTGGAACACGACGTGCAACTCGAACGACGGCGTGCTCGCCGAGAATCCGGGCAGCGCGGCCGCTGGAACGCGCAGCTCGATCGAGAACCCTTTTGGCTGCAACGAATCGGCAACGAGCACGCGACGGGGCGCCGAGAGCTTCGACTTCGCGATCGCGTTGCCTGGATACGCGACGACGGTCACGGGCTTGCCCCCGGCCGCGAGACTGACCGTGACGTGATCTTCGTCGCCTTTGCCGCGCACCCGGACGACGCGATCGTCCTTGATATCGAGCGCGAGGCCGAGCGCCGTCCCGTCCCACGAGCAGCGCAGCTCGGCGACGCCGCCGTTGCCCCCGGCGCGCGCGAGCACCTGGTTTGCCTTCCAGTCATCGAGCAAGCCATCGATCGACAGGTCGGCGGTCGACGAATCGTCGCAGCGAATCACCGGACTTGCCTCGGCCCCTCCCCAAACGAGCAGGGTCGCGATGGGGATGAATGCGAACCACCGTGCCATCCGGCCCCGAAGGTAGCTGCGGGAATGCCTGGGCGCCAGCGCCTGTCTTGACGATGGAGAGGTGCGTGAGCAGGTTGCCGGAACTTCCCATGGCCAAGATCTCGCTCAGACGCTTGCTGTCCAAGCTCACGGTGCTCGCGCTGTCGGCATCTCCCGCCGCGGCGAGCACGGATGTGGCGTTGTCGTCGCCGTCGGCGTTCGATGACGACGCGGACCTCGACCCACGGTTGACGATCGATCGCGAGCACCTCGACGCGCACGACGCCGCCGCGATGCTCGGGCGCAGCCTCGCCCACGCGCTCGCCGAGATGCGGCCGCTCGGCGCAACTCACCTCGCCGCGACGTGGGCCCTCGCCGAGGATCTAGTCCGCCGTGCCGCGATCGCGAACGCGCTCGAATGGGCGTTCCCACTCGTCGGCGATGGGATCGTGATCGATCACCTATCGTACGATCCGGATCCCGCGATCCGCGCCGCAACGGCTCGCGCTGCCTGGGTGCGCCGCGCGACCGGTGGCGACCACGGCGTGCTCGCGCGCCTCGCACATGACACCGACGGCGAGGTACGCGCGATCGCACGTGGCGCCCGGTAGCGACGAAGATCACGGCTGGACCGTCGCGAGGGCTTGGACGATCTGGTGCAGGGTGCGAGTCATTCGGGCCTCATCACCATCGGCGACCAGGGGATGTTGACCGTGCGCTAACGGGCCGCAGATCCAATGCACCCGTACGAGCCCGGCGGACGTGGTGACCTATCCGACCCCCGAGGCCGAGTCCGGCCCTCCCGGGCTCATGGCCCTGATCCTCAGCGCTTCCTTCGACTACCTGATCGTGTACGAACCGGTGCCCTAGCCTCCGTGCTATACGACCGAGGCCGTGCTCGAGACCCTCGCAAAAGGATTCCGCGCCGCGCGTACGCGGCTCACTGGCGTCGCCGAACTGACGGACGAGGTCATCGACGAAGCGCTTCGCGACGTCCGGTTGTCGCTCCTCGAAGGCGATGTCGAGTTCCGCGTCGTCAAGCGCTTCCTCGAACGCGTCAAAGACGCAGCACGCGGCAAGTCTGTCGAGCTTCGCGCGAAGAGCGCCGAGTACGGCACCAAGACGATCACTCCCGAGCAAGCGTTCATCGCGATCTGTCAGGACGAGCTGATCAAGATGATGGGGCCGGTCGAGACCGACCTCAAGTGGGCGAAGAAGGGCCCGACCGGCATCATGATGTGCGGTCTCCA